>NZ_QTLI01000017.1:3689-139531 GCF_003434625.1 Parabacteroides sp. AM17-47
GCGATTACCCAATGCTCATTTCCAATAAATTACACTCTTTTCGTAACTTCAGGTAACAAATATACAATAAATCTCTGGAAAAGACGAATAAAAAGGGACAAATGTCTTCGTAATGCCTGTCAATAAGGCGTTTGCGAAGACAAATGAGGACAGGCGAAAAATCGAGGTAACGTAAAGGAAAGCGGATTTATGAAGAAGAACGGTCTCCAAATCATTACCCGCCGAATGGTGATTTTTAACACACCGTGTTGTATTTGGCAGCTTGTGGCACAGGTTGGCATATCAAGGTCTAACTCGTTGAGTAATAACTTTGCAAACAAAAAACGAGTATGGCAAGAAGCACATTCAAGGTTCTGTTCTACGTGAACGGCAGCAAGGAGAAAAACGGTATTGTCCCCATCATGGGACGAGTGACAATCAACGGGACTGTGGCGCAGTTCAGTTGTAAGCAGAACATCCCGAAAACGCTTTGGGACGTGAAAGGAAACAAGGCGAAAGGCAAGAGCCGCGAGGCACGAGACATCAACCTTGCCCTTGACAACATCAAGGCGCAAATCATCAAACATTACCAGCGCATTTCAGACCGCGAGGCATTTGTTACGGCTGAGATGGTGCGCAACGCCTATCAGGGAATCGGCAGCGAGTATGAGACGCTGCTAAAAGCATTCGACCGTGAGAACGAAGTGTTCAAGAAACGGGTAGGCAAAGACAGGGTAATGGCTACCTATCGGGCACGTGTACGGGCAAGAAACCATGTAGCCGCCTTTATCAAGTCGTTTTACAGACGCAGCGATATGTCCATGTTGGAACTTACTCCCGATTTCATCAAGGAGTTCGCCGCATACCTCTCGACTGAAGCCGGATTGCGGAACGGTTCGATATGGGCAAACTGTATGTGGCTGAAAGGCGTGGTCATGAAAGCGCATTATAACGGGTTGATACCGCGCAATCCTTTCATCCAGTTTCATATCAGCCCCAATGTGAAAGAACGGGAATATCTGACGGAGGATGAACTGAAAGCGGTCATGACACATGAGTTTGCAGACAGCAAGCTCGCATACATCCGTGACATTTTCATCTTTGCCAGTTTCACCGCCTTGTCATTCGTGGACATTCAGGAACTGACGAATGACAACATCGTGGAGGTGAACGGCGAGAAGTGGATATTGTCCAAACGCCACAAGACAAAAGTCGCCTTCCAAGTGAAGCTGCTGGATATACCCTTGCAGATAGTCGAACGCTACCGACCGATGCAGAAAGACAATCGTATATTCCCCGGCTTGAACTATTGGTCTATCTGCAAACCGTTGAAACGGATGATAAGGGAATGTGGCATAACCAAGTCAATATCATTTCATTGCAGTCGTCATGGCTTCGCAACATTAGCTTTGAGCAAGGGGATGCCCATTGAAAGCGTAAGCCGTGTGTTGGGACATACGAATATAGTCACGACCCAACTCTACGCAAAGATAACCACGCAGAAGCTCGACAACGACCTGACCATGTTCGGCGACAAACTGAGTAAGACGTTTAACGGAATAACGATGTCATGAGTATGAGAAGAAACAGCATAACAGTGAATGAATCCGGCAATATCATCATGCCGGAGAATGTCTCAAACATTTGGATGAGCGAGCCGGAATTGGTGGAACTGTTCGGAGTAATTGCTCCGACACTTCGTTCTGCCATCAGAAACATCTATAACAGTGGAGCATTAAAAGAATACGAGGTACAGAAGTATGTTCGGCAGGAGAACGGGTATCATGCCGATGTGTTCAGCTTTCCGATGATAGTCGCACTTGCTTTCCGCATTGACAGCTTCGGTGCGGAACAGGTGCGCAATGCCATATTTAAAAGGCTGTACTTGCGAAAAGAGAAAACAAATATCTTCTTTTCGCTGGGTATAAATGGTTGGGATATGTCTAATTATCAGGCATAAGTTCTAATGATATGACGACATGAAGTAGTGAGACCTATGCGTATTCCCATTGCCAACAATGTATTTATACGAGTATGTGAATAGGTGTATTGCCATTCATACGTACGATTACGACAAACCCGAAGAAAAATCCATTAGAATGGCATTTCTTCGGGCTTTTGTTGTATGTCATAAAGCCAAATCCAAGAAAATCTTACGTGAGGTATGCGTGAGTTGTTAATCCGTTCTGCGCTAATTGCCGAGTTTTGCACTGATTAAACAAAAAAATGAAGTGCTAATGAAACAAGGCAACTTTGAAAATGAGGAGTTTATCCGTGTGGGTACTACCCTCTACAAGTTAGTGAACCAGCCCCGTCTGAACGGAGGCTATGTGAAGAAGCGCATCGTGTGGAACAACGAAACAGGCAGGACTACGGCAAGGACTATCTCGCCACCGTGCCGAAGTACGACGGCTTCTGCACCGTCCCCGACCATGTGGACTACCGTCCCGTGGTGGACAAGTTCCTGAACCTCTACGAGCCGATAGGACACCGTCCGCAACAAGGCGAGTTTCCCTGTATCCGGTCATTGGTGCGCCATATCTTCGGTGAACAGTATGAATTGGGCATGGACTATCTTCAATTGCTCTACCTGCAACCCGTGCAGAAACTGCCTATCCTGCTGTTGGTATCAGAAGAACGCAACACGGGCAAGAGTACATTCCTGAACTTCCTGAAAGCTGTGTTTCAAAACAATGTCACTTTCAATACCAACGAGGACTTCCGCAGCCAGTTCAATTCCGACTGGGCAGGAAAACTGCTCATCGTGGTGGACGAGGTATTGCTCAACCGCAGGGAGGACAGCGAGCGGTTGAAGAACCTCAGCACCACACTTTCCTACAAGGTGGAAGCCAAAGGCAAAGACCGTGACGAGATAGCGTTCTTTGCCAAGTTCGTGCTATGCTCCAACAACGAGTATCTGCCTGTTATCATTGATGCAGGTGAAACACGCTATTGGGTGCGCAAGATAGACCGTCTGCAATCCGATGACACAGACTTCCTGCAAAAGCTGAAAGCTGAGATACCTGCCTTTCTGTATTACCTGCAATACAGACAACTTTCCACCGAAAAGGAAAGCCGTATGTGGTTTGCGCCCTCTTTGCTGCATACCGAAGCCTTGCAGAAGATTATCCGCAGCAACCGCAACCGATTGGAGATAGAGATGTGCGAACTTATCCTTGACATTATGGAAAGTGTCGGCACGGACACATTCTCGTTCTGCCACAACGACATTCTTCTTTTGCTGGTACATTCGCAGGTAAAGGTGGAGAAGCACCAAGTCAGAAAGGTATTGCAGGAATGTTGGAAACTTACTCCTGCCTCTAACGGGCTTACATATACCACTTACCAATTCAATTACAATCGGGAGTGCCGATATGAGCCGATAAAAAGAGTCGGTCGTTTCTACACCGTCACAAGGGAACAACTTGAATCCCTGTAATACTATTCTTTTTTTGTTGAATTGATGAATAATGATATAACCATACTGATAATAAACAGCATACACTCTCAACAAATTCTCAACAATCGAAAAGAAAAGTTGAGAGGGAAACAGCATCAGTTTGTTGGATTCTCTATTTGTGAGTGGTTTGTTGAGAAGATGTTGAGAATATAAAGCATTAACGTATAGGACAATACATATCCCATTCATCAAATCAACGTTTTTACAGTCATCATCAAATCCATAGAAATTATATCATGAACATCCAAGAAGCAAAACAAATCAAAATTGCGGACTATCTGCAAAGTTTGGGTTATTCGCCCGTAAAGCAACAGGGAAACTGCCTGTGGTATAAATCCCCGTTCCGTCAGGAAACGGAAGCCTCGTTCAAGGTGAACACCGACCGCAACCTGTGGTTCGATTATGGACTGGGAAGAGGTGGTAACATCATCGCACTTGCAGGGGTACTGTACGCATCCGACCATGTGCCTTATCTGCTTGGCAAGATAGCGGAACAGGCACCACACATCCGTCCCATATCTTTCTCTTTTCGCCAGCAGGCATCCGAACCGAGTTTCCAACATTTGGAGGTGGGCGAACTCACCCATCCGGCATTGCTCCGATACTTGCAGGAACGGGGCATAAACATCGCTTTGGCAAAGGCGCAATGTAAAGAGCTCCACTTCACCCATAACGGCAAGCCCTATTTCGCCATCGGTTTTCCGAATGTGGCGGGAGGATTTGAAGTGCGTAACCGTTTTTTCAAAGGCTGTGTCGCACCCAAAGACATCAGCCATATTCGGCAACAGGGAGAAGCGAGAGAGAAATGCCTTGTATTCGAGGGCATGATGGACTATCTTTCATTCCTCACGTTGCGGAAGAGGAACTGCTCGAAATTGCCCGACCTTGACAGGCAGGATTACGTCATCCTCAATTCGACCGCCAATGTTTCCAAAGCTATAGATGTGCTGCACGGGTATGGACGTATCCACTGCATGCTCGACAATGACGAGGCGGGAAGAAAGGCGTATCGGGAATTGGAAAGGAAGTTCGCCGGACGCATCCGCGACTTCTCCGACAACTACAAAGGGCATAAAGACCTGAACGATTACCTGCGTGGAATCCGGCAGAAATTAGCCGTTAGTCCACCGCCAAGAACTATCGTAAAACCCAAGAAGAAAGGGTTGGGATTATGACATCCCGAATGAGAAAAACGGGAGATGCCCGAAACTCATTCCTTAAGGATTGGGAGGTAGCAAGTTTGTGTTTCGGGTGTACCGAAACCGCTTGCCACCCACCATCCAAATTGCAGGAGGTGGCATCCCGTCGGTCTATACAGTTGAATCAGTAACCGAATTAAAAGGAATAAAATATGGAACAGACAAAGGAACACAAGGAACGCAACAAGGGAGGTCGCCCCAAGAAGGAAGCAACCGAGAAACTGAAATACCGTATCGCAGTGAAAATGACGGCAGCCGACTACTTCCGCCTGCTGACACGATCGCATGAGGCGGGCGTATCACCAAGCGAGTACATGAGGGAATGTTTCCGTAACGGTCATGTGAAAGAACGGCTGTCGGAGGAACATGCCGGATACATCCGCCAACTCTGCGGCATGGCTAACAATCTCAACCAGCTTGCGCGTAAGGCAAACGCCGGAGGCTTCCACGATGAACGGTGGGACTGCAAGGTGGCAGTGGCAAGGATTCATGAACTTATAACCAAGATAGGGATATGATGGCGAAAATCGTAAAAGGAAGCGACTTCAAGGGTGTGGTGGATTACATCATCGACAAGAAGAAGGATACGCAGATAGTAGCAAGCGAAGGCTTGTTTATGGAAAATCTGGAAACTATCGCCATGAGTTTCAATGCCCAGTCACGGATGAACGATAAGGTGACAAAACCTGTCGGACATATCGCGTTGAGTTTTTCCAAAGAGGATGAGTTACGGCTGACGAACCGTATCATGGCAGGCATCGCGCTTGAATATATGGAACGGATGGGAATCAAGAATACGCAGTTCTTCATCGCCCAGCATTTCGACAAGGAGCATCCGCACGTGCATATTGCTTTCAACCGCATAGACAACAACGGCAATACCATATCGGACAGGCACGAGCGTCTGCGCAGTACCCGCATCTGCAAGGAATTGACCTTGAAATACGGCTTGCATATGGCTGGCGGAAAGGACAATGTCAAACGCAACCGCCTGAAAGAGCCAGACAGGACGAAATATGCGCTTTACGACATCATCAAAATGGAAGTCGGCAGATGCGGCAACTGGAACGTGCTTATCGCCAACCTGAAACGGCAGGGAGTGGAAGTACATTTCAAGCATAAGGGGCAGACCAGCGAGGTGCAGGGTGTTGTATTCTCCATGAATGGCTACCATTTCAACGGCTCCAAAGTGGACAGGCGTTTCAGTTATTCCAAGATTGACGCGGCTTTGCAGCACAACAGATGCAGGGAACGTATGGGAATAACAGCCGGAATATATGAAACGGCTACACCAAGCGCACCGTCCGGCACGGCACAAAGCGAGTTGTTCAACGGCTCTTGGGGATTGCTAAAAAGCAGTGGCTCATCTTATAACGCTGCTGATGCGGAAGCCAATCAGGAAATGGTGGATATACTTCGCAGAAGGAAGAAAGTTAAGCGCAAGAGAGGTGTTGGGTTCTAATATTCTGTACTAATCCAATTCTCACGACACTTGCGCTCTATATTCATTCGGAGTGTAACCTACCTCTTTCTTGAACAGTCGGGTAAAATGTTGCGGGTACTGAAAGCCGAGATTATAGGCGATTTCATTAACGGTGTCGTCTGTAGATGCAAGTTCCGTCTTGGCTATTTCAATAGACTTGTCATGAATGAAATGTAGGGCGGTTGAACCTGTTTCTTTTTTCAATAAATCACTGAAATAGTTGGGCGAGAGGCAGAGCTTGTCTGCACAATACTGTACAGTGGGCAAGCCTATCCGTTTAGCAGCCCCATCATGGAAGTATTCGTCAAGCAACCGCTCAAATCTTGCGAGGATGTCTCGGTTTTGGTTGTCGCGTGTGATGAACTGGCGGTCATAGAAACGTGTGCAGTAATCAAGGAACGTCTTGATGCTGTCTGTGATGAGGTTCTTGCTGTGACGGTGTATCGGATGGTTCAATTCATATTGAATCTTGTGGAAGCAATCCATGATGATTTGCCGTTCTTCCACACTAAGGTGCAATGCCTCGTTTGTCTCGTAGGAAAAGAACGAATATTCACGCATTATCCGCCCGAGAGGTGTATTCCGCAGCAGGTCGGGATGGAACATAAGCAGGTAGCCATCTGGTTGGAACTGCATGCCGTCATCTTCCGCACCGAACACCTGTCCGGGCGCGATAAATATCAGTGTGCATAATTATTCCTAAGTCTGTGAAACCGGAACGCATGAAGCAGAATCTCGACATATTAGACTTCACCCTGTCGGCCGACGACATGGCACGGATAAAGACGCTGGATACCGACAAGCCTTTCTTACTCGGCTCGCACGAAGATCCAGAAATCGTAAAATGGTTCATGCAGTACAAAAACGCCTGAACATCAACAACCATATTTCGATAGCCGCTATCGACTATATTAAGAAGTTATTCGTATATGCCTTTATTGTAATCCGTCATGTACTGAGTAAATGTTTTGCCTGTTTGCTGTTTGAAGAAGCGCATGAGATGGCTCGGATCAGAGAAATTGAAATCATCCGCCATTTCACTGACAGTGCGGTTGGAGAATAGCAATTCGTTCTTCAGTTCCTCAAGCAGACGTTGTTTTATCAAATGGGTAGCTGATACTCCGAATTGGGCTTTTACTGAGTTATTGAGTGTGATGCGACTGACATGAAGCATGTCTGCATATTCCTGCACCCGCTGGTGGGTGCGGATATTCTGTTCCAACAAGTCCTTGAACCGAAAAGCGAAATTGTTTTTAGCAATTTCAGCGGGCAAGCAATAGGCGGCAGCGTATGTACGATTGATAATCAGCAAAAGATAATATAGTAAGGAAACAATGATATTGTACGTATCGGACACTGGATTCATCAGCTCATACTTAATCTTTCCGAGCAGCCGCATATATTCCTTCATTTCGTCATGTGTGGCATTGATGTAAGGCGGCGTATCTGTCTGGTAACAATACAAAAGGCGAAAAACGAAGAACTTGTCGGCGATAAAAGTACGCATGAAATCTTCGCGGAATATAAGGAACGTGTAATCCAACGCCGTCTCATCTACATGCCACTCTTGTTGCTGATGGGGTGAAAGCAGGAGAACCATGCCGTCGCGCAGTTCAATCTTGCGGAAGTTCAGTAGCAAATATCCGTTTGCCTTACGGAAAAAGTAGAAGCTGAAGAAGTCTGTCTTAAACCGCTTGTTTTCTGTCAGCACAAGTCCGATGTCCTTGTTTATGGCAGTATTGATGTAAAAATCCACGCCGCAGCGTGTCTTGTTGAACGGTACGCTGACCAGTCGATCAGGGTTGATTATCTCGTCCATATCCTTGTCGTTTTTGCAAAGATAATAATTTCATTTATCAAAATGGCATAATTACCGTTTTTTCAGGCATAGATGTTTCGCCGGATTCTTCCGAACTTTGCACCCGTAATCAATAACAAGACATATAGTCATGAAAAAGACATCCACAGTACAATTGGTGCGCAATGCCACCTTGAAAATCAGGTATGCGGGACACACCATGCTAATTGACCCCGTTTTAGCCGACAAAGGCACTTTGATATCGGCCCTCGGTGTGAATAAAACACCGAGGGTACACCTCACCATTCCTATTCAGGATATTATCGGAGGCGTGGACATGGTGCTCCTGACCCACAATCACATCGACCATTACGAGCCGAGTGTCCCCACACATTTGCCCAAAGAAATTCCTTTCTACGTTCAGCCCCAGGACGCGGACGCCATCAGAAACGACGGATTTACAAATGTGATACCCATCGAAGAAATAAAAACAATAGACGGCATATCCATTTACCGCACGACCGGACATCATGGTTTCGGGCAGATCGGGCAGATGATGGGACCTGTATCAGGTTATGTGCTAAAAGCCGAGGGCTTCCCGACCGTTTATATAATGGGTGACTGCCGATGGGAAGCATGTATCCGAGACACCGTGGAACGGTTCAATCCTGACTATATCGTGGTAAACTCCGGAGGTGCAATCTTTCCCGAATTTTCCAAAACGGACGGTCCTATCATCCCCGACGAGAACGAAGTGATGCAGATACTTGACGAATTGCCTTCGCATATCAAGCTGATAGCCGTACACATGGATGCCATCGACCATTGCCAGACCACCCGTGCAATTCTGCGCAATGAGGCAACGCATCACGAAGCCGACATGAGCCGGCTGATTATCCCGGAGGACGGAGAAACAGTTGTGTTATGAGTGTCTGCATTAAATCCCTGATAAAAAACATGAACATAGTGGTAGGGTGCACTATAGGATGCCCTTACTGCTATGCCCGTAACAACTGCCGCCGTTTCCACATTACCGACGACTTTTCCGTGCCTGAATACATGGAACGAAAACTGCGCATCATCGATACGTCCCGTCCTCATGTGTGGCTCATGACAGGAATGAGCGATTTCTCCGATTGGAAGCCTGAATGGAACGCAGAAATTTTCGAGCGGATCAGCAGCAATCCCCAGCACGCCTATATCTTTCTGACGAAGCGCCCTGACAAAATCAGTTTCTCCTCTGACGACGAGAACGTATGGATGGGCGTGACCGTCACGCGCAGTTCCGAGAAAAGGAGGATTGATGATTTGAAAAAGAATATCAAAGCACGACACTACCATGTCACGTTTGAACCTCTCTTCGATGATATCGGCGAGATTGATTTCGAGGGAATTGACTGGATTGTCATAGGCACAGAGACCGGAAACCGAAAAGGAAAGTCATATTCGCGCCCCGAATGGGTGCTTAGCATTGCAGAACAGGCAAAGGCTCATGGCATACCGGTGTTCATGAAAGAGGATTTGCTGCCGATTATGGGCGACGAAAGAATGATTCAGGAATTGCCGGAACAATTTACCAGACGAATACAATGAATATGGATACAATAAAGGAAATAGATGTAAAGAGTGTAATGACCAAATCCTCTCTGCCGGTGGGAGGATATTCGGTCAACCCTTATGTAGGGTGTCCCCACGCCTGCAGGTATTGCTACGCATCGTTCATGAAACGGTTCACCGGGCACACCGAGCCGTGGGGTACGTTTTTAGATGTAAAAAACTGGAAGCCGATAACGAATCCTCATAAATACGACGGTGAACGTGTTGTAATAGGGTCTGTGACGGACGGTTACAATCCGTATGAAGAAGAATTCCACCGTACCCGAAGGCTGCTCGAAGAGCTGCGAGGAAGCGATGCCGAGATTATGATATGCACAAAGTCCGATCTTGTCCTTCGCGATCTCGACCTGTTGAAGAGTTTTCCCAAAGTGACTGTGTCATGGTCTGTCAATACGCTCGACGAGCAGTTCTGCGCAGATATGGACAACGCCGTAAGCATTGAACGCCGTCTGAAAGCGATGCGTCAGACATACGAGGCAGGTATCCGCACCGTATGCTTCGTCTCGCCCATATTCCCCAGAATAACAGACGTGAAGGCAATAATAGAGGAGGTAAAAGATTATGCTGATTTAATCTGGCTTGAAAACCTGAATTTACGCGGGCAGTTCAAAGGCGGGATAATGACGTATATCCGTGAGAAGTATCCTGACCTCATACCGCTTTACGAGGAAATTTACAATAAAAAAAGGCTTGAATACTGGCAGGCATTGGAGCAGGACATTTCAAATTACGCCAAGGAGCAGGGCTTCCCGTATCGTATAAACGATCTGCCATACGGACGCTCGGAAAAAGGCAAACCTGTCATCGTAAACTACTTCTACCACGAAAAAATACGATTGACAAAATGAGGCTATGCCGGACTGATGCAGAAAAGTTGTAGCGCGGATAAAAGCACCATGTATGTGGATAATATCCGGCAATCTTCCGAGCGTATGCGGGAGATGCTCAACACGCTGCTGGATTTCTTCCGTCTGGACAACGGCAAGGAGCAACCCAACCTTTCCCCTTGCAGGATTTCCGCAATCACGCATATTCTTGAAACGGAGTTCATGCCCATTGCCATGAACAAGGGGCTGACTTTGATAGTGGAGAGCCACACCGATGCGGTGGTTTTGACCGACAAGGAACGTATCCTGCAAATCGGCAACAACTTGTTGTCAAACGCCATCAAGTTCACGGATAACGGTAGTGTATCATTGGCAGCGGATTATGATAACGGTTTGCTGAAACTTATCGTTGAAGATACCGGTACGGGCATGACCGAAGATGAGCAACAACGAGTATTCGGTGCATTTGAACGTCTTTCAAATGCCGCCGCAAAAGACGGCTTCGGATTAGGATTGTCCATCGTGCAGCGTATTGTGGCGATGCTCGGTGGAACTATACGCTTGGAAAGCGAGAAAGGCAAAGGGAGCCGCTTCACGGTGGAAATTCCCATGCAGACAGCCGAGGAACTGCCGGAACAGACAATTCAAGCGCAAATGCGCCATAATCATATCTGCCATGATGTGATTGCCATCGACAATGACGAGGTACTTCTCCTTATGTTGAAAGAAATGTATGCCCATGAAGGGATGCACTGCGATACCTGTACCAATGTTTCGGTACTGATGGAGCTGATACGAAAAAAGGAATACAGCCTGCTTCTGACGGATCTGAATATGCCTGAGATAAGCGGTTTTGAACTGCTGGAACTGTTGCGCTCATCCAATGTAGGCAACTCGAAGAGTATTCCCATAGTCGTGACAACCGCTTCGGGCAGTTGCAGCAAGGAGGAACTTATAGGGCGTGGATTTGCCGGATGCCTGTTCAAGCCGTTCTCCATATCCGAACTGATGGAGATTACGGATAAATGCGCATTAAGCAGCATATTGGATGAAAAGCCGGATTTTTCCACTCTGCTATCTTATGGCAATGAATCCGTCATGCTGGACAAACTGATAGCGGAAACCGAAAAGGAAATGCAGGCGGTCAAGGATGCAGAACAGCGTAAAGACCTCCAAGAACTGGACACACTTACACACCATCTGCGAAGTTCATGGCAGATTCTCCGTGCCGACCAGCCATTGAGGGAACTTTACGCCCAACTTCATGGAAGTGCCACTCCAGATGACGAAGCGATATGCAAAGCGGTGACCGGCTGTGCTGGATAAAGGTGCTGAAATTATCCGGCAGGCAAAAGAAGAAAGGAAAAATACGAAAATGGATAAAACAAGAATCATCGTGGTGGAGGACAATATCGTGTATTGCGAGTTTGTCTGCAACCTGCTGGCACGGGAAGGATTCCGTACCGTGCAGGCTTACCACCTCTCGACCGCGAAGAAACTTCTGCAACAAGCCTCAGACGGGGACATCGTGGTTTCTGACCTACGACTACCCGACGGTGACGGCATCGACCTATTACGATGGATGCGCAAGGAAGGCATGACACAACCGTTAATCATCATGACCAACTATGCCGAAGTGCATACGGCAGTCGAAAGTATGAAACTCGGCTCGCTGGACTATATCCCCAAGCAGCTTGTGGAGGATAAACTTATGCCTCTGCTTCATACCATCCTGAAAGAACGGAGTATCGGACGAAATCGTATGCCCGTTTTTGCCCGTGACAGTTCCGCCTTTCAGAAAATCATGCAACAGATAAGATTAGTTGCCCCTACTGATATGAGCGTGCTGATATTCGGAGAGAACGGCACGGGCAAGGAGCATATCGCCCACCATCTGCATGATAAGAGCAAAAGGGCAGGGAAACCGTTTGTGCCTGTGGACTGCGGTTCACTCTCCAAAGACCTTGCGCCCTCGGCATTCTTCGGACATGTCAAAGGCGCGTTTACGGGTGCGGACAGCACAAAGAAAGGATACTTCAATGAGGCAGAGGGTGGCACATTGTTCTTGGATGAGGTAGGCAATCTCGCATTGGAAACCCAGCAGATGTTACTCCGTGCCATACAGGAACGGAGATACCGCCCTATAGGTGACAAGACGGACAAGAGCTTCAATGTCCGCATCATCGCCGCCACCAACGAGGATCTGGAGAAAGCGGTCATTGAAAAACGTTTCCGACAGGATTTGCTGTACCGTTTGCACGACTTCGAGATAACTGTTCCGCCCTTGCGTGACTGTCAGGAGGACATCATACCGTTGGCGGAGTTCTTCCGTGAGATTGCCAACAATGAATTGGAATGTAGCGTGACTGGGTTCGATGCGGAAGCCCGTAAGACATTGCTGACCCATCCGTGGCCGGGTAATGTCCGTGAGCTTCGGCAGAAGATAATGGGCGCGGTGTTGCAGGCACAGACGGGAGTTGTCATGAAAGAGCATCTGGAACTTGCCGTAACGAAACCGACCTCACCTGTCAGCTTCGCCTTGCGAAACGATGCGGAGGACAAGGAACGCATCTTACGCGCGTTGAAGCAGGCAAACGGAAACCGCAAGGTTGCCGCCGAATTGCTCGGAATCGGACGTACAACGCTGTATAGCAAGTTGGAAGAGTATGGATTAAAGTATAAATTTCAGCAATCATAGCCCGCAACTTGCCGAAAATAGAAGTAACGGTTAAACCGGATTATTCAGCGAAGATAAAAAACGTCCTGTGATAAAAATCATGGGACATTTTGATGTGTATCCGATTTTTATTGCTACTTTTGTACCAAGACGAGAGACATTGACAGCAACTCACAGCAGAACGTAGAAATAGACAGGGTTGCCAAATCATTACCTCATTTTTACCTTATCCTCAGAACTGCTTGCTAATAAAGTGGTTATAAAAATCTTCCAGAATTACATAAAATAGTTGATAGTTAGAAGACATTTCCATGAAAGGAATTTACGTATATCGGCGCAAGCTCACGCCTATACTGGCGTAGCCCTACGGCACTACTGGTATAGGCGTATGCCGGTATAGGCATTGGCCTGTGTCGATACTGGTGTAAATGTCTCTGAAAAAACACGTACGTGTTCTCGCGAAAACATGTACATGTTTTTCGGAAAATACGTACGTGTTTTTTTTCAAAGCAATTCTTGGATGAAACGAGCCACTCCATCCTCATCGTTCGTGTATTGGGTGATGCGGTCGGCATTGGCCTTGACAGGGGGCTGGGCGTTGGCCATAGCGACTCCCAATCCGGCGAAACGGATCATGGATACGTCATTGAAACCGTCGCCGATAGCGATCACTTCCTCCTGTTTTATCCGGGTTCGCTCTAGTAAGCGGGATAACGAGGCTGCCTTATCGATACCTTTGGGGACAAGCTCCAGATAGAATGCCTCGGAACGATATACGTTGATACGTTTCCCTAATTCTTGGCGGAGCTTCTCTTCCAACGGTACCAACATCTCCGGTTCGCCTACCACCAAGCATTTATCGGCTGGCTGATGCAAATCCCGCAGAAAATCGTCGGTAGCCTTGATCTTCATTTTGGTTAAGAAAGATTCGTATTGTACGTATTTATTTTCCGGATGCTCGCTTAAGATATATTTACCGTTGTAGGAAAGGATAGCCAGTCCCGCTTCTTTGGAGCGGTTGTATAAAACAGGTACGATATCGGGTGGCAAAGCCTGTTCGAAAAGTACTTTGTCTGTCATCAAGTCGATCACCTTACCGCCGTTGAAGGAAAGGATAAAACCACCATATTGCTTTATGTTCAGTTCCTCGGCTAAAGGCACGATACCGTAGGTGGGCCGGCCGGAGGCTAAGACCAGATGCAATCCTTTTTCCTGCGCTTGCAGAAGGGTTTCCCTCGTAAACGGGGTGATCTCTTTTTTACTGTTTGTCAGTGTACCGTCTAAATCCAGTACCAATAATTTATAGTTCATGCTCTTGTTTCGTGTTGATCGTGATTATTTTACCTCTTTGGGAGATATAATTATAGAGTTCTTTATAAAATGCGTGCCGGGTAAGGGTGGAAGCGTCTCCCAAGATCATCAGTTTCATACGGGCACGGGTGATCGCTACGTTCATGCGCCGCAAGTCGTTCAAGAAGCCTATCTTTCCATCCTCGTTGGCCCTTACCAAACTGATCAAGATGACATCGCGTTCTTGCCCTTGGAAACCGTCAACGGTGTGTACGGTGATCAGTCTGCGTAAAGGCTTGAAGAAAGCGTCTTGTTTGATCAATTTACGGATGTATTGTACCTGCGCCTTATAAGGGGAGATCAATCCGAAGTCGATATTCTCTTCCAGCACTCTCTCCTTGGATATTTTCTGTATATAGGAGCGTAATTGTTCCACGAGCAATTCCGCCTCTTGCCTGTTGACACGGCTCATGGTCTCTTCTCTCGTATTTTCCGTGAAATCGCACTCGGACGTATCGAACCATACGATGGGAGTGTCCAGTCGCAAGATTCCCCGCCCACTTACCTCGGGAGCGGATTCGAGTTCGTTATGATAGAACCATTGGGAGGAGAAGCGCATGATATCCTCGTGCATACGATATTGGATCTTCAAGAGAGAGACCGTTTCCGGTTTCGCATGGGCTATCTTTTGCATCAAGGTACGTCCTAAGCCTTCTCGTTCCGCTTCTATACATTTAATAGTAGGGGGCAATTGGTGATGATCGCCCGCTAGTATGACCCGGTCCGCCTTGCTGATCGCTATCCAGCAAGCGGCTTCCAAGGCTTGGGCGGCCTCATCGATAAACAAGGTCGTGAAGTGTCGGTTCATCATGATCCGGTTTGCGGAGCCAACCAAGGTGCAAGCGACAACACGAGCCTCGTCGAACAGCTCTGTATCGATCTTGACTTCCAGTTCGGTCGCCCGGAATTTCAAACGGGAGAGGCGGTTTCGGATCGTATCCCGTTCCTCCCGGCTTTTCTTTCGCATATTGGATTGTATATCCCGTACCGCTTTTCGGATGCTCCATAACTCGGGATAATCCGGATGCGATTCGAAACGGCGTTCATATGTGAAAGAGAGCATCTTGTCATTGATACGAGTGGGGTTCCCGATGCGCAGGACGTTAATGCCTCTATCTACCAGTTTCTCCGAGATGCAGTCTACGGCGGTATTACTTTGGGCGCAAACGATCACTTGATTCTCCCGGTGAAGGGTCTCGTAAATGGCTTCCACCAAGGTGGTTGTTTTCCCGGTTCCGGGAGGGCCGTGTACGATAGATACTTGTTTCGCTCCCAATACCTTGTTTACGGCTTCTTCCTGCGAGCGGTTCAACCAAGGAAAGCGGATCGGGAATAATTCACGCTGTCCCGGTTTTTCCTGCCCCAGCAATACGTCCCTAAGATGGGAGAGTTGGTTGTTTTTTGCCCGCATCACGTCGGAGAGAGCGGAAAACATCGTTTTATAGCTGGTCTCATCGAAGTAGAGTTGCACGCCGAGATCATTGCTTTTTCCTTGTATATCCATCAAGGCGGAAGGAGTGGGGAGAACTACCACCATCCGGTCCTCTTGCACGTAGCTGATCGTGGCGGAGAAATCCAGATACTTAAATTTACCACTGATATCTGCCGTAAAGAAGCAAACCGGGCGCCCGTACTCAAAATTATGCTCGATCTCCCGCTCTTCTGTCCTTTCGATCTCGATCACCAATTGGTTTAAGGAGTTATAATAACTGCGTCCCGGAGTGACCGGATACCAACAGAGGCCCTGCGCCACTCGTTTTCGCAAACCCGTACGCTCGGATTGCTGTCGGTATGTTTCCTTCTCATATTCATATTCTTTCTGCAGGAGATCATATTGATGTTGCAAATCTACAAGCGGCGATGAAATTCCCATTCCTTTATCAATTCAATTAATCGGATAAATACAGCCCGGGCGTTCTAGGTCCCGAAGTAGGCGACAAAAGTACTAAAATTATCGTTCCGTACCCAAGTTGCGGTAAGTAAAGAAAAAGAATACCGCTAACGTTGGTAGTGTCTATAAAATTCCTAATTTTGTACGAAAACTAATATCATAAAAAAATGAATGAGAACGATGCTTTTTATAACGCATTAATAGATGTAGCTGCTTGGGATAAAGAGAATACCTTAGATCGTTTTATGAATAGTGATAGCCTCTTCAAAAAGTTTCTATATAAATTTATTACTACAGATGGTTCGTATGTGAAATTACGGAGCTCTTTAGTAGAGCGGGATTTGGAGAATGCCAAGCTATATTCGCATACCTTGAAAGGGATAGCCGCTAATTTAGGTCTGGTAAATCTATTCGATGTATCGAATAATATACTATCGCTGTTGAGAGAAGGGAATCTGGAAGAAGCGTTGCGTTATGAAGATGCATTGGGAAAACAATACGATGCCTTGCGAGATATCGTTGTTGAGTTTTGTTCTTAATCTATTGTATATTAACTATCTAATTCTAAATAAAGACTATCAGTATGGATACTATCATAAAAACTCAAATTATAGATTTGATTCACAGGGAGGTAATCCCTGCTATCGGATGTACGGAACCTATTGCCGTGGCTTTGGCGGCCGCAAAAGCGGCGGAAGTGCTGGGGCGTAAGCCAGAGAAGATAGAGGTTTATCTGAGCGCCAATATCCTGAAGAATGCCATGGGAGTAGGAATCCCGGGGACTGGCATGGTGGGGTTGCCTATCGCTATCGCTTTGGGATCGATCATCGGTAAGTCCGCTTATGGGCTAGAGGTGCTGAAAGACTTGACTCCGGAGGGATTGAAAGAAGGTAAGGAAATGGTCTGCAAGAAATGTATCGGTATAGACCTGAAAGAGAATGTAGATAAACTTTATATCGAAATTATAAGTTCTGCAGGGAGCGATCGTTCAAGGGTGATCATTTGCCATGAGCATACCCATATAATATATGTAGAGAAAAACGGGGAGGTATTGACTGATTTACGTACGGCAAACGCTTCTGGCGAGGAAGTATGTGAGAATAAGGATTTACGTCTTTCCTTCTCTATGGTCTATGAGTTTGCCATGGAAATGCCATTGGATGAGATTCGTTTTATTTTAGAAACGGCCGAGTTGAATAAGAAAGCTGCCCAAGCTTCCATGAAAGGCAATTACGGACATACCGTAAGCAAGACAGTCTCGGGTGCTTTCGGCCGTAAGTTCATGGGAGATTCCGCTTATACGCATATGTTGATCATGACTTCCGCCGCTTGCGACGCTCGCATGGACGGCGCTATGATCCCGGTGATGAGTAATTCGGGAAGCGGTAATCAAGGAATCGCCGCTACGCTTCCGGTTCTTTCTTTCGCCGAGGATATCCAATGCTCGGAAGAGCAACTGATCCGTGCGTTGATGTTAAGCCATTTGATGGTGATCTATATCAAGCAAAGTCTGGGACGCTTGTCCGCCCTTTGCGGTTGTGTGGTTGCCGCTACGGGAGCGAGTTGCGCTATCACCTATTTGATGGGAGGAAATAAGGCGCGGATTTCTTATGCGATCAAGAATATGATCGGTAATATTACCGGAATGATCTGTGACGGTGCCAAGCCGAGTTGCGCGATGAAAGTATCTAGTGGCGTATCTACGGCGATGCTTTCCGCTTTGATGGCCATGGAGGATAAGGTGGTGACTTCCGTGGAAGGTATCATCGATGAGGATGTGGATAAATCGATCGCGAACTTGACCGCTATCGGTTCTAAAGGAATGGAGGCGACGGATCGTCTGGTGCTGGACATCATGACCGGTAAATCTTGTTAATGGGATTCTATGGAGGAGGCACCAAAGGCGAGGAAAAAAGAGATTATGCGAGTGACACTTTTAGGGTCATTCGCTAATTTTGTTTTATTGGTATTCAAGTTCGTGGCGGGTATCTGGGGGCATAGTAGCGCTATGATCGCCGATGCGGTGCATTCGTTATCTGATTTCGTAACGGATATAATCGTACTTCTTTTTGTCAATATATCTTCCAAGCCAAAGGACGAGAGCCATGATTACGGGCATGGTAAATACGAGACTTTGGCGACTTCAATTGTCGGTATCGTCTTGCTTTGTGTAGGTTTTGGCCTTTTCTGGGAGGGAGCGAACAAGATTTATGACTTTTATTTCAAGGGGATTCCGTTGGAAAGTCCGGGAATGATCGCTTTAGTTGCCGCTCTTATCTCCATTGTGATCAAGGAATTACTGTATCATATTACGGTTTGGGTAGGAAGGAAGCAGAATAGTCAAGTCGTTATCGCTAACGCTTGGCATCATCGCTCGGATGCCTTTTCCTCGATCGGTACGGCTTTAGGTATTGGAGGGGCGATTTTGTTGGGGGATAATTGGCGTGTGCTGGACCCGTTGGCGGCTGTGATTGTCAGTTTGTTTATCGTAAAAGTAGCCTTGCAACTAGTGATCCCGGCGATTAATGACTTATTGGAGAAATCTTTGCCGAAGGAGGTGGAGGATGAGATCTTGGCGATCATTAGTGAGGTTCCCGAGGTAAAGAGCCCGCATAATCTACGTACCCGCCGCATCGGTAATAATTTTGCTATCGAGGCGCATATACGGGTGAACGGACAGATAACCGTGACTCGTGTCCATGACTTGACGAAAGAGATCGAACAGAATCTGCGTGATAAGTTCGGTCAGGCTACGCACATCGCTTTGCACGTGGAACCAATTAAATAAACGAATTGTTATTTGACTATGATGAAGAACTTATATAGGGGAGAAGTGTTCTATTTGATCGCTTCCCCGCTGGATCATGTGGAGGCTTACCGCTATTTTGAGGATGGGGGACTGGCTGTTGTTGATGGAAAGATTGTAGAGGCGGGGCCGTTCGAGGCGATGCGTTCCCGTTACCCGGATTTCCCGGTGACAGACTATTCCGGTAAATTGATTACACCCGGCTTTATTGATTCCCATATCCATTTCTCCCAGTCGGAGATACAGGGAATGTATGGCAAGCAACTTCTGGATTGGCTGGACGAATATACGTTTCCCGCCGAGGAAGCTTTCTCTTCCATGGAATATGCACAAGATATCGCTCGCTTTTTCGTGAAGGAACTGGTGAAGAACGGAACTACGACTTGTGCCGCTTATGCCACGGTTCATCCTGCTTCCGTGACCGCATTATTTTCCGTGGCTACGGAGTATAATATGTGTATCTTGGCTGGAAAGGTGATGATGAACCGGAACGCTCCGGATTATCTGATGGATACCACGCATCAGGGTGAGTTGGACTGCCGTAGCTTAATCGAGGATTGGGACGGGAAAGGACGGAATCACTATGTGATCACGCCCCGTTTCGCCATAACCAGTACGCCGGATCAATTAAAGTCTGCCGGTCGTTTACATGCCGAATATCCCAGTACCTATATACAGACACATCTTTCGGAGAATCTGGGAGAGATTGAATCTGTCTTATCGCTCTGTCCCGGTCATGCGGATTATTTGGAGGTCTATGAGCGTGCCGGATTGTTGACCGATCGTTCGATATTCGGGCATTGTGTCCATCTAACCGATCGGGAATATAAGCGGTTGGGAGAAACGGGAGGCATTATCGCCCATTGCCCGACCTCGAACCTTTTCCTTGGAAGCGGATTATTCGATATGAGGGAAGCGAACCGTTACGGCGTACGTACTACCTTGGCGACAGATGTCGGTGCGGGTACATCTTTCTCTATGTGGCGTACGATGGGAGAGGCCTATAAGGTACAACAGTTGAACGGTTATCCGATGACAGCTTTGGAGGCTATCTATAAATGTACGCTAGGCTCTGCACGGGCCTTATCGTTGGACGACCGAATCGGAAGTTTCCTCCCTGGCCGTGAAGCGGATTTCATAGTCGTGGATTATGCCGCTACCTCTGTCCAGAAATTGCGTATGGAGTATCTTCGTTCGAGAGATAAATGGACGATCGAGAATAAGCTGTTTGGCCTGCAAACCCTCGGCGATGACCGGAATACGGTATGTACTTATATAATGGGCAAGCAAGTATACGGCTCAGATTCGTGCGATCATCAAGAAACAAGTATGTAATACGACCGTTACGACGATCCATAGGCGCTCGGCAGTAGTCGGGCGCAATCCCGGGAAATGATATTCTATAGCCCCGTGCTTGCAAGCGGAGAGGCAATCTCCGCAATAGGTACAGGTATAGCCGATCTTTCCCTTCTCGATCTCTTCTTTATGTAGGGCATCATAACGGCAAGCGTTTGTGCAAGCCATGCAATAGCAACAATCCGTGGTCAGTCGTACCCGGAAAGGAGAGAGGTATTTGAGGAAAGACACTAAAGTCCCGATCGGACAATAACTACTGCAATGCACCATCTTCCGTCTCTTTCTGGAAAACAATAGCATGACAAGTAGGCCGATAACTCCGACCGCTATTCCGAAAGCGGTGGCTATCCTGCCGCTCGCTCCGAATATTCGGAGTAGGATGGCCCCCAACATAACCAGAAATAATATGCTGTATCGCATTTGCTTGTGATAGGGGAACCTTTTTCGCTCCAATTTTCCCCGGGCACTCCATGCGTCGAATGCCCCGAAGTAACAAAGCTGGCTACACCAAGCGGGACCGGATAGTAATAAGGTGCTGATAAAAAGTATGGGCATGAATAATCCATCAAAGCGATAAAGCGGTCCGGCCAAGATTACCGCAGGGATCGGTAAATGCAGTTTCCCGGTCATAAGGAAAATGGGATCGGCAAAAATCCCTAGAGCAAGTTGCCCGAAAAAAACGATCGAGAATAACAACCACGCTCGTTTTCTCCATTTGGGACGTTCTTGCCGATCTTGCATCTTATAGCAGAGCCAACCACCGTATAGCATGGCAAGTATCACTTGTATCCATCCTCCATACGGAAATAACCTTTCGCCTATCAACAGTGGATTTTTAGGCATGACTTGAACGATCGAGAGAAGTCCCCCGACTAATAATACGGTACTGATAACAATACGTCTCGTTTTCATGCTCAATTATTTTATGCGTAAAAGTATGCCTTTTACGCGAATAATTATAGCACGGGCATTGTATTTCTGATACTAGTTACACCGATTAAACGATCATACCGTGCTCCCATTGGACAATAGTAGACGTAAATGCTATATTCGTTCTCCGTCTGGAAGAAATTACCCTCGATAGGGCCGGTCTGTCCTACGGTCTGTCCGTTAGGGACAAAGAGGTACTGATAGTTGTAACTGCCTTGTTTCAGTAAGACGGATTTCTCGTATTGATGCGTCTCCGGATTATAGCCCATCTTACTTTTCTCGTCCAATACATTATTATATAATTCACCGTTCAAATACACGTTTCCATCGGGAATTAAGTCCATGGCGAGGGTAAAGTGAACGATGTAATAGTCCGCTTCCGTATCCGGGTCGTTACAATTACTGCAACGGATGAAGAAACGGCCGTCTTGATCTTGATCGTATTGATACGATAATTGGTCACGCCGATAGTCCGTCATCAACTCTACATGGTAATATGGATTATGGAACGAGATACTTTCTACGTGCATGCCATTGTATTTGTTGCTCAAAAATTCCATACGGCGATATTCGTTTCCTGCGGGAAAGATCAAGTTCTGATTGTTCGTATAAGAGATCTGGTTTTCTAAAATAGTCATAGGCTGAAGACCTGTTACGGCATTATCCCTGCGGTTATTCTGATAAACCCAGATTTTCAAGTCGGTCTGAGGATAGGTGATGGGGAAATTCTTGTTATTGATCGCAAAGCTGACTTGTTGGTGTGACTGATTGGTATCGATATCCGTATTTCCGCTCACCGTAGCGGCGACACTAACCATCGGCTCAAAAATAGAAAAGCATGCGGTAAATACGATCTGGGAGGGATCATCCTCGTTATATACTTGCAAGGCATAATTCCCCGAGACCTTCGGTTGAACGTCATCGTTTGGGAAAAGTAATCGGTAGTTGGTGTATTGCACCGTAGTACCCATCGCATTGGCGAAATCCTCGATCGTGCTCCCTTGGAAACCATTCATATACTCAATCGGGGAAAGATTCGATTGCGTCCAATCGGCGTTGCAATGAACCAGATTATAGGCGTATCGCCCGAAGCCCGGATTAAAAGCATCGAAATTAACTTCGATACGGTTTTCACCGCCCAGTTCAATGAATGGGTCGGAGAACATCTCGCCGGCAACCTTCACTTGGAGGGTCTTTATTTGCTTATCGCTAACGTTGGTGAAGTAAGTCACTTGAGCGTTCAACGGTACTAAAACCGTGATAAGCAGCAGAAATAGGATTTTAAAAACTTTCATTTTCTTATTACTTTCTTTAACGACGCAAAATTATGGAATTATTTCTCTATTTATTTGCCTTTCCCTGCTCTAAAGCATGAAAAAATGTTTACTTTTGCAGGAAAATTACATATAAACAATTTTAGTTGTATCATGGCAAATGTGATTAAGATTAAAAAGGGTTTAGACATTAATCTGAAGGGCAAAGCTTCGGATGTACTGTTAAACGGCGGCAAGAGCGAGTCTTATGCGATCGTCCCCGATTATTATAACGGTATTCTCCCCAAAGTTGTTGCGAAAGTAGGAGAAAAAGTCAAAGCCGGTTCTGTACTGATGATTGACAAGAACCGCCCCGAGATCAAGTTTGTTTCGCCGGTCAGTGGCGAGGTAACTGCCGTAAACCGAGGAGAGAAGCGTAAGGTGCTAAGCATCGTTGTGAAGCCGGATGCGCAGATCGAGTATGAGGAGTTCGGTAAGAAGAACGTAGCATCCCTACAGGGAGCAGAGGTGAAAGAGGTACTTCTGAACGCTGGTATGTGGCCGTTTATCAAGCAACGCCCATACGATATCGTTGCCGCTCCATTGGATACTCCGCGTGATATCTTCGTTTCGGCTTTTTACTCCGCTCCGTTGGCTCCAAACTTCGATTTTATCGTAAAAGGTCAGGAGGCTGATTTCCAGACTGGATTAAACGCCCTAGCTAAATTAACGAATGGAAAAGTGTATGTGGGTGTAAGAAGTGGTTCTGTCGTGAGCGGAATGAAAGGTGTGGAGATCGTGGAAGTAGAAGGTCCGCATCCCGCAGCGAACGTTGGCGTGCAGATCAATCATATCAAGCCCGTTAACAAGGGTGAGGTAGTTTGGACGGTTAATCCGGCAGACGTGATCGTTATCGGACGCTTGTTTAACAAGGGTGTCGCCGATTTCAGCCGTATGGTTGCTATTACCGGTTCCGAGACTACCGAGAGAGGCTACGTTAAAACGATTTCAGGTTGTACGATTAAGAGCTTGGTTAACGGTAAAGTGTTAGGACAGGAACATATCCGTATTATCAGCGGTAATGTTTTGACAGGTACCAAGGTGAATATGGATGGTTACCTAGGCGCTTATGATAACCAGATCACCGTGATTCCGGAAGGTGATGAGACGCATGAGTTCTTAGGTTTCGCTATGCCTCGTTTCAACCAGTTCAGCGCTAGCCATAGTTACTTTAGCTGGTTAGGTACTAGCAAGGAATATGTGATCGACGCCCGTATCAAAGGTGGTAAACGTGCCATGATCATGTCTAATGAATACGATAAGGTGTTTCCGATGGACATCTATCCGGAGTATTTGTTGAAAGCGATCATTGCGTTCGATATCGACAAGATGGAGAACTTAGGTATCTATGAGGTGGCTCCCGAGGACTTCGCTCTTTGCGAGTTCGTGGACACTTCCAAGATCGAGTTGCAAAAGATCGTTCGCGACGGATTGAACCTGTTGTATAAGGAAATGAATTAATAACATAAAAAACTTATAATACATTGAAAGCGTTAAGGAATTATCTCGACAAGATTAAGCCTAACTTTGAGGAAGGCGGAAAGCTGGCGATGTTCCGTTCTGTTTTTGACGGTTTCGAAACATTCTTATTTGTTCCGAACGAGACCTCTAAAACGGGCGTACATATTCATGACTGTATTGATTCAAAGCGTGCCATGACCGTGGTTATCATCGCTTTGTTGCCTGCTTTGCTTTTTGGTATGTATAATGTCGGTTATCAGCACAATTTAGCTGTGGGGGCTGATCCGGGATTTTTGATGACTTTTATTTTTGGATTTTTGGCGGTATTGCCTAAGATCATTGTTTCGTATGTGGTAGGTTTGGGTATAGAGTTCGCTGTCGCCCAAGTGAAGAAGGAAGAGATTCAAGAAGGATTCTTGGTTTCCGGTATCTTGATTCCGATGATCGTTCCGGTCGATACTCCGTTATGGATGATCGCTGTAGCTACTGCTTTCGCTGTTATTTTCGCGAAAGAGGTATTTGGTGGTACGGGATATAATATATTTAATGTAGCATTGGTTACACGTGCGTTCTTATTCTTCGCTTACCCGGCAGCAATGTCTGGTGATCAAGTGTTCGTTCGTACGGCTGATACGTTTGGTATCGGGGCTGGCCAAGTAGTTGACGGTTTTTCCGGAGCTACTCCGCTAGGACAAGTCGCTATCGCTGGTAAGGAGATGATCGGTTCTTTCCAAGCTGTTGACGTATTAGGCAACCCGATCTCTACTTGGGACGCGTTTATTGGTTTGATCCCGGGCTCTATCGGTGAGACTTCCGTATTGGCTATTTTGATCGGTGCGGTTATCTTGTTGGTTACGGGTATCGCAAGTTGGAAGACAATGGTTTCCGTGTTCGTGGGTGGTGCTTTCATGTCATTGATCTTTAATATGATCGGTACTACGGTCGCTATGTGCGTATCTCCGCTGGATCACTTGTTCTTAGGTGGTTTCGCTTTTGGTGCCGTGTTCATGGCTACAGACCCTGTGACTTCCGCTCGTACGGAGACAGGTAAATATATCTATGGTTTCCTTGTAGGTGCTATGGCCATTATTATTCGTGCGTTGAACCCGGGTTATCCAGAGGGTATGATGCTCGCTATCCTGTTGATGAACGTGTTCGCTCCGCTGATCGACTATTATGTTGTGGAAGCTAATATCTCTCGCAGATTGAAACGTGTAATAAAATAAAGTAAGAAGGAATATGGCTAAATATAAATGTAAGGTATGTGGCTATGTCCACGAGGGAAATAAGGCTCCTGACACTTGCCCGGTATGTTCCGCTCCTGCTTCCGAATTTGAGGAAATCAAGGAGGAGGGCGCCGCTAAGAAAGGCATAAATCGGGATAGCAATGTTTATACGGTTGTTTATGCGGCTGTGATGGTTGTGCTAGTGGCTGTCGTATTGGCGTTTACTTCACAATCATTGAGAAGTTTTCAGAAACAGAACGAGGATAACGATAAGAGACAACAAATTCTGCGTTCTATCAACGTAAATGTTTCTTCTTCTGAGGCTGAGACCAAGTACAACGAGTTGATCAAGGAAGCTTTCTTGGTAAACGAGAATGGTGAGAAGGTTGAAGGCGACGCTTTCGCTACGGATGTAGTTAAGGCTGCTACTGAGCATCAATATCCGGTTTTCGTCGCAAATGTAGATGGTCAACCGAAATATATCATGGCTTTGCATGGAGCAGGTCTTTGGGGTCCGTTATGGGGTTATATCTCTGTAGATAGTGATAAGAATACTATTTATGGTGCTGACTTCAGCCACCAAGGTGAAACTCCGGGTCTGGGAGCTGAGATCTCTAAACCGGCGTTCAGCAATGAGTTCAAAGGTAAGAAGATCTTCATGAGTGGAGAATTCAAGTCTGTCGCTGTTGTTAAGCCGGGTAAGAGCGTAGCGGGACAGGATTATGTAGACGGTATCTCAGGTGGTACAATTACCAGTAAAGGTGTGGATGAAATGTTATTCAACAGCTTGAGCGGTTATGTTAAATTTTTGACCTCACAAAATTAAGTAGAAGATGGGATTATTATCTGAAAAGAATAAAGAAGTTCTGTTAGGCCCGTTGAGCGCTAACAACCCGGTTGTCGTTCAGATGTTGGGTATTTGCTCTGCGTTGGCTGTAACATCAAAACTTGAGCCGGCCATCGTGATGGGTATCTCGGTGACGGCTGTCGTAGCTTTCGCTAACGTGATCATTTCATTGATGCGTAATACGATTCCGAACCGTATCCGTATTATCGTGCAATTGGTGGTAGTTGCCGCTTTGGTGACAATCGTTAGTGAGGTGTTGAAAGCTTTTGCTTATGACGTAAACAAACAGCTTTCCGTATTTGTCGGTTTGATCATTACGAACTGTATCTTGATGGGACGTCTGGAAGCGTTCGCCTTGGGTAACGGCCCATGGGAATCGTTCTTGGATGGCATTGGTAACGGTCTGGGATATGCGATTATTCTTATTATCGTAGGTTTCTTCCGTGAATTGCTGGGATCTGGTACCTTATTGGGTTTCCAAGTGATTCCGCAGGCATTCTATGATCTGGGTTACGTGAACAATGGTTTGATGATCTTGCCTCCGATGGCGTTGATCGTGATCGCTGTTATTATTTGGGTTCATCGTGCTAAGAACAAGGAACTTCAAGAAAATTAATGTTAACGATTAAACGAATAATAGAATGGAACAATTATTAAGCACATTCGTCCGCTCGATCTTCGTTGACAACATGATCTTCGCATACTATTTGGGTATGTGCTCTTTCGTGGCTGTCTCAAAGAACGTGAAGACCGCTTTAGGATTAGGTATAGCAGTGACATTCGTACTTTTCTGTACGTTGCCGATTAACTATATGCTTGAGAATTATGTATTGAAAGAAGGTGCGTTAAGTTGGTTAGGCCCGGAATATGCGGAGGTGAACCTTAGCTTCTTGGCGTTTATTATCTTTATCGCCGTTATCGCTTCTTTCGTGCAGTTGGTCGAGATGGTAGTCGAGAAATTCTCTCCGTCTTTGTATGCTTCCCTTGGTATCTTTTTGCCGCTGATCGCTGTAAACTGCGCTATCTTGGGTGGTTCTCTGTTTATGCAACAAAAAGCGTTCCCTAATGTAGGTGTCGCCACTGTTTATGGTTTAGGATCTGGTATCGGTTGGTTGCTGGCTATCGTAGGTATGGCGGCTATCCGTGAGAAATTGTCATATTCAAATGTCCCCAATGCTTTGAAAGGTTTGGGTATTACTTTCATCATCACGGGTTTGATGGGTATGGCATTCATGTGTTTCTCTGGTCTGAAGATTTAAGTATTAACGCATTAAACAAAATATAAAGATGACTTTATTAATGTCGGGCGGACTTACGATTGGTGTCAGCGCAATAGTATTCTTATTGATCACGCTGATCTTGGTCGGTTTGCTTTTGTTCGCCAAAGCAAAATTGGTGCCTTCAGGGAATGTAAGCTTGAAGGTTAACGGAGAGAAAGATATAGAGACCCCGATTGGTGGAACTTTGCTAGGTGCGCTACAGAGCGGTGGCATCTTCTTGTCTTCCGCTTGTGGTGGTGGTGGTAAATGCGGTCAGTGCCGTGCTCAAGTTATTGATGGCGGTGGTGAGATCCTACCTACTGAGAAAGGTTTCTTCTCTCGTAAACAAGTGAAAGATCATTGGCGTTTGGCTTGTCAATGCAAGGTGAAAGAGGATATGGTCGTTCAGGTACCAGACGAGGTATTTGGCGTTAAGGAATGGGAATGCGAGGTTATCAGTAACAAGAACGTCGCTACATTTATCAAGGAGTTTATCGTTGCATTGCCTAAAGGTGAGCACATGGACTTTATTCCGGGTTCTTACGCTCAGATCAAGATCCCTACATACTCAATGGATTATAACAAGGATATCGATAAGAGCTTGATCGGCCCCGAGTATCTGCCGGCTTGGGAGAAATTCGGTTTATTCGGTTTGAAGTGTAAGAACGACTCACCGTCTATCCGTGCCTATTCTATGGCTAACTATCCTGCTGAGGGTGACCGTATCATGTTGACCGTGCGTATCGCTACGCCGCCGTTCAAACCGAAACCACAAGTTGGTTTCATGGATGTGATGCCGGGTATCGCTTCTTCTTATATCTTTACGTTGAAACCGGGTGATAAGGTGACTATGAGTGGTCCTTATGGTGATTTCCACCCAATTTTCGATTCTAAGAGAGAGATGATGTGGATTGGTGGTGGTGCTGGTATGGCTCCGTTGCGTGCCCAAATCATGCACATGACGAAGACGTTGAAGACTACGGATCGTAAGATGTCTTACTTCTATGGCGCGCGTGCCTTGAACGAAGTGTTCTATTTGGAAGATTTCTTGGAAATAGAGAAAGAATTCCCAAACTTTACGTTCCACTTGGCGCTTGACCGTCCTGATCCTGCCGCTGATGCTGCGGGTGTTAAATATACGGCTGGATTCGTTCATCAAGTAATCCATGATACTTACTTGAAGGATCACGAGGCTCCGGAAGATATCGAATACTACATGTGTGGTCCGGGCCCGATGTCAAAGGCCGTAGAAAATATGCTGGATAACTTGGGTGTACCTCGTGAGATGTTGCACTTCGATGATTTCGGTGGATAAAATAGGATTTCTATATCTACAGATAGAAGGCGGGGGTTAAGATCCTCGCCTTTTTTATTTTGGCCCTGAAACTCCTCTTTACGAAGATATACTTCAAATGCTATAGGATATATACTGCATGTGTCATAGGATATATACTTCATTAACGAAATAAGTCGTACTTCTATGTCGGCACATTAAAAATGTAATTATTTTGAAATAATATGCAGCGTTTATCGTTTTATAAGCATCTAAGCTTATATAGTCATAAAAACAAGTTAGACATGAAGCCATTGATTTTATCTTTTTTTGCAGTTTTATTAGGATACTCATTCTTTTTCGATAAAGATGATGAAATAAAATTGCGTAATGTTGACCAGATATCGTTGGAATCTAATTCTACGATGCCTGAGAGGGGTGATTCTGTCACTTTGTATGCGAAAAGGCTCCCTAATACTCCGGAATATATTTTACGAATCGCAAAACCGGAGGATTATCTCTTTACGAAGTAAAATTTTCGTGTTAAAATATTTGTTTATTTGACGAATATTGCTATGTTTGTGCCCATGTAACTTTTAATGCGTGGGATATGGATTTGAAATCTACTCAATATATAGAAAAAACAGGAAGTGTCGCAAAGGCATTCCTGTTTCTTTTTCTTCTCTTTCTATCAAGCATATATAATCTGTTTAAGTTTGCCAGCCTTGAAAATGAGGAGGTAGAAGTATCAGATATGGTGCTACCTTCTAAGACTTCCGGTGATGTCGAGTATATAGAACAAGATGACTTATCTGCAAACTGTAAATTCCTAATCGATAGAACTACTCACTGGTTGGGCTGAGTAAGCCCTTATCTGATCCGTGCGAGTGCATAGAAGGATAAGGGGGACTTATTTTAGATAATTAAACGATTTTCTCCAATAGATTGTATTCCGGTATATCTTCGAGGAAAGCATACGTCTGTTTCTCATAGTCAATTTTGCAACAAAAATGACGGATGCCGTTGCTTACGGTTAAGTATTTTACGTGTAAGACCATGTTATAACGTACGATTTGATCGAATACAGCGCTTGTTATCTCGATATGTGGAGCTTTATATTCAATAATCATTAGAGGTGCTAGAAACCGATTGTATGCAACGGTATCGCATCGTTTGGATGTTCCGTTTAGTTTTACCGCTACTTCATTCGCTAAAAGTTCTTGAGGATAGTTTTTTTCCGTGACCAAATAGTTCACGAAATGTTGTCGTACCCATTCCTCTGGCGTTAATGCGACAAATTTTCGGCGTACAGGATCCCAAATAGAAGGCTTTCCTGCTTTCTCCGTAACTTTGACTGAGAATTTTGGTAGATTTAATGGGAGCATTTGCTATATTTGTTATTTATATTCTAAACTAAAATGCACCTCAAAGGTAGTTATTTATGAGAACAAAACAAGAAATCGTAGAAAATTGGCTGCCTCGTTATACCGAGCGAAAGCTAGAAGACTTCACTAAGCACATATTACTCACTAACTTTACTAAATATGTCGAGATATTTGCGGATCATTTTAATGTCCCGATTTTGGGATTGAAAAGTTCGATGCCCAATGCCTCGGCAGAAGGGATTACCATTATCAATTTTGGGATGGGAAGTGCGAACGCTGCTACAATCATGGATTTATTATCAGCAGTCATGCCCAAAGCGGTGCTTTTCCTCGGTAAATGTGGAGGATTAAAAAGAGCGAATGTATTAGGGGATTATGTATTGCCAATAGCGGCGATCCGAGGTGAGGGAACGTCGAATGAGTATTTACCACCTGAGGTACCTTCATTGCCCGCTTTTTCAATGCTTCGTGCCATTTCTTCCGCCATACGTGATCATGGAAAAGATTATTGGACAGGTACGATTTACACGACAAATCGCAGGGTTTGGGAATACGATAATGATTTCAAGGAATATCTTCGTAGTACGCATGCCACTGGTATCGATATGGAAACCGCAACCTTGCTTACTGCCGGTTTCGCTAACCAAATACCTACGGGTGCATTGTTGATGATATCGGATAAACCGATGGAAGAAGATGGTGTAAAAACAGAAGCGAGTGACCGGAAGGTAACTCAACAATTTGTAGGAGAACAGGTAATGTTGGGAGTTGAAGCTCTTCAACAGATTTTGGATGGTAAGAAAACCATCCGTCATATCCGTTTTAGTTGGTAATAGCGAAACCTCATAATTTATGGCAAAAAAAGAAATTACTTTCGAGGAGATTTGTAGGGATATAACAGCAAGGAAGTTTCAGCCTGTTTATGTGTTAATGGGCGAAGAGCCTTTCTTCATCGATCAAATAACAGATTTGTTATTAAAAAGCGTATTAGAGGAATCTGAGAGAGATTTCAATCAGATTATTCTATACGGCGCAGATACAGATGCTATTTCTATTATCAATGCGGCACGTCGTTTTCCGATGATGTCCGAATATCAATTGATCGTTGTTCGAGAGGCTCAATTAGTGAGAGATATAGAGTTGCTGAGCAGTTATGTGAAGAATCCTTTGTCATCAACTATTTTGGTCATAAATTACAAATATAAGACTTTAGATCGCCGTCGTGCGTTAGCGGCCGCAACCGATAAAAACGGTATTTTATATGAGTCAAAAAAGATCCCGGATTATAAAATGCCGAGTTTTATCACCTCTTTGATGCAACAGCGTTCTATCGGTATCGATCCAAAAGCCGCTCAAATGCTCTCAGATTTCCTTGGAAACGATTTAAACCGTCTCAATAAGGAATTAGATAAGCTGGCAATTATCTTGGCTGAAAAGGCCTCAAAACGCATCACACCGGAATTGATCGAGCAAAATATAGGGATTAGTAAAGAATACAATAACTTTGAGCTGATAAAGGCACTTGCCATGAAGGATATATTAAAGGCTAACCGGATCGCTCAGTATTTTGAGAAAAACCCTAAAAGTAATCCGATACAGATGACACTTCCTGTATTATTTAACTATTTCTCAAACTTGCTGATTTGTTATTATTCAAAGGATCGATCGGAATCAGGATTGATGACCGCACTTGGTTTACGGGGAACTTATCAAGTAAAGGACTATCTTTTGGGGATGAAAAATTATCCAGCGATGAAAGTTTTTAATTTGATCAGCGATATCCGAACAACTGACGCAAAATCTAAGGGAGTGGAAAACTCTTCAGCGACAGATGCAGATTTACTAAAAGAATTACTTTACAAAATTTTACATTAAACAGAAATCATAGACTTAGTGCAGGCAAAAGGGCCTTTTTTCCTAGAATGATGAAAAAGTCAAACTGGAAAAAGAGGCCTTTTTGTTTATTTATCAATTAATTACGCATATTTTATCTCTCTGAGATTTTAAAATTTATTCAATCACGTACCTTCTTCCTCAAAAATTCCAAGAAATCCATACTTAAAGCTATAATCGGTATAGCCATAGATTGCCTTCATTATCCGTTAAAGGAAAAATAGACAAGTTGGCAGTAAAATAAATAGAGTAAAATTATATTGTATACAAATATAACCGAGAAATGGATGTTTACAATCATATATACAATAAAAGTATTTGAGTAGATTACAAATGTTGGTGGTTTTTGTAATCATTATATAGGCGTTACAAATGTACCATGTTTACATTACTAATATAAATCATGGATTACTATATATTTCTTTATCCACGTAAGATTTGCTATAAATTATAAATAACCAGTTTTTTATATAGAAATATTGATTGTTTACATTAACTAAACATGTTTTTTCGTCTACAAACGTATAAAAACCCCCTAACTATACATCATATGTATTATTATATTTACATATAAATCAGATATATATGCTATTTTTCTAAAGTTTTTCTAAATACTCTATACCTCCTTCTTGAACACGGTTTACAGTTCTACCCATCACATATGTATCGGCTTGACACATATGTATCAATTTAGTTTTATAAAAATAAATTGCACAAATGGAAATATTGATTTATCTTTGTATCTAGTTTACTTTATGGAGATTTATCTTAGTAAACGGTCATAATGGCTGTATTCTAGTAAGAATTTAAGATATATATGAATATGAGAGATCGTATTTTAAAAATAATGGAACGTGAAGGACTTACCCCTTCTAAATTTGCCGAATCGATCGGTATACAGCGTTCGGCAATGTCACATATTATATCTGGGAGAAATAATCCGAGTTTGGATGTTCTGCTAAAAATACTGGAACGGTTCACTTATGTTGATTCTGACTGGCTATTGTTTGGCAAAGGCGAAATGATCCGAGAACATGTGTTAACTGAACCTAATTTGTTTACAAATATGCTTGAAAATCGTCCCAATGTACAAGTTGTTGCCGAAAATCGCAAGGAAATTGGGGTTGAGACACCTGTAAACATCCAGAAACAACCTGTTGTAGAGCAAGTTATATGCCAAGAAAAGCCTTCTAAAAATGTTAGTAAAATAATGATATTTTACTCCGACAATACGTTTGATACTTTCGTCCCTGAAAAAAACAAGAAAGACTAAGGTAAACTGTTCGGTATATACGTTATATTCATGTATCTTTGCGGATAAATTGAGTAATCGTGTATATGAAGAAGTACATCTTAGACATGAAGGTGACTGAAAACTGTCACCTTCATAAAAATTATTGCCTGCTAAAGTTAACCTCGGATGGGAATCTTCCAGAGATGCTTCCCGGACAATTTGTAGAGGTTCATGTAGAAAACTCTCCTACAACATTCTTACGTCGTCCGATTTCCGTCAACTATGTAGATAAGTCTAAAAATGAGTTGTGGTTATTGATTCAACTTGTTGGTGATGGCACGAGAAAAATGGCAGAATTCCGTCCCGGTGATATTGTAAACATAATGCTACCACTGGGTAATAGTTTTACAATTCCTTCCAAGGAACAGGAGAACAAAAGACTTTTGCTGATTGGTGGTGGTGTTGGAACCGCTCCGATGTTATATCTAGGAGCTTGTTTAAAAGATGCCGGTTTTGAGCCTACTTTTCTACTTGGGGCTCGTTCTAAGGATGATGTATTGCAATTAGATGAATTCCAGAGATTTGGTAAGGTTTATATCACAACCGAAGATGGTTCGCTAGGCGAGAAAGGGTATGTGACTAACCATACGATCCTTAAAGAGGTTCGATTTGACCAGATTTATACTTGTGGTCCTAAACCAATGATGGTGGCGGTAGCGAAATACGCAGGTGCGGAAGCTATTTCTTGCGAGGTTTCTCTTGAGAACACGATGGCTTGTGGCATAGGTGCTTGTTTGTGCTGCGTAGAGAAAAACAAGGAAGGTCATAATGTGTGTGTATGTACAGAAGGTCCCGTATTTAATATTGAGAAATTGTCATGGCTGAATTAAATGTAAACATTGGGAATTTACCGTTGAAAAATCCGGTAATGACAGCATCCGGCACGTTCGGATATGGTATAGAATATGCTGATTTCATGGATATTTCACGTTTGGGGGGTATTTTCGTGAAAGGTACCACTATCCAACCTCGTGAAGGTAATGATTATCCAAGAATGGCGGAGACTCCTTCCGGAATGTTGAATGCCGTGGGGCTTCAGAATAAGGGCGCCGATTATTTCGCAGAGCATATTTATCCGGAGATCAAGGACATCGATACGAATATGATCGTAAATGTGAGTGGATCTTCGGTTGAAACGTATGTCGAGTGTGCGGAAAAGATCGCAGAGTTGGATAGGATTCCCGCTATCGAACTGAACATTTCTTGTCCGAACGTAAAGCAAGGTGGTATGGCTTTCGGCGTTACTACGTGTGGTGCAGGAGAGGTTGTTAAGGCTGTTCGTAGGGTTTATCCAAAGACACTTATTGTAAAACTTTCTCCTAATGTAACTGATATTACGGAGATCGCTAAAGCTGTTGAAGCGGAGGGTGCGGATTCTGTTTCGTTAATTAATACGATGCTTGGAATGGCCATCGACGCAGAGAAACGTAAACCTATATTATCTACAATAACTGGAGGTCTTTCCGGGCCTTGCGTAAAACCTGTAGCTCTACGTATGGTATGGCAAACGTATCATGCGGTAAAGATCCCAATTATAGGTTTGGGAGGTATTTCAAATTGGAAAGATGCCGTGGAGTTCATGTTAGCTGGGGCTAGTGCTATCCAGATCGGAACTTATAACTTTGTAGATCCAACTGTTTCTATCAAGGTTATTGATGGATTGAATGACTATTGTGACCGACATGGTTTTAAATCAGTAAAAGAGTTGATCGGAGCATTGGATATTCAGAGATAATCTAAGTTCATTTATAGACTTTATTTCCATTTTTTCAATAATAAAAAAGGATGTGTTCGCTTACGCAAAAAGAACACATCCTTTCTTTTTATTATGAAAGATTATTCGATCTCTAATACGGCCGGACAATGATCAGAATGTACGGCATCGTTTAATATATAAGCGGCTTTAACTTTCGGCTTCATATTGTCGCTAACCATACAATAATCAATACGCCATCCTTTATTTTTAGATCTGGAATTGAAGCGATAACTCCACCATGTATATTCTTGCTTATCCGGGTTCAAGAAGCGAAATGTATCCGTAAAACCTGCGGATAAGAAGCGAGTCATCCATTCCCGTTCTTCCGGAAGGAAACCACTGTTCTTTGCGTTCCTGATCGGATCATGAATATCTATCGGCTCGTGGCAAATGTTGTAATCGCCACAGAGAATTAAGTTCGGACGGGATTTCTGTAACTCAACGACATATTTCTGGAAATCTTCCAACCATAACATCTTAAAATCCTGCCGTTCATCCCCACTAGTCCCGGAAGGATGATAGACACTTACGATCGATACATCCCCGAAATCCGCACGGAGAAAACGTCCCTCATTATCATACTTCTCGATCCCCATTCCATACTCGATATGATCCGGTTCCTGTTTCGTAAGAATGGCCACGCCACTATATCCCTTCTTTTGGGCACTAAACAAATAAGACTTATATCCTAAAGCCTCGAATGTTTCCGACGGAAACTGGTCTGGTTGTAACTTTGTCTCTTGGATACATAACACGTCTGGCTGTTCTTGAGCCAACCATTCGGGCAAGCCTTTACCTACGGCAGCCCTTAATCCATTTGTATTGTACGTTATTATTTTCAATTTTTCTAAGTTTAGAGGTGAATGACTTTTATTCTGTCTCAAAGATACAACTTTTGACGATTTTACATTGTTTTCATTCCATAATCGGTACATAGAAATTTTCTATATTTGTATAACTTAGAATGAATGACAGACTATGCTGGAACATTTGAACGATATTTTAGAGAATACTCAGATAACGGCCTCGACCGCCGCCGTACGATTAGCTATCAGTTTCGTGCTTGGCGCTATTATCGGTGTAGAAAGACAATTTCGCCGCAGGGACGCTGGTATGCGAACCTTTACCTTGATCTGTATGGGATCTGCCGCCGCCATGTTGATATCTATCTGGATACCACAAACCTATCCGAATTTCTTGAATGGAGATCCGGGGCGTATCGCCGCCCAAGTCCTTACAGGTATTGGTTTCTTGGGAGCAGGAGCTATTATTCAAAGTCATGGAAGCGTGCATGGACTCACTACGGCGGCTTGTATTTGGGTAATGGCTGTAGTAGGTTTGGCCGCTGGTGCCGGTATGTTCTTGGCCGCTTCTATCACTACGGCATTTACCTTGTTCGTATTGGTTTCTTTAGAAAGGTTGGAGCGACGTATGTATTTGGATGGTGTTAATAAAATACTTACGATAATTTGCTCAACCTCGACTCCCGATCTTAAAGGTATCCGGAAAATCTTGGAAAATAGGAGCATATTTATCGTAAGTCTTTCTTATGAGCATAATTACGACAAGAATACGTCGACAATTACCTATAAAGTCAATGTGAAATCCAAGTCCTCTTACAGTGAGTTATTCACTGAGATTCGAAAACTTGGTTACATTTCACAAATACGTCTTCTAGCTTGACAATGCCGTTTATTCAAGTTCACCCTTTAGCATATGCCCGGCGATACGAGCCGCTTCCTCAACGTATTTACCGCAAGGACGTTTGGCATAATACTGTTGTGTGCGTGCGGAAGGAGCGGGATTCGTCGATGTCTCTTCCGGAGGAAGAAGGCTACGGCAAATGATCGTCCCATGTTTCTCCTTGAATAAAGCCGCCATTTTTTGTACCATGCCATAGTTGCGGGCACGCGCCTCTTGATCTAGCGGATCAAATACCGGATACTTAAATCCGGCTAACATCGCCATTGCGTTTACGGTACCACAAACCTCACGCATGCGTCCGACACCTCCTCCAAAAGATACAGACATCTTTTTCGCCAGTTCTAAATCCAACTCGAAGACATCCGAATAAGCGAGGAATACAGATTGAGCGCAATTATATCCGGACTCGAAGTTGTGGACCGCTTGGTTCACACACTCCTCTATATCAAAGGATTTCATAGTCAACACAAGCTCTGTCCGCCTTTACCGGGCCAATAATTCCTTTAGCGACCGCTACATGTTCCGGATGATTAGCGTACGTATTTACATCTTCCAAGGTAGGCAATTCAGTAGTTAAAATAATATCCCAAGTCTCCGCCGGATTACAATTAAAATCTACACGGATCATTTTCAATACGTCTATCTTATTGATTAAGGCTTCCAGTTTATCCTTAATTTCTTGCATTTTGGCTTGCTTCTCAGCCGGAGTTTGAAACTCCCTCAACTTAAACATTACAATATGTCTGATCATAATCGCTATACGTTAATTATATATATTACATCTGTTCATCCAAATACGAATCCTTGTATCCAAGGAAATATAAGATACCATCGAGGCCAATCGTAGAGATAGATTGCTTGGCGGTCGCCTTAACCTTTGGTTTGGCATGGAAGGCGATACCTAGACCGGCGATACTAATCATCGGCAAGTCGTTCGCCCCGTCGCCAACCGCTACGGTCTGGCGAATATCTACGTTCTCCACTTGCGCGATCAGGCGTAATAACTCCGCTTTACGCTTCCCATCTACGATATCACCCACATGATTACCCGTTAGCTTGCCATTCTCGATCTCAAGCTCGTTGGCGTATACATAGTCGATATTATATTTTTGTTTAAGGAAATTACCGAAATAAGTGAAACCTCCGGAAAGGATAGCGATCTTGAAGCCCACCTTTTTCAAGATACGCATCAAACGGTCTACACCTTCTGTGATCGGTAGATTCTCGGCGATCTCCTGCATCACGGATACGTCCAACCCCTTTAATAAGGCACAACGCTGGCGGAAGCTCTCGCAGAAATCGATCTCTCCACGCATGGCTGCCTCTGTAATCGCTTTTACTTGATCGCCAACTCCGGCACGTATCGCCAACTCGTCGATAACCTCCGTCTCTATCAAGGTAGAGTCCATATCGAAACAAATCAGACGGCGCATACGGCGATACATGCTATCCTCTTGGAAAGAGATATCCATCTCAAGCTCCGTGGAAAGTTTCATGAACTCCGCTTTCATGCACTCCTTGTTTTTCGGGGTACCACGTACGGAAAACTCCACGCTCGCCTTAGGAGTACGGGCATTCTCGTCCAACGGGATACGTCCCGTGAGCCGCTTGATATCATCAATATTCATATCTTGCTCCGCAACGATCCGGGAAACACCCGCGATTTGCTTGGCCGTAAGCTTACGGCTTAATATCGTGATGATATACCGGTTCTTGCCCTGCATACCTACCCATTTACTATATTCTTGCTCTGTAATGGGATTGAAACGGATATTGACGTCTAATTCGTAACTCTTGAACAGTAGTTCTTTTAATATATCGCCGGAATTTCCTTCCGTGCTTTGAAACAAGATACCCAATGATAAATGGTTATGGATATCCGCTTGACCGATATCGAGGATAACAGCGTTGTTCTTAGCTAGAATCTCCGTAAGAGCTGCCGTTACACCCGGACGATCCGCACCATTGATATTTATCAGTATTATTTCGTCGTTTTGTGCCATATTTGTCATTCTATTAGGCAAAAGTACGTAAGAATTATCGAAAAAGAGTACATTATATTGAACATTTTTGCTTATATTTGTTTTATCGTATTAACGACAAAATGTTTAATGAGAACCTGGCAACCTTAAAAAGTCCTGACCGGCAGGCGAAATGTATGAGAATCCAATTTGAAATCAAGGAAAAGTTGCCCGACATTATTTCTGAAATACTTCATTCAGATAAGTGGCTGACTTTAGTGAGAGATGAGAATCATGGATTGCGACGTGTGACGATTAAAGATCCCTACTTTGATTCAGAGGCATGCGTCGATATCTGGGAGCATGAGATTCATGTAACGACAGCTTGGTCTAACTACACCTATCGAATCTATCAAAAAGGTAATTCTGTTTGGTGCGAATACATTGGCGCTTATAGAGGATTGTTGGAACAAAACCTTTTGCCGACAATGACTCCGAAAGAAAACATTCTGGATTCGGAAGTATTGAACAGTTCTTTGTTTGGTGACAGAAAGGAGACCTTGAGAAATTACAGCGCGGAAAACCTTAAGCTGAAGAATTTTAGGCGGGATAATTTCGCTGCGGAATATCAACTGGCTTCTCCGCAAGACCATCCTAAGATCGTATATGATGAGTTTATTAAAGAAGGGGTTCCAATTCCCCCTCCTGAAGATAGAAAAGAAAAGTCCGGTAATTAATACCGGACTTTTTTTATTTGAGGATCATCGCATGATACCCGAATCCTCATCACTATTCCAAAGTTTCTTGTTGGCCTCCTTGAACTTGCGACCGAAGTCAAAATTCCAAGAGAAGGTTAGCATCAACATTCGGCTGAAGTCGTTTGCGTACATGTTCGTACGGCTGGGAGCGTAAGCGTTCCGATTTTCCTCTACCCGTTTGTACTGGCTGGAGAAAGGCATCATCAATCCGGCTCCAACGGCGAATTTACCTTGATTGTACCGGAACATAAACATATGGATATTCTCGCCGCCATGCAATAATTCGCCGACAAACGTATTATAGCTACTTTGTATCTGGAACATAGCCATGAATTTCTTGTACATAGCCATGACGGAAGCCCGGTAATACCAATTGTTATAGGTATGCGAATAACTATTTCCTTCGCTGATATAACGATTGACTCCACCTGTCACGGATAGGCTTATGATCCGCTTGATGATAGGGCCGACACGTAATGTCAAGTCACCGCTTAGTTTCTGCCATCCTTTTTGGTTATCGGTAATGCGAATGAACTTATTATTTTCTCGTATCACTTCCTCCATGATCCGGTCCGGGCTATTACTGTAATAAAAGTTTAAGTCTCCGGTGAATATTCCTTTTTTATATAGATAATAGGCTTGCATGTCATAACTCTTATAGGGTTTCAGATAAGGATTTCCCCGGCGTATCTGTAGCGTATCGATATATTGCTCGATGGCGCTTAGTTCCGATAGGCTAGGTGAGACATTATTTACGCTACCGTTTACCCGGAAATACATATTATCCGTAAAGTTATATTGTAAGGATACCTTTGGGCGGAACGTATAATATTGATAATCTTCCTCGCCTTCTTGCTTGAGCCATGAGCGGGAGACACCTATTCCGGCCGTATAATTCAACTTCTTGACACGTCCGCTGAATTCCGTATAGAGATACGTCTCCGACTGTTTCATCTTGGTTCGTCCTCCAACCGTTCCGCTGTAGGTGTTATCCGTCCACGATTGGGTGTGTTTCAATCCTCCTCCCAATCGACCGGCCTCGAATTGCCGTTCGTAGATTCCCTCGCCGATGATGGAATATTTGTCTCCGTCCACGTTCGACAAGATATCCGATAAGAGGATATCGTTTTTCCATTCTTGATACATTTGGTTTGCGTTCGTATGTATGTACGTACCTACCATATTAAGTATCAATGTCTGCTTATGTGGTAAGGAGTGTTGGTAATAAAGGTCGAGGGAAGGACGTTTGGTAGAGTTGCTATTTGGATTCCAAGCGTATGTCTTATCCTCGGGATGGTTATTGGTATACAGGTTCTTATCACTACCTTTATCCTCATCCGATAGGAAATAGCGTAGCGTGGCATTGAAATAATAATGGTCGTTATCTACCAAATTGTAATTAAGAGAGAGGTTATGGGCGGTCTCAGACATTCCTCTTGGCAGACCTTCCGAGGTACGTTCCAGCGTCTCGCCATTCTCAAAGCGGAAGGTCTCGACTCCTTCCGTCCAGATATGATACGGATTCCGGTAACGGACGGCGTATTGCAATCCGAACTCTGATTTCTTATGATTGAACTTCGTCGATACCTGATCGTCTCCAAAAGAGGTGGTCGGTGAATTACTAAGATCCAGATTGACAGAACCGCCGCTAGTTTCCCTCCGGACAATGTAGTCGAGTACGACAGAGGCGTTACCGTAACGTAAGCCCGGATTATCATGATATTCTACCCGGATTACCTCCTGTGGCGATAAGCCCCGGATATCGGATAGCTCCACCTTGATACCGTTGATGCAGAATTGAATCGTCCCTTCATTCGGTAGCGATACGCTATTCCGGATCGGGTCTACTTCCAAACGAGGAAGCATCAAGGCGTTCAATAGGTTGATGCCATTGCTGGAGGCCGCTTTTTGCTCGGAGGTAGGGAACGCGATCTTACGGTCCGCCGTATTACGGATAGCGGAAGCGTTGACCGTGACTTCATCTAAGGATATAGAGGAGGATGCCAATGAGATCGTACCGAGATCTATAGGCTGGGAAAGTCCCAGCACGGAGACTACCGAGGTCTTGTAACCTATGGAGGAAACAGATACTTGATAATCTCCGGCCTTGACTTTCTCGATCCGGAAAAGTCCTTTACTATCCGTCGTCGTCCCTGTGATGAATGCGGAATCGGCTGTTTGAAGCGTGATATTCGCAAACTCAAGAGGAGACTTGTCGGATAGATCAATGACTTTCCCCCGGATCTGTAATTGTTGTGCCCGAATACCCCAAGAAAAGGATATAAGAAGGGCTGCCATAATGATTTGTTTCATTATAGTACGATTTAATGATTAAGAAATAATGTGTGTATGTGCTTGTTACTTAGTCCAAATCTCTTCTCCGTTCAGACGGATCTTCTGGATATTGTTGATACGGATATGCAACGTGAGATTTTTATCTTGCCCGGCGTCCCTCGCCCCGCTAACCAATAATAGAGAATCGTGGCGGCTGACTTCCGGCAAATACCGTTTCATTCCCTCGTAATAGAGTAACGACCGGTCCTTTGCTTCCAGTATTTGCCCCCGGGGAAATTCGGAGGCGGTTCTCGTATCGACTTTTATGTTTTCCGCTTTCAACTCCGGATTATCTATCTGGATAATCTGAAACTTTTGCGTGAAACCTGTAAGGCATTTTTCCGACGTAAACTGGGCAACGCCGAAAGTGAGGGCTGGAACGATATATAATGTCGCTATCAAGGCGATAAACACGCGATTACTTTTTTTCATGATTGTCTTTATTTAATGGTAGATATATATAATGTATAGGCTTTCGTAAGCTCGTCGATACCTACGCCTAGCAGGTGCATCTCCTTGAATACAGCGGGAAGCACCTCTTCCACGAACTGGTTATGGCGCATCTCACGGATTTTCCGCTCGGCGTCGGAAGCAACGAAGTAGCCGATCCCACGCTTGTTGTAAATAATCTCATTCGCTTGCAGACGTTCGAAGGAACGCATGACCGTGTTCGGATTCACTTCCATCTCTACCGCCAGTTCCCGTACCGAAGGGATACGGCTATCGGCTTTGTAATTACCACTCAATACCCGGTCGCAAATCCGCTCGGCTATCTGGATAAATATGGATTGATTCGTATTGTAGTTCATCTTAGTTCCTTTTCTTTAAGTTTTAGATAAGCGACGTATAAGACCACGAGGGTAGCGATGAGAAATGCGGGTGTAAAGGCAAAACTTAGCCAATACACGGTGGTATAAAGTGGGGAAGACTCATAACAGAACCTATCCATACCCGGCTGGATGTTCAACGTGCTTATGCATAGATAGACAATCCCTATGATAGAGGCAACTATCAATATATATCCGCCACAAGCGATTCCTAAAGCATACTTCTTGAATGTAACGTAAGAGAGGAACATCAAGGAACCGACAAACGCCAGCATGGTGAACTCTTGCAAGGGCATGGTAATGTCCTTGAATGCTACAGGCTGTATATGAATAAGCATGGAGGCTATTCCCGTCCCGATCCAAAACGTGACTTGGTACGTTAAGAATACCACGATACCTTCGATCAGGATAGCGGCAAATTTCTCTTGGTTGCTCGCGGGAAGCGTTAAGAATAATCCTCTAGGGCGGTGTATCATCAAGTTTACGTAGCTACAGAAAGCGATAAAAGTCCCCAATGATCCCAATACATATAATGTAAAGGTACGGAATCTCGTATCCCATAAAATGGAGGATAACAGGAAAAAGAAGAGGACTCCGAGGATGACCAATACCCCATAAGCTAATTTTTTCTTATTCTCTATCCAATCTTTGCGAAGTAAAAGATTGATGCGTTGTATACTAAAATCTGTTTTCATGTCTATGTGTATTTAGGAGTTCATGATTCTTTGGATCTCTTTGGGATACGTTATCGCCGCGTTAAAGAGCAACTCTAAGGATACGGCCGTCTCTTCCTTGCCATCCCTTGCGGTGACGCCTATTGTCCCTTGCGGGGTAGGCTCGGAATAAAGAGCTTTCTCTTCCGGCAGGAGTGGTCCGAAATAAAGTTTCTCGCCGATCTCGTTCAACGTCTTATTCAATAGGATTTGCCTTTGGTCTAAGATCAATACCGTGTCGATCAAGCTTTCCAGATCCCTGACCTGATGCGTGGAGATAATAACCGTCTGATTGTCATCTATCAAAGAGGCTACCAGTCTGCGGAATGTCGCTTTCGAGGGAATGTCCAGCCCATTTGTTGGTTCATCCATTAGAAGCAGGGGCGTATGAGCGGCCAGCGCCAAGGTTATCGCCACCTTTTTCCGTTGTCCTTGAGACATTTTCGACAGGCGATCGGATAGATTGATCTCAAACGATTCTACGCAAGCCTTGCAGATATCGTCCCTAAATGTCGGATAAAAAGGCGCGTACATCTTTATATATTCTATGGCGGTGACCTCAGGCATGGAGATTTCCTCAGGCAATAAGAAGATCTGCTGCAAGAAACGAGCGTTTCTCTCTGAAGGAGTTTCCTCCAATACGAGGCAAGAACCTTGATCCGGAAAGATCTGTCCGCTTAGAAGGTTTAGAAGCGTAGTCTTTCCTTCGCCGTTCTTTCCCAATAAGCCACAGATGTGTCCCGATCCAACCTCAAGATTGATACGATCAAGTACCTCTTTTTTGCGGCTATAGCTGAATGAGAGTTCTTTTAATGTAATCATATGTTTTGCTGCTTTAGTGTATTAGTTTAATAGTACACTGCAAATGTAGTGGAAGTTTTTGAATAAACAAGAGGGAAGGGTATTTTTTTCCTTTTATTTTTCAAGATGGCAGTACAAGGTGATTAAAGGGAATCTCTTAATGCTATTAGCCTCTTTTCCAAGAAGGATTAGCGGTTTGCTCTTGAAGCATTGCTAATTTTTCAGTTGGTGCATGATCATCTAACGGCTGTTGGAAGATCATGCACCAACTGTTAGATGATTATGTAACAGCCGTTGGATAATCTATACTTAAAGATGAAATCGCTAAGGATACCCTGTTATCGGTCTAAAGGTAGGGGAGCGGGAAGCTAATGATTCTTGATAATTTTGCGGTTCTCTCGGGGAGAAAAAGGTACTCTACTTCTAAATTTATGTTGCAAAACAGTTAATTTTTTATCGATGTGTGCGCTAAAACATATAAAAAAGCTTGCTAATTTGCGGAAAATCGCTATATAATTTGGTAGAAAGAAGTATTTGGCTTTATATTTGCACCCGTTAAAGACAAGTAAGTGTCTCTTTAGCGAAAGAAACATGCTTGTTTACGATCCTGAAAATCAGGAGTCGGGAGTTTGTCCCCCGGGAGATTCCCCCGATTAAGTTTAACGTAAAATTGAAAATATGAAGGTAAGAGCTTATGTTCTCATCGCATCGGTAGCGTTATTAGGGATGTCTGCCGGTTCGAAAAAGGCGAAACTTACCGAGGGTGTGAACCCCGGTGATCTAGCTCCGAGAATAGAGTTTTTGGGAAACGACGCTAAAGCCAGTTTCCACAACCAATTAGGACGTTATACATTGCTCAACTTTTGGGCGGCTTACGATGCGGAATCGCGGGCTCGTAACGTGCAATTGGCGAATGAGGTTAACAAGTTTGGTCCGGACAAAATCGCGATGTGTTCGATCTCTATGGATGAGAAAGAATCTATTTTTACCGAGACGGTAAAGATTGACAAGTTGGATCTGTCAACGCAATTTCACGAAGGACTGGGTAAAGAGTCAGAGTTGTACAAGAAGTATGATTTAAGAAAAGGTTTCAAGACCTTCTTGATTAACGACGAAGGAGTGATAATCGCCGCCAACGTCACCCCGGAAAAACTGACCGAGATTCTGAAAGCAATTTAATCAGTATTATTTAGCAAAGAGGGCTGTTCCACTTCAAGATGGGACAGCCTTTTTTTATCGATTCACGAGTTTTCGTTTCGAGAAGATGAAATATCATGTATAGTCTGAGAAGGAAATGTACGCTTTCTTTTTAAGTCCGTGTTTATTATTAACTCTTTTTGATTTATTAACCCTAATGGATAGGGTGATTGAGAAGGTCCTCTGTCTTTACTGTAAATGAACAACTAACATCCTATAAATAATGAGATCTATACTTTTCTTTATTTGTTTGATCTTTACCTTTGAGGGACAGGCGCAAGAGGTAGAAAAATCCCATATGTGGAAAGTAGAACTCTCCGGTGCCTTGAATAATAATTCAGCATGGGAGGTAGAGCCATCTGTTACTTATCTACCGATTCCTTATGTGGGAATTACTATGGGGTTGCTTTTCTGTAATACGATTGAGAAAGATAGTTATACGGGGTTTTCAAGAGATAATCAGTGGTTTTGGAATTCAGATGAGAGTAATCCGGGCTGTCATTTCTTTGCGTTACGTCCGGCCATCCAGTTAGTAACTCCCGCTTTTAAATTCGGGAAAGACAAGGATACGGGACTCTCTTTGGTCGTTTCACCCGGATTAACCATTCCTTTGCCTGTCAATCAAGAGTTTAATATAAGCTATGTTCCAAACACTCCCGGGATATGGATACCTCAAAAATTCGATCATATAAAGAACAAGGGAGGTAAATCGTTATTTTATCATATTAAAAGTATGTTGAGTCTCGATATAGACCAGCGGTATATATTCTCTTTGGGGTATATATTTTCGAATTTTGATTTATATAGTGGAGGGCGAAACTTCATTGTAGAGGGGAAAAGGCTTAGTATGCCTCGGATTCGTTTTATGCATTCATTCTTTCTAAGTATCGGATATCGGTTTTAAATCGTTTCATACATTGTCTTTCTCGTTTAGCCCAAAAAGGGAGAGCTGTTTTTAAGGCTCTCCCTTTTGCATAAGCTTATATATAATAATGTATAGGATTTATCGAATTGCTTCTACTTCTTCCGTACGCAAAGGGATCTTCTTTCCTAATAGACGAGCGCCGTTCTCGGTAATCAGATAGTCTTCCTCGTTACGTATGCCACTGAAATCTTTATATGTAAACAACTTCTCGTAATTGATGAATTCGGTGAACTTGTTCTGGCCTCTCCATAAATCCATTAATTCAGGGATGAAGTATACACCCGGCTCGATGGTCAAGACAAAACCCGGTTCCAGCTTACGTCCCAAGCGCAATGACTTACGTCCGAATTCCGTACTCTTCGGCTGTCCGTCATAACCAACGTATACCTCTCCCAGATTCTCCATATCATGTACATCCAATCCCATCATGTGACCTAGGCCACAAGGCATAAACATGGCGTGAGCACCGGCTTTTACGGCCTCCATCGGATCTCCTTTCACGAAACCAAGGTCCTTTAAACCCTCCATGATCACTTTACAAGACAACTCATATACATCCACGAAAGGAATACCCGGGCGCAAAGCCGCTACGGCAGCCTCATGGGCGGCTACTTGAATATCATAGATGTCTTTTTGACGGGTCGTGAACTTGGAGTCGGCCGGGATGGTGGAGGACATATCTCCGGCATATCCCATCTCAGTCTCGGCGCCGGCGTCCAATAACAGCATATCGCCGCTCTTAATCATATGGCTATGATCATGGTTGTGCAAAGTCTGCCCATTGATCGTGGCGATGATAGGGAAGGAGAGCTGGTAATTGTTGGCGAAAGCGACTTCCGCAACGGCAGCCGCTACATCCGACTCCCGGATTCCCGGACGTACGGTACGCATGGCAGTCAGGTGCATATCGGCGGTTACGATACAGGCTTTCTCGATCTCGGCAATTTCTTCCTCGCTCTTGTAATTCCGTTGGTTTACGACACCCATGATAAAAGGCACGGAAGGTTTCTCCGCGCCGGGTACGATACCCAACCATTGGAATAACTTGATCTGGTGTTCCGCACGATACGTCGGCAGATAATGGATTGGCTGGCCTTTTTGCTGGGCATTCTTCAAGTAAGTCTCGATCTCCTTGAAAGGACGGACTTCCTTGATACCTGCGGCCTCGCTCTTCTCTTTTAGGGTGGGCTGCGTACCCATCCATACAATCGCGTCTATAGTCAACTCATCGCCAAAGATGATCTCCTTATCGTTATCGATATCGATGATAGCGGATAACCCGGCGTATGGCAATCCGAAGAAATACAAGAAGGTAGAGTCTTGACGGAAGTGATACGTATTATCGGCGTAGTTCATCCCACTCTCGTCGTTTCCAAGGAATAGCAACAAACCGGAACCTATGGTTTGTTTCAGCTTAGCCCGGCGGGCCATATAAGTTTCTTTACTGAACATAAGGATTATTTTTTGTTAGTGTACCAAAGATAGTAATTAATGTAATATACTAGGCCGACATTCGAAATTATTTCTTACATTAGCCCATGTAAAATGTAACCTCTGGTACCTTATGAAGATTCAAAGAATTCAAGAGCTTACCGATGCCTCCATCGTCTGTGGCTCAGAGAAACGGGAGAACGATGTGCAGTGCGCTTTTGCCAGCGATCTGATGAGTGACGTGCTTACGCTGGATTGTGGCGATGTGCTGTTGGTGACAGGACTTTGTAATTTGCAAACGATCCGTACCGCGGAGATGGCGGAAGTTTCTTATATACTTTTCGTGCGGGGGAAGAAAGTAACCCCGGATATGCTGGAGCTGGCTCGTGAGAACAATATGGTTCTTCTGGAGACAGATCATTCTATGTATCATACGGTCGGAGAGCTTTATAGCGCGGGGCTCCTTCCTATATATTAAGAAAGGAGGTCGTGAGATATGCTATTTAAGTTTGAGTTGGAGGGCGGTAATTTCTCGAAGGCGGGTTATGCGTCTAGCCAGATAAAGAAGGTCTTGAAGCAATTGGCTATCGATCCCCGGATCATTAAGCGGGTGGTCGTGGCGCTTTATGAGGCGGAGGTGAATATCGTGGCTCACGCTTGGAGAGGAACGGTTGTCGCTGAATTGGACGCTGATAAAATATCTTTGGAACTGAAGGATGAAGGGCCCGGAATCCCGGATATATCGCTAGCTATGCGTGAAGGGTATTCGACGGCATCCGAGGCCGTGCGTGAGATGGGATTTGGTGCCGGAATGGGACTTCCAAATATGAAGAAGAACGTAGATGAATTAACGATCGAGAGCCAAGTAGACGTAGGTACCACGGTACGTATGGTCACATGGTTTAATAAAGAAGGAGCGTAGACCATGGAGGAAGCTAATTTTTATCATGCCTTGAAGATTGACAATGACCGCTGTATAGGCTGTACGCATTGCATGAAAGAGTGCCCTACGGGAGCGATCCGTATCCGGGATGGTAAGGCTTTGATCCATAAGGATTGGTGCGTGGATTGCGGCGAGTGCTTGAAATCGTGCCCGACAGAGGCTATCTATGTGGAGCAGGATGACTTCCAGCGTATATTTGATTATAAATGCAGGGTAGCGTTGATGCCCACGGTATTTATCGGGCAGTTCTCAAAGTACACGACCGAGAAGGAAATTATCAGCGCCGTTATGGAACTGGGCTTTACCCATGTTTTCCAAGTAGAGTTTACCGCCGATATGATCCATAAGGAAATGGTACGGCAGATGGAAAACGCCGAGGAAAAACCGGTGATCAGTTCTTTTTGCCCCGCTATCGTCCGGTTGATACAAGTCCGTTTCCCTGCGCTGGTGGATAATATCTTATTGGTGAAAGCGCCGGTAAACGCCTCGGCCACTTATTATCATAAGATATTGGAAGGGCAAGGTGTTCCCTCGGAAGAGATCGGTATCTTTTATGTTACGCCTTGCGCAGCGAAAATCGCCGCCTTGAAGGGAGCGGAAGGTTACTCATCTACGATCAAAGGCGTGATAAATATGGATACCCTATATAATAAGGTATACCATATTCTTAAGAATCGCCCGAGAGGATATGAGCCGGAATGTGAGCTTCCTCCGCCATTAACGAAAAAAGAGATGCGATGGAGCCAGACAGGAGGGGAGGCCAAACATTTCTCCGGTCGTTGCCTCGCGATCGATGAGATCCATAATGTGATCGATTTCTTGGAACGAATGGAAACGACCAGCGAGGTACGTAACGTAGACTTTCTGGAACTGAGGGCTTGCGACCGTAGCTGTGCCGGAGGTGTATTAGCCGTAGCGAACCGTTTCCTCACGGCCGAGCGTATCATGAAGCGATCCATGAACCGGGATAAAGTACCGATGATATACGCCGCCGATAATTTCGAGGCTTTATCCTATTTGAGGCAGCATATTACGATCCGTCCGGTGCAACCGAATCCCAAACGGTTGTACGATGGAACGATCGATGAGATGCTGAAGAAAATGGAGCAAGTGCGGAAATTGATGTGTTACCTACCGGGAATCGATTGTGGCGCTTGCGGTAGCCCGAACTGTCAAAGCTTGGCCGAGGATATCGTACGCCACGAGGCTCAATTCAGTGATTGCGTATTTATGCAACGTAATATGGAGAAGCACGGTAAACTAGATCAAGAGCATGCCTTCCGTATCGTTGAGAAGACATGGGGGAAAGATCGTTTAAATAAGGATTGTTATAAGAAAGGAGCTAAATATGAAGGTTTGTGATTTAGTGAAGATGTTGAATCTTACTGTATTTTGTGGAGAAGAGGGCCTTGATACAGAGATAACCGGGGGCTATACGAGCGATTTACTAAGTGATGTCATGGGACATATCGAGGAGGGTATGCTATGGATTACCATGCAAACGCATCAGAATATACTGGCCGTGGCTACTTTAAAAGACGCCTCCGCGGTATTGATCGTGAACGGAACCTCTCCAGATGATGAGACCTTACAAAAAGGTAGGGAAGAGGCTGTCCCTCTTTTAGGAACTACACGTTCCGCGTTCGAGGCTTCCGGTATGATTTACCGCTTATTACAGAATGAGAATGGATGAAACAGTATTTAGCTGATTTACATATCCATACTTGCCTGTCGCCATGCGGCAGTCTGGAAATGAGTCCATCGGAGATCGTGCGTCGTTCCTTAGCGAAAGGTTTGGATGCTATTGCCATTACGGACCATAATACGACCTTACAATGCCCGGAGATTCAATCCCTTGGCGAGAGATTCGGACTAAGGGTCTTTGCGGGCGTAGAAGTTACGACCCGTGAGGAAGCGCATTGTCTGGTTTATTTCCCGACCGATGAATCCCGTAAGCGATTCCAACGATATTTAGAAGAGCATCTCCCTCCAATTCCAAATGATCCGGAACGTTTTGGCGATCAAGTTTGGGTGAATGCGGAGAATGAGATTCTAGGAGAAGTACCCTATCTTTTGCTCTCCGCCTTGGATCAAAGCGTAAACCAAATAGCCGCTCAAGCACGTAAGGTGGATGCTCTATTTGTAGCCGCCCATGTAGAACGTCCGTCATTCAGCTTGATCAGTCAATTAGGTTTTATAGACCCCTGCTTATCTTTAGATGCTATTGAATATAATAATCAGCAAAGATACAGTAAGTTATTGTCTATTCACGGGTATTTGAAAGAGCAGACTCAATACTCAGCCTCGGATGCTCATTGCCCCGAACAAATAGGTACTCAGCCCTCCATTTGGCAAACGGAGGAATTAACCTTCGATGGCTTACGAAAGGCTTTTGATCAAAAAGACAATCACTTAATTTTCGCCTCTCATGGATAATCTCTCGTTTCATATCACGGATATAACCGCTAATAGTATCAGAGCAAAAGCTTCTGACATAGAGATAGATATACAGATAAAGGACACATCCATATGTATTCGTATCGCGGATAATGGCTGTGGTATGGATCCGGAAACAGTCTCTCTGATCCGTAATCCGTTTTATACGACTCGCACGACACGAAAAGTGGGTCTAGGCTTACCTTTCTTGATACAAAACGCGGAGCAAACAGGCGGGAATGTGGAAATATCTTCCATACAGGGAAAAGGTACGGTAGTTGTTGCTTGTTTTGTCTCATCTCATATTGATTGTCCGCCTTGGGGAGATTTGGCGGGTACAATGGCTATGCTTATAGGCAGTAATCCAGACATAAACATTCATTTCTCATATCATTCAGATCTGGTTTCATTTGATATCAGTACGCGAGAGCTTAAAGAAATCCTAGAGGACATGCCATTAAGTCATCCGAAAGTCATGCTTTATTTGAAGGAGTTAATAGCGAATCAAATAGTCGCGTCAAGCTGAATTAATCTTTTCATATAGGTGATCTGATCTTTTCACAGCTGTGATACGATCTTTTCACATCCATGAAACAAACGTTTCACAGCCGTGAAAAGATCTGTGTCTTTACTCAAAGCAGCTACAAGCTTTGCTTGAATGCACTAATATATCCTTATCTTGCTATTAATTTTATAATTCCCATTATGTTTAATAGTATTATGAACGATCAAAAAATGACTACTCCGATACATGATACACAAATAAAAAACCGCCTAGTAACCTTATATTACTAGACGGTTCCATTTATTCTGAAAGAAGAAATTACTTATTCATCTCTGCTTCAATAGCATCGAATTTATCACCCATATTCAAGTTGTAGTAAATACCTCTTAAAGCGGTCATATATTCTCTTTCTTCTGGTTTCATTTGGTGAGCTTTCTCAAAGTAAGGAAGAGCTAGCTTAAAGAATTCCTTAGCTTTGCCTAATTCCTCTTGATATTGTTTTGCGTCGTTGATCATATTAGCCTCACCTTGCTTGTTTACACCTTGGTTGTAATATACACGACCTAAGTTAGAGAGAGATTCGATATAGTCCGGATTGATCGCCAATGCTTTCTTGAAATACTCTTCAGCTTTAGCGTAATCTCTCAAACCAGTCTCATAAACACGGCCCATTACATCGTAAAGCTGTGGATTGTTGGAATCCTTAGCGATAGCTGTGTTCAAATATTCAATAGCTTTCTCATTTCTATTAGAATAGATGTAATTGTTTATAAGGCTCATTAAGAAATACTGTTCCTCAGGGAATTTATTCAAACCTTCTTCCAAAGTCTTCTCTAAATTCACGGTATCTTTAGCTTGCTCATACTCATAGCATAAGTATTGATATACCTCGCTTGCTCTATAATCCGTATTTTTAGCACGCTCTAACGCTGCGATAGCTTTTTGAGAATCGCCAAGTTGGGTCGCTGCTACAGCGGCATAGAACTGAACTGTCATGAAGTTTGAATCTCTTTCAGCGACAGCCTCACCTTTAAACATTGGCATATCAGATATTTTCAGGTATTGCTCGAAGAAATCGTAAGCTTTGTTATAATCTTTCTGATCGAAATAGTAAGCACCACCATTGATGTAATATACGTGGTTTGCTCCTAGGATACCTTTGATATCTTTCGTGAACTTAGGTTTAACTTTTCCTTTTTCATTAGGAAGTTGATCTAACTCATATGCTTTCTCAAAGTATGGCAAAATACTACCCAATGCCTCGTACATAACAGGCTCGTCCGGTTGTTGGCCCAAGACTTGTTTAGTTCTTTCGTTGCTGAACTGTTGATCCTCGATAAAACCGGCAACATACCAAGTTTTAGCGTCATCCTTTGTTTCTGGATTTTCCAAAGCTCCTTTAATAAGAGTTCTGGCTTCCGAGAAATCAGGAGTTGAACCCTTAGCTATACTTTGAGCCTCATTTACAGCTTTTTTCTGTGCAAAAGAGACCGATGCTGCGACACATAGTGCCACTGTTAATAATACTCGTTTCATTGCGATAGTAATTTTGAGATTAATATTTCTATTTGTTTAAAATTATTCAGTTATTTCTTCGTTATTATCTAGCTCGTTATCCATCTCTGATTCCGGCAGATCAACATCGGTACCTAGACTAGCTTGATTCTCACTCAACTCTCTTCCCTCATTCTCTTGTCTGGCTTCTTGTTCCGCTTTTTGCTCGGCTATCTCCTCTTCACTCTCAGACAATACTTTACATACAGAAGCGATTTCGTCGTTGCGCTTTTCTAGATTAATCAAACGAACACCTTGAGTAGCACGTCCTATTACGTTCAAATCGGCCACTTTCATACGGATAGCGATACCCGACTTATTGATAATCATTAAATCGTTCTCGTCCGTAACATTCTTGATGGCAACTAATTTACCAGTCTTCTCCGTGATATTAATGGTTTTTACGCCTTTACCGCCACGATTCGTTATACGATAATCCTCGATAGAGGAACGTTTTCCATATCCCTGCTCCGATACGACGAGTACGGTCTCTTTTTCCTTGTCCTTGATACAGATCATACCAACGACTTCATCGGTATTATCCTCGTCCAAAGTCATACCTTTCACTCCGGAAGCCGTACGGCCCATTACACGTACCGCGCTTTCATGGAAACGGATCGCCCGGCCGTTACGGTTCGCTATGATCACCTCGTTGTTGCCATTCGTCATACATACTTGGATCAAGCCATCGTCTTCACGCAATGTAATAGCGTTCACACCGTTTTGACGAGGACGGGAATAGGCCTCCAACAAGGTCTTTTTGATCACACCTTTCTTCGTACAGAATAATAGGTAATGAGAATTAATGAATTCCGTATCGGTGGTTAATTTCTTAACACGTATAAAGGCTTGTACCTTATCATCCGGCTCGATATTCAGAAGATTCTGGATCGCACGTCCTTTAGCGTTCTTAGCTCCTTCCGGAATCTCGAATACCTTCAACCAATAACATTTACCTTTTGCCGTGAAGAATAATAAGGTCGCGTGCATGGATGCCGGATAGATATACTCAACGAAATCCTCGTCTCTAGTCTCGGAACCCTTCGCTCCTACACCACCACGGCCTTGCGCACGGAACTCACTTAACGGGGTACGTTTGATATATCCCATATGAGATACGGTAATGATCATCTCATCATCCGCATAGAAATCCTCCGGATTTAATTCCTCAGAGGCGTAAACGATATCCGTCTTACGTTCGTCGCCAAATTTATCCTTGATTTCCAATAATTCATCTTTGATAACCTTCATACAAAGGTCCTCATTCTCCAGAATCTCATTCAAATAAGCGATCAACTTCTCGATCTCCTCATATTCCGCACGCAATTTGTCTTGTTCCAGACCTGTCAACTGACGAAGTCTCATCTCGACAATCGCACGTGCTTGAAGCTCAGATAAAGAAAAACGTTCGATCAAACGCTCGATAGCCTCTTGCGGGCTCTTGGAAGACTTGATAATCGCGATTACCTCGTCTATATTATCGGAAGCGATGATCAAGCCTTCCAATATATGAGCTCTCTCTTCCGCTTTCCTCAATTCATATTTTGTACGCCGGATAACGACCTCATGACGGTGCTCAACAAACGCCTTGATTAAGTCTTTTAAGTTAAGCAATCTCGGACGGCCGTTCACCAAAGCGATATTATTGACGCTGAATGAGGATTGCAGAGCCGTAAGCTTATACAATTTATTCAGCACGACACTCGAGTTTGCGTCACGTTTCACGTCAACTACGATACGCATACCGCTACGGTCGGACTCGTCATTGACATTGGAAATGCCATCGATACGCTTCTCGTTTACCAGGTCAGCGATATACTTGATCAACTCAGCCTTATTTACCAAATAAGGAATCTCGGTAATAATAATCTTCTCATGATTATTCTCCACCTCAATCTCGGCTTTACCGCGAAGGATGATACGTCCCCTACCCGTCTCGAAAGCGTCTTTCACGCCTGCGTAGCCATAAATTGTAGCGCCTGTAGGGAAGTCCGGAGCCTTGATATATTGCATTAAGCCCTCTACCTCGATATCTCCCTTGGCATCGATATAAGCGATACAACCATCTAATACCTCGCTCAAGTTATGAGTCGGCATATTCGTAGCCATACCAACGGCGATACCCGATCCACCATTTACAAGTAAGTTAGGAACACGAGTCGGCAATACGGTCGGCTCCTTCAACGTATCATCGAAGTTAAGCTGGAAATCTACCGTGTCCTTATCGATATCCCGGAGCATTTCTTCGGCGAGTTTACTCAGTCGTGCCTCTGTATAACGCATAGCGGCAGGACTATCACCGTCCACTGAACCGAAGTTACCTTGTCCGTCTACTAACGGATAACGCATAGACCATGTCTGGGCCATACGAACCATGGCGAAATATACAGACGAGTCGCCATGTGGATGATATTTACCTAAAACTTCACCAACTATTCTCGCAGATTTTTTATAAGGTTTGTCGGATGTGTTACCCAGTTCATTCATTCCAAATAAAATACGGCGGTGAACCGGCTTAAAGCCATCCCTAACATCAGGAAGAGCACGTGAAACAATGACAGACATTGAATAATCAATGTATGCCGATTTCATTTCCTCTTCGATGTTAATCTTAATAATTCTGTCTTGATCAACCATTTAGTTTTATATTAATTACACTCAATATCTCACCTCTGAAAAATTGCACTAAGGTAAGGTTTTTCCGTATACTACGAAAGAATTTGTCTTGAAATTTTGCGCCTCTGGGCTTTTCAAGGCTTATTAAGGAATAATGGCACGAAATTTGATGATAGTTGGAATAGATTATGTAACTTTGCGTAATCAGTACATATATAATATAGTATGAAAAATTATTCGAAAAGATTGATTGACGTGATTGAGTATAGCCGTGAAGAAGCGGCTAGGCTCCAGAATAGCTATATCGGGCCGGAACATTTGATGCTAGGCATCATTCGGGAAGGCGAAGGCGAGGCAATGCGTGTCTTGCGAGAGCTACATACCGATCCGATGGATATTAAACGCAAGATTGAGCAAGAAATAAAGAACACATTCGATTCTGAGGATTCTGTCCAGCATGAGATCGCTATAAGTAAGACTACAGAACGTGTCTTGCGTATGAGTATGCTGGAATCTCGTTTATTCAAGGAAGATGAGACCGATACGGAACATCTCCTATTGGCGATATTGAAAGAGGAGTTTAATGTAGCCGCCAAGGTGTTGAACGATGCGGGTATTACTTATCGTTCCGCATATAATATATTAGTAAGCGGAACCGGTTTGAACAATATGGAGGAATTCGACGAGATCAGCGACGGATATACGGATGATGACGAAGATGACGAGGACGAAGGTTTCTCCTCTCGTCGTGAGGCATCTCGCCCCTCTTCCGGTGCTGGAGCGGGAGCCGCTCAACCGAAATCCCCTAATGATACACCTGTTCTGGATAACTTCGGAACGGATATGACACGTGCCGCCGCAGAAAACCGTCTAGACCCGATTGTGGGACGTGAGAAGGAGATCGAGCGTTTGGCCCAGATATTAAGCCGTAGGAAGAAAAATAATCCGGTATTGATTGGTGAGCCGGGTGTGGGTAAGTCGGCTATCGTAGAGGGATTGGCTTTACGCATTATTCAGCGTAAGGTTTCCCGGGTGTTATTCGATAAGCGTGTGATTAGCTTGGATATGGCTTCTATTGTCGCCGGCACGAAATACCGCGGACAATTCGAGGAACGTATTAAGGCTATCTTGAATGAGTTATCGAAGAACCCGAATATCATCCTCTTTATCGATGAGATTCATACGATTGTTGGCGCTGGTTCCGCTTCCGGGTCTATGGATGCGGCGAATATGCTGAAACCTGCGTTGGCTCGTGGTGAGATTCAATGCATTGGCGCTACTACTTTGGATGAATATCGTAAGAATATCGAGAAAGACGGTGCGTTGGAACGTCGTTTCCAGAAAGTGATCGTTGATCCGACTACGGCGGAAGAAACTTTGCAGATCTTGCGTAATATCAAACCTCGTTATGAGGAGCACCATAACGTGATCTATACTGAAGATGCTTTACAAGCGTGTGTAAAATTGACAGAAAGATATATCAGCGACCGTAATTTCCCGGATAAGGCGATCGATGCTTTAGACGAGGCCGGTTCCCGTGTACATATATCTAATATCATTGTTCCGAAAAGTATCGAAGAGCTTGAGGCAAAGATCGAGGATACGAAGAATGAGAAATTAGCGGCCGTGAAATCTCAGAACTTTGAATTAGCCGCAAGTTTCCGCGATAAGGAGCGTCAGTATTTATTGCAACTAGAGGCCGCGAAAGCTAAATGGGAACAAGAGCTTCAAGAACATCGGGAGACCGTTGATGAAGAGAAGGTCGCTGAAGTTGTTGCCATGATGTCCGGTGTACCTGTTCAACGTATCGCTAAGGCAGAGAATGTCAAGCTTCTGGAAATGGCGGACGTATTGAAAAGTAAGGTGGTCGGGCAGGATGATGCTGTTCAAAAGATCGTAAAGGCAATTCAACGTAACCGTGTTGGCTTGAAAGATCCGAATAAGCCGATCGGAACTTTTATGTTCCTAGGACCGACGGGTGTAGGTAAAACTCACTTGGCCAAGAAGCTTGCTGAATATCTATTTGATTCGGCGGATTCTTTGGTACGTATCGATATGAGTGAATACTTGGAGAAATTCGCTGTTTCCCGTTTGATCGGAGCGCCTCCCGGATACGTTGGTTACGAGGAAGGTGGCCAGTTAACAGAGAAAGTACGTCGCAAGCCCTATTCGGTGGTCTTATTGGACGAGATCGAGAAGGCACATCCGGATGTATTTAACTTGCTGCTGCAAGTCTTGGATGAAGGCCGTTTGACGGATAGTCTGGGTAGACGTATTGATTTCAAGAATACGATCTTGATCATGACTTCCAATATTGGTACCCGGCAATTGAAAGATTTCGGCCGTGGCGTTGGTTTCAATACTCAGATGGCTGGTGAGCCGGATAAGGATTTCTCCCGTAGCGTGATCCAGAAAGCGTTGAATAAAGCATTTGCTCCAGAGTTCTTGAACCGTGTGGATGATATCATTATGTTCGATCAGCTTGATAAAGCCGCTATTCATAAGATTATTGATATTGAGTTACAGGGTCTGTATCAGCGTGTATCAAATCTGGGCTATGAGTTGTCGATCACAGACGAGGCAAAAGATTTCATTGCGACAAAAGGCTACGATATCCAGTTCGGTGCCCGTCCGTTGAAGCGTGCGATCCAGAAGTATCTGGAAGATGAGATGGCGGAGATGATTATCCGTGCCTCAGTAGGTGAAGGCGATACGATTATCGTAGACTTTGATAAGGAAGAGCAGAAAATCACGACTTCGATAAAAAAGAAAGATGCTGAATAAGTTTGTCTATGAATATAGAAGCCGGGCGTGAGTCCGGCTTTTTTTATGTTCGTCCATCTTATTCGTCTGTCATTTTGACACGCAAAAAAAGCATGACCTAATTGAATAGATCATGCTCTTATTTCTTTTTTTACTTAAGTACGCAGGATGAGACTTGAACTCACACGCCGTAACCGGCACTACCCCCTCAAAGTAGCGTGTCTACCAATTCCACCACCTGCGCATTTTAGGAAGGGTGCCCAGAACAGGACTCGAACCTGCACGATCGCAAAACCACTCGCACCTGAAACGAGCGCGTCTACCAATTCCGCCACCTGGGCAATCAATACGAGAAAGAGCGGAAGACGGGACTCGAACCCGCGACCCTAACCTTGGCAAGGTTATGCTCTACCAACTGAGCTACTTCCGCATATACAACCGCTTTGTTCTCGATTGCGAGTGCAAAGGTAGTGATTTCATTGAAACCACCAAGCCTTTGCGTTACTTTTTTATTGGATTTTTTTGACCAATTCCGTAAATAGTTGTGTCATAACAGATGCTGCTTTATTAGCCGCTACGATAACATCGGCACCATCATTTACAAAGTCGTCAGCGAAGTGATAACCTTCGTTCGTGATGACAGACATACCGAATACACGCAAGCCCGCATGACGTGCCACGATTACTTCCGGTACCGTACTCATGCCGATCGCATCTCCCCCGACTTTTCCATAGAAAGCGTACTCGGAAGGAGTCTCGAAGGAAGGGCCTGTCAAACCTACATATACACCTTTCTTTAACGGGATAGATCGGGAGGCGGCTATTTCTTCCACATAGCGGATAAATTCACGATCATAAGCACGGGTCATATCCGGGAAACGAGTGCCGAAATCCTCATTGTTCGGACCGATCAGCGGGTTCGGCATCATATTGATATGATCCCGGATGATCATCAGATCACCTACCTTGAACGTATTATTGATACCTCCGGCGGCGTTCGAGACCAAAAGGTTCTTGATTCCTAAGAGCTTCATTACACGTACGGGAAAAGTGACCTGTTGCATTGTGTAGCCCTCATAGTAATGAAAACGGCCTTGCATAGCCAAGACTTGCTTATCCCCTAGTTTGCCACAAATAAAATTCCCCTTATGCCCGGTAGCGGTAGATTTCATAAAATGTGGGATCTCCGCATAAGGTATCACTATAGGATCTGTTATTTGATCGGCTAAAGAGCCTAAGCCACTACCAAGGATAATGGCGGTCTCCGGGTTACCTTCGATCCGGCTAGCTAAATAGGCGGCCGCTTCCCGATATTGTTCGGTTTTAATCATTTCCATATTTAATCAATTTAACGTTTCATCAAGTTATAAGCTATCTCTGTCGCTTTCTCCATAATCTCGTCCTCTCCCGGTACCTTCTTATTCTCCATCAATATTTTACCATCACAGATAACGGTATCCACGCAACTGCCGTTGGCGGCGTATACAAGATTTGAGACGAAATTGAAGTTCGGGGTAAAAGCGGGGGTGTTGAGATCTATCAAACATAGATCGGCTAAATACCCTTCCTTGATCTGCCCGGCTTTTAAACCGAACATAGCGGCTCCTTCCGCAGTAGCGGCTTGCAGCATCTCATTTGCGGTCAAGGCTTCGGGATCCTTTCGCCAAGCTTTTCCTAACAGGGAAGCCAGCTTCATCGCCTCGATCATATCCAAGTTATTGGAAGAGGAACAACCGTCCGTTCCCAATCCCACGGTAATACCCAATTGGCGCATTTCCTTAAACTTAAAATGAATACCGGAAGCCAGTTTCATGTTTGAGGCCGGGTTATGTACGACTTTCACCTCGTGATCGGCCAACATGCGAAGCTCGTCATCATCGATGTAAATTCCGTGAGCGATAATCAAACGTGGAGAAAGCACACCTAACTTATATAAATAACGTACAGGAGTGAGTCCGAATCTATCGAGAGAGTCTTTCACTTCCCCCTCTGTCTCTGCTAGATGCAGATGGATCGGGATTTGATGTTCCATAGCGAACCGATGCGCCCATTTCAGAAGCTCACCGGAAACGGTATAGATGGCGTGCGGCCCGATCGAGAAGCGAACCCGTTTGCTGTAGTTATCCACATCTTGGATCAGTCGCTCGTTATGGCGTTTGCATTTCTCCGCCTCTTCTTTATCAAAACCATCGAAGCAAACGCCGGCTATGATACCTCGCAATCCCATCTCCTCCGTCACATCGGCCGTGACACGAGGGCGTTGATACATGTCGAAGAAAGTGGTCGTGCCACTTTTTATCATTTCCAAGCACGCTAATTTCGCTCCCCAATATACATCCTCACGGGTCATTTTCGCCTCATTCGGCCAGATCTTTTGCTCAAGCCATGGCATAAGCGGCATATCATCGCCGAAGCCGCGGAACAAAGTCATGGCAGCATGTGTATGAGCGTTCACGAAACCGGGAATGACGGCTTTACGGCTACCATCCAGTATCTTATCGGCAGGAAAAGACAAGCCCTCTCCTATTTGCTTGATCTCTTTTCCTTCGATATAGATATCAATCGTCCTATCGTTAAACAGAACATTCTTTATTAATATACTCATCTTCTTCCTTCTTATTTATATAAACGGTAGAATTCCGCTACCGACTCGATTCCCTTGAAGAAGATATCCAACTCCTGACTCTCGTTGGGCGAATGGATCGCGTTTTGCTCCAAGCCGAATCCCATCAGTACGGTCTTGATACCTAATACCTGCTCGAATGTAGAGATAATAGGAATACTACCTCCGCGACGAACCGCCAACGGTTTCTTCCCGAATGCGATGCCAACAGCCTTTTCTGCCGCTTGATAAGCTGGCAAGTCTATCGGACAAACATATCCTTGCCCGCCATGGCTGGGCGTAACTTTCACTTTAACATAAGGTGGGGTCACACGAGCTATATACTCCTCAAACATTTGGGAGATCTTGGCATGATCTTGGTGTGGAACCAAACGAGTGGAAACCTTGGCATAAGCCTTTGAAGGCAATACAGTTTTGCTTCCTTCCCCCGTATATCCGCCCCAAATACCACAGATATCGAAAGAAGGCCGACAACTATTACGTTCTAGCGTAGAATAGCCTTTCTCTCCGAAAAGAGCGTCTACCCCGATCGCTTTCTTATATTTTTCCTCGTCGAATGGGATTTGGGCGATCATCTCCCGTTCTGCGGGAGATACATCCTCCACGTCGTCATAAAAAACCGGGATTGTGATGCGTCCATCCACGTCGGTGATATCTGCCATCAATTTGCAAAGTACATTGATCGGATTCGCTACGGCTCCGCCAAAATGACCGGAATGCAAATCGCGGTTCGGTCCGGTTACTTCTATTTCCCAGTAAGCCAAACCACGTAAGCCTGTCGTGAGCGACGGTGTTTCAGCGCTGACCATGCTTGTATCGGAAACGAGGATTACATCCGCTTTCAATAATTCTTTATGTTCCCGGCAAAAATCTTCCAAGCTAGGAGAACCTATCTCCTCCTCTCCTTCGAAAATAAACTTCACGTTACACTGTAACAAACCTTCTTTAATCGCTGTCTCAAAACCTTTTACTTGAATCATACCCTGTCCCTTATCATCGTCTGCTCCACGGGCCCAAATGCGTCCGTCCCGGATCACCGGCTCGAAAGGTTCACTCTTCCACAGTTCTAGTGGTTCGGCAGGCATCACGTCGTAATGAGCGTAAACCAATACGGTCGGAGCATTGGGAGATACCATTTTCTCGGCGTATACGACAGGATTGCCTTTCGTAGGCATTACCTCGGCCTTATCCGCACCGGAAGACAACAGCACCTCAGTCCAACGCTGGGCACATGTCAACATGTCCGGCTTATTCTCATGCTTGGCGCTGATTGACGGAATGCGGATTAAAGAGAACAATTCTTCAAGAAAACGATCCTTATTGGATTCGATATAAGATTTTACTGACATAGCGTTTTATTTTATGTTTATAAATTGTAGCAAATATAACGAAACAGATGGGGATTGCAAGGGATTTTATGCTATTTTAGCCGTGTGTTACTATAACCTGCTACACAGCAACCAGCCTTGCAGTACTACTGCAAGGCTGGTTGCTGTAGACATGGCATGAGAATTTAATTTAACTTTATTGTTAATTTATGGCATCAAGTATTATGGTCAAACGAATTATCATTATCGGCGCTACCTCCGGTATCGGCTATGAGGTTGCTAAGATTTATTGGAAACGAGGATATCAACTGGGATTGGCTGGCCGTCGGGTGGATCGGTTGGAAGAGTTTCGTAGGCAAGATCCGGAACATATCCGGATAAAGCAGTTGGACGTGACCGCCGAGGATGCCGCCGATCGTTTAGAAGAGTTGATCCGTGATTTGGGAGGAATGGACATCTTCCTGCTCAGTTCAGGGATCGGCAACCAGAATAAATACTTAGATACTTCCATTGAACAAGTTACGATACAGACGAATGTGACAGGCTTTACACGTATGGTACTAGCGGCCTATCGTTATTTTTCCAGTCAAGGTGGCGGGCATATATCTGTAATCAGCTCTATTGCCGGAACCAAAGGATTAGGTGTCGCTCCCTCCTACTCGGCTACCAAACGATACCAAAATATTTATATAGACGCTTTAGCCCAACTTTCCCGTATGGAGAAACAGCCTATTACATTTACGGATATCCGTCCGGGATTTGTCCGTACGGATTTATTGAAAGACGGCAGGAATTATCCTATGCTGATGTCTCCCCAATACGCCGCCTTGCGTATCGCTAACGCTATAGACCGGAAAAAGAGAAGGGCGATCATCGATTGGAGATATGCTATCCTTGTCTTTCTCTGGAGACTGATCCCTGAATGGCTTTGGGAACGGCTGCCAATACGGAATTAGGATCGGATATGTTAGAGGTTCATCTTTTTTGCTTCTACATTAGATTTTCTCTTGCGCCGGGAGCATGCTGAAGGACCGCGCCGACTATCTGGCAACTATCTAATTCATCACAATCGCCACATGTATTAAAGCCTTTTCCGGATACACATTTGCGTATTTCACAATAATCACTGCAATACGCAAATTTCATTCCGTCCGTACGACACCCCATACAGTTTATAGTTGCGGCTGTAATTTCGGGTGCATTGTTCATGGCACTCCACTTTTGGGCGGTTTTTTCTCTTAGCTCATTATCATTCTTAACTGTGGCTATGCGGGCATCGCAACTTTCGCAATCTAATCCGCAACAGGCTATCAATTGTTTCATTATTTAGTTGTCTATTTATTTTCTTGTTTGTTTCTGTCCTTGCTTTTACTTTTCGGCAAACATAATAAAAATTCCTACCTTTGCGCCCAATTACTAATTTTTTAATCTATACAGATGGGTTTATTTATTAAGAAGCCTTTAGCGGATTTGATGACCGAGGCAAATGATTCGGGCAGTAAATCGCTGAAGCGTATCCTTGGCCCGTGGAGTTTGATCGCCTTAGGTGTCGGTGTTATTATCGGTGCCGGATTGTTCTCCATTACGGGTGCGGTGGCCGCCGGGTATACGGGGCCTGCCATTACTTTATCTTTCGCTATCGCCGCCTTGGGCTGTTGTTTCGCCGGGTTATGTTACGCCGAGTTCGCTTCCATGATCCCGGTGGCAGGTAGCGCATATACCTATTCGTATGCCACGATGGGTGAGTTGGTCGCTTGGATTATCGGTTGGGATTTGGTGCTCGAGTATTGCGTGGCCGCTACGACCGTTAGCATAAGTTGGAGTCGGTATTTGGTCGTTTTTCTGGAAGGATTCGGAGTACATTTACCGCAAGCCTTGACGGCTTGCCCTTGGGATGGCGGTATCGTGAATATCCCGGCTTTCGTGATCGTGGTGTTAATGAGTATTTTGTTGATACGAGGGACGGAAGGAAGTTCTATCTTCAATGGGATTATCGTATTCTTGAAAGTCTCCGTAGTCTTGGTGTTCGTAGTCTTGGGATGGAAATATATCCGTATGGAGAATTATACGCCTTATATACCCGCTAATACGGGGACCCTAGGCGAGTTCGGTTTCTCCGGTATCCTACGAGGGGCGGCTATCGTATTCTTTGCTTTCCTCGGTTTCGACGCTGTAAGTACGGCGGCGCAGGAAACCAAGAACCCGAAACGGAATATGCCGATCGGGATCTTGATGTCATTAGTGGTTTGTACTATATTATATATGTTGTTTGCCCACGTGATGACCGGAGTCGTACATTACTCAGCGTTTGCTGGCCAGAATGGAATCGCTCCTGTGGCAATAGCTATCGATCATATGGGGCAAATGGATGCTTCTGGTGTGATTCGTCCGGATTACCCTTGGATGAACCGGGCGATCGTAATAGCTATTTTACTGGGGTATTGCTCGGTTATCATGGTAACGTTATTAGGACAGAGCCGTGTATTCTTGAGTATGAGCCGGGATGGGCTGCTCCCTCCCCTATTTTCTCATATCCATGAGAAATTCCGCACGCCGGCACGAAGTAATTTCCTGTTTATGTTATTGGTCGGTGCATTGGCAGCTTTCGTTCCGGCGAGCGTAGCGGGCGAGATGTGTAGTATCGGGACTTTGTTCGCTTTTACGCTAGTTTGCGCCGGGGTATTGATTGTCCGTAAGACAATGCCGGACGCTCCCCGGTCTTTCAAGACCCCGTTGGTTCCGTTCGTGCCTATCGCCGGTATCATAACTTGTCTGGTAATGATGCTTTTTCTCCCGGCTGATACATGGATTCGTTTGGTATTATGGATGTTAATCGGTCTGGATATATATGTCTGCTATGGAATCAAACATAGCAAACTGGAACATATGCAGAAACATCGCTCGGGACAGACCACATTGGATATGATCGGTATTACCCTATCCGTGCTTTGCGTGATCACGGGGCTTTGGCACCAGCAAACCGTGGGATGGGGCGAGAGCAAAATCTTATTGATTATCTCATTCGTATTCGCTTTTACGCATCTAGCTTTCTATCTTTACAGACTCGGGAAGCAGTTTACGAGCCTTACCCGTTAGCGATTCAGCACGATTAGTCTCGATGGTTCACGCGACTAGTCCCGATGGTCAATACCAGTAGTGGTGAAGGCTTATGCGAGTAGTCGCGTTGACCTTCACCACTACTGGCGTACTATACCACTTCCTTTAATACGATTTATCGGATTCTAGCTCTTAAAAGTAAGCCTCTTATTCATCATAAAATTAACGGCTCCGTAAACGAAAAGTCCAAGGAACTGACCCAGATATTCATTTAGATCGATCACCTCCACCATTAAAAGCAAGAATATGAATTGAGTAGCGTAAGCGCAACCAAAAGCGATTAGGAATAAAGGAATCTCCTTCCAGAAATTACCTTTCCCGGAAGAAAATACCCAGTATTTACTCCAAAAGAAGTTATTCACCAAGGCAGCCACATATCCAGCCATGTTCGACCACAAGTAATTACAATCCAGAATATCCATTAATATCCAGATTACCAATGCGGTGATCAAAGCGTTAGAAGAACCTACAATGGCGAAACGAAGAATACGAACAGATTCCTTCATGCTGTTAATTATACGTTTCGAATGACAAATATACGGGTTTATTTCTATATTTGTGCTGTACTTTTGATCAAGTATGTAACATTCTTAAAACAATTATGAGTATGATTAGACTAAATGTATTTATTCAAGTAAGTGAGGAGAATCGTCCAGCCGCATTGGAGACAGCGAAAGAATTGGTTGAAAAGTCTTTGAAAGACAATGGCTGTATAGCTTATGATATTTTCGAGAGCTCTACTCGTAGTGATGTATTGATGATTTGTGAGACGTGGAAAGACGCTGAATCCTTATCAGCTCACGAAAAAGCTGAGCATTTCGTAACGTTGGTTCCTAAATTGCAAGGATTAGGTGCGATGAAACTTGAGAAATTTACATTTTAAGGGTTTTATGTAGGCTTATTATTATAAGCTTGAGCATGCTAAAAAATCATAGTTATGAATCCTTCAACTTATAACTATGAATGAAAGAAAACATAACTATGATTTTTTAGTGTTATCGCTCGTTGATTGAGATATATTCCCTATCGTCCAAAACGTTCTTGTAAGCCGGACGGATGATGCGTTTTCCGTCAAAGTTCAACTCCTCGATACGGTGAGCGGTCCAACCCACGATTCGGGCCATGGCGAATAAAGGCGTATAGATTTCCTGTGGCAAACCGATCATCTCATAAACGAATCCAGAATAGAAGTCCACGTTCGAGGAAACCCGTTTCTTAGTTCCTTTATGCTTGGCGAAACATTCGATCGCTCTTTCCTCTAATAACTCAAGGAAGGCGAATTCCTCAGAGCGACCTTTCTCTTTTGCCAGATCACGAGCCAGTTCCTTTAATACGACCGCACGGGGATCGGAAATCGTATAGACCGCATGGCCGATACCATAGATCAAGCCAGTCTTGTTATAAGCCTCTTTGTTAAGCATCCTCATGAAATAAGTATCGATCTCGTCCACGTTCTTCCAATCTGCGATATTCTCTTTTAAATGATGGAACATATCTACTACCTGAATATTGGCACCTCCGTGCAACGGGCCTTTCAATGAGCCGATACCAGCTGCGATAGATGAGTACGTATCCGTTCCCGTAGAACTAGTGACGCGTACCGTGAACGTAGAGTTATTACCACCACCATGTTCTGCTTGCAATACCAAGAGCAAATCCAACGTACGTGCGTCCAGATCCGTGAAATCACGTTTCAGCATGTGAAGGAAATTTTCTGCGATCGATAAGTTCTCGTGCGGATGACGGATGTGTAAAGAACGCCCCTGTGTGCTATGACGATAAATATTGTAGGCATAAGCGATAATCGTCGGGAACTTAGAGATCAATTCAATAGATTGGCGCATTAAGTTATCTCGGGAGGTGTCGTCCGGGTTTGCGTCGAAGGTATACATCTCCAATACGCTACGAGCCAATATATTCATGATGTTCTGTCCTTCCAGATCCAGAATATTCATCTTGGTCTTTTGCTCCAAGGGCATATTATCGTTCAACAGTTCTTTAAAGGCTGATAATTCCTCTTTATCGGGGAGTTTACCAGAAAGTAATAAATAAGCCACTTCCTCAAAACCGAACCGTTTTTCCTTGATGAAATCACGCGCTAAATCCTCTACGTCGTAACCTCTATAGAATAACTTACCGGGGATTGCTTTAAGACCGCCCTCTGGCAAGCGTTCGTATCCTACTACATTACCGACTTGGGTCAATCCTACTAACACGCCGCTACCATCCTCGTTACGAAGGCCACGTTTCACATTATACATCGGGAAAAGTTCGTTGTCAATCTTGCAAGCCTCTCTGGCAGCCTCGGACAATTTGTAAATTAAATATTCTTTCTTCAACATGACTATACTAATTTAATTGTTTCGATAATAGAGATGATACGATCACCAAATTCTTTGGTGCCGAGAGATTTGCCATTCGGCATAAAACGAGCCAAGTCATGAGTGGCCTCTCCAGCGGAGAAAGCTTGCTCCATAGCGGATGTAATCAGGTTAGCCGCATCACTCCATCCCATATATTCCAGCATCATCACGGATGATAATAATAAGGAAGAGGGGTTTACGAGATTCTTTCCCGCGATATTCGGAGCGGTTCCATGTGTTGCCTCGAAGATCGCATGACCACTGTTATAGTTGATATTAGCGCCGGGAGCAATGCCAATGCCACCTACCATTGCCGCTAATTGATCGGAGATATAATCGCCGTTCAGGTTCAAGGTAGCGATCACGGAATATTCTTCCGGAATTAATAGAGTGTTTTGCAAGAAAGCATCGGCTATGACATCCTTGATAATGATTTTACCGGCCTTTGAAGCTTCCACTAAGGCGGTATTGGCCGCTTCCTCGCCTTGCTCTTTCTTGATCTTCTCATATTGAGGCCATGTGAAAGTGAGATCCGCAAACTCCCGTTCCGCTAAAGCGTATCCCCATAGTTTGAAACCACCTTCCGTGAATTTCATGATGTTACCTTTGTGTACCAAAGTCACGCTCGGTAACTGATGCAATATCGCGTATTCGATAGCGGCACGCACCAGACGCTCCGTACCTTCCACAGAAACCGGCTTGATGCCGAAAGAGGAAGTTTCCGGGAAACGTATTTTCTTCACTCCCATTTCCTCGGTGAGGAACTTCAATAACTTTTGTGCCTCCGGAGTCCTTTGTTGCCATTCGATTCCGGCATAGATATCTTCCGTATTCTCACGGAAGATATACATATTCACTTTCTGCGGCTCCTTTACCGGAGATACGACTCCTTTAAACCAACGAACCGGACGGAGACAAACATATAAATCCAACGTCTGACGGAGGGCCACATTTAATGAACGGATACCTCCACCAATCGGAGTTGTCAACGGTCCCTTAATACCGACGATGTATTCACGGAATGCTTCCATAGTCTCATCGGGAAGCCAACTTCCGGTTTGCTTAAACGCCTTTTCACCGGCTAAGACCTCTTTCCATTCAATGGAACGGGTTCCGTTGTAAGCTTGCTTGATGGCAGCGTTTACTATCTTTTGGCTAACGGGAGTGATCTCATGCCCCACGCCATCTCCTTCAATATAAGGGATCGTCACGTGATCCGGAACGAAAATATGATTACCTTTCTTTGTTATCTTACTCATGATATCAAGATTTTTTTGTTTGTCTTAGTGAGCTGTATTTAAAGCGGAACCCGCCTTGAACCATTTAATTTGTAAATCATTATACGTATGGTTAACCGGGAATGATTCTTGCGTACCATCCGCATGAAGAAGAACGGCCGTCAACGGTTTGCCCGGCTGAAAATCTTTCAATCCGATGATCGAGATATGGTCATTCTCACGGATCTTGCTATAATCCTCCTTATCGGCGAAAGTCAGTGCTAACATTCCTTGTTTCTTCAAGTTTGTCTCGTGGATACGGGCGAAACTCTTGGCTAGGATCACTTTTACATTTAGGAAGCGAGGCTCCATGGCTGCATGTTCCCGGGAAGAGCCTTCACCATAGTTTTCTTCCGCTACGACGATCGAGGAAATACCATTTGCCTTGTATTGTTTCGCTACGGCAGAAACTGCTTCATATTCATTGTTCAGTTGATTCAATACAGAGTTTGTCTTCCCATTGAAAGCGTTTACGGCTCCCATCAACATATTATCCGATATATTTTCCAAATGCCCACGGAAACGTAACCATGGACCGGCCATCGAGATATGATCCGTCGTACATTTACCTTCAGCCTTGATAAGAAGGGGCATATTCGTGAAATCCTCTCCGTTCCAAGGAGCGAAAGACTTTAATACCTGTAGGCGATTGGATTCCGGATCGATGTTCACCACTACGTTCTTACCCGTAGGTGCCAGATAGCCGTTATCCTTTACCTCGAAACCTTTCGGCGGAAAATCCGTGCCTTTCGGTTCTTTCAGTTTCACAACCTTACCATCCTCTGTCTTCAAGGTATCGGTCAAAGGATTGAAACATAGATCACCTGCGATGGTCAAGGCCAGTGTCAGTTCCGGAGAAGCGACAAAAGCATGTGTATTCGGATTACCGTCCGCACGTTTAGCGAAGTTACGATTAAATGAAGTAACGATCGAATTCTTACGGGTATTATCATCCGTATGACGTTTCCATTGTCCGATACAAGGACCACAGGCATTCGCCATAATGGTTGCGCCAATCCGTTCAAAATCACCGATAATACCATCTCTTTCCGCCGTATAACGGATTTGCTCGGAACCCGGGTTGATGATCAAGGGTGCCGCTACCGGTATTTTATCCTCATAAGCTTGGCGAGCAATGGATGCCGCACGGCTTAGATCTTGATAAGAAGAGTTGGTACAGGAACCGATTAATCCCACCTCCATCTTTCGGGGATAGCCATTCGCTTTTACTTTTGCGGCAAACTCCGAGATAGGCGTAGCTGCATCCGGCGTGAACGGACCATTGATATGCGGCTCCAATTCGGAAAGGTTAATAACGATTACACGATCGTAAAACTTATCTGGCTCGGCACGAACGTCCATATCCGCTTCCAGATATTCACCGATAGCTTCGGCCCAGCTCGCTACCTCGTCACGTCCCGTGGCACGAAGATATTGAGCCATTGTATTATCGAATGGGAATAAGGAAGTAGTCGCTCCTACCTCGGCACCCATATTACAGATCGTAGCTTTTCCGGTCGCTGAGATTGAGGCGGTGCCCGGACCGAAATATTCGATGATAGCGTTCGTTCCACCTTTTACGGTTAAGATGCCCGCTAGCTTAAGAATCACGTCCTTCGGCGAGGCCCAACCATTCAAACTACCAGTTAACTTAACACCAATTAGTTTCGGCATCTTCAGTTCCCATTCCATTCCGGTCATGACATCCACGGCGTCGGCTCCTCCTACTCCGATAGCGACCATTCCAAGTCCTCCGGCATTCGGGGTATGTGAATCAGTTCCTACCATCATACCGCCGGGAAACGCATAATTTTCCAATACCACTTGATGGATAATGCCTGCTCCGGGTTTCCAAAAACCGATTCCATATTTATCGGAGACCGATTTCAAGAAATCATAGACCTCGCTATTGCTTTTGGTAGCCGTATCGATATCCGTCTTGGCTCCCATATTCGCTTGGATCAAATGGTCGCAATGCACGGTAGCCGGTACTGCGGATTTTTCTTTTCCGGCGTTCATGAATTGTAAAAGCGCCATCTGAGCGGTGGCATCTTGCATAGCCACACGGTCGGGACGGAAATTCACATAATCCTCACCTCTTTTGAAAAGGCGAGTCGAGCTTTCATCGTATAGATGCGCATATAAGATTTTCTCGGCCAAGGTCATCGGGCGACCACCGATACGTTCGCGGGCTGTGTCCACTCTTCTGGGGAAATTCGCATAGAAATTTCTAAGCATGTCAATGTCGTACACCATATTCATATTCGTTTTTTATTGTAAGCCTTTTCGCAAATATATTTATCTATAACCAGCTAAAATGTAATAAATAAGACATCTGCCAATGAGTCTTTGTTTTTATTATCAACAAATATATAATATAATGAAATACAATTTGTTCGATAATTTCTATGAGGTTATAGAGGTTATTTATAATCTCCCGGATAACTTAGAAAAACGGGCTAATCGCACGTTTATTAATAAAACGTACCATTAGCCCGTTTTGTTCAAGCCTTGGAGCTGTTTTTTCTACTTATCGAGACTTTCTTTCCATCTTTGGGCATAACTATGCAAAATAGATGCGATACCCTCTCCGATCCGGACATAATCTTCCCGTTTAAGGTTGGCTAAAGATGCGCGGATAGACCACTCGGGAGCATCAAAACCTCCTCCGTTCAGTAAAACCAAGGAAGTTTCCTGTGCCAGACGGAAAACGACATCCAGAGGTTCGTAATTCTTTTTTAGATATTCCACGAAATCATCCCCATAGAATTTCTTAGCCCAGACAAGCATATCGATCTCACTATAGTATCCCGCACGCAAAGGGTCGTCCAATAAGGTGAATCCGGTGCTTTCCCACAATGTGTGTAAACGCTCGTGGATCATATCCTGCATCCTTTTCTTATAGGTATTTTCCGCATCTAATAGAGCGAAAGACGCAAACAGAGACATTTGTGTTTGTTGTGGCAAGGAAAGACCGGCCGTATGATTCAAGGCTACTTGACGGCTATCGGCTACCATACGATCAATAAAGCGGATATCCTCGGGATGTAAGGATAGACTGCTATATCGTTTTTTTAGAAGCTCCTGTTTATCTCTTGGCAATTCACGGATCATCCGGTCGTAAATATTATCTTGATGTAAAGCGATTACCGCCAATCTCCATCCGGTTGCCCCGAAATATTTGGAGAAAGAGTAGACACATAACGTATTCTTTGGTAATTCGGCCATCATCGAGCGAAAATGCGGAATAAATGTCGCATACACATCATCCGTAATAATCATGAGGTTGGGATTGTCGTTCCGTACGATCTCAACGATCCTATTCATCAATGCTTTTGTCAATCCGTATGAAGGCGGGTTGCTCGGGTTTGTTATGAAAGCGGCTTTCACGCTAGGATCTTTCAGGACATCTAAATCCTTTTCTTGATATTGCCATGTGTGATAGCCGTCTTTTGTCATCTTCAAGGCTTTTATCTCTATGACATTAAAAAGATAACGAGCCTGTTCCGGAATCTCTATATAAGGAGTGAATACCGGAGCGAAGAGAACGATCTTGTCTCCCTTATTCAACAAGAAATTCTGTTGCAAGGAATCGAAGATATAACACATGGCGGCAGTTCCGCCCTCGGTAGCGAAAAGGTCGAATATTCCCTCAGGGGGCTGGTTATCACATAATTCTTGGTCTAAATAATCCCGCACGAGCATTTCCGTATATTTCAAGATACGATCGGGAACCGGATATTGATCACCAATGACACCTTCCGCCCATTCGTATACAAGCTCATTCTCATCTACACCTTTTTCCGTGACCAGATATTCATAGGTACCCTTCAATAAAGTAGCGCCGGGAGATTGCGCATGTTTCTTTAGAAACTGTACGAAGCGAGACGCGATCCTTTTGCGGTTGGGAACCCCTGCGGCTCCGGCCATCTCATCTGCCAATTCGGTTTCCCGCTGGCATTCCTCCAAGGCGAACTGCCCTAATAGGAAGAATGCCTCCCGTGGAACCGTACTGATCCAGTTTGGATTTCCCCTTCCTGCGTTCAGCATGATGTGCGTACTTTTACGAGCGCTCTCATCCGCTAACTCTATCAAGATGTTCTTTAGCTCGAAAGGGCTAATCTCCGACATCTTTTTCTCATATTCTCTCGTGACATGTATTTTCTTCTTGTCCATACATTATATATATTACATGATTAGCACAATAACGACACCCCAGATGATTAATAAAGTATTACCCACCGCATAGGTAACGGTATAGCCTAAGGCTGGAGTCTCACTTCCTACGGCATCTTCCACCGCTCCTAATGCGGCGGTTGTCGTACGTGAACCTGCCGTGCAACCTAAAGTGATAGCCGGATGGAACTTAAAAACGTAACGTCCCATCAGAATACCGATGATAAGCGGGATAGATGTCGCTAAAGCACCGATAATAAATAAACTTATACCGACTTCCTTCAATCCGGTCACGAAACTGGGACCCGCCGTGATACCGACTACGGCGATAAACATATTCAGTCCCAAATTATTTAATATCCAGACGGAAGGCTCCGGAATACGCCCGAAGGTCGGATGCTTGGAACGAAGCCATCCAAAGACGAGTCCGGCTATCAAAGCGCCGCCACTCGTACTCAGGCTGATCGGGACACCTCCGAAATGAATCGCGAGCGAACCTAAAATTCCCCCTAAGAAAATACCGATACCCACGAAAATCAAATCGGTCTGATTGGTTGGGCGATCGGGATATCCTAAAGTCGTAGCCGCTTTATTTACCTCTGATTTCATACCCACCAATTCCAACATATCACCGGAATCTATCACCGTAGCGGCCAAGACCGGGATATTGATACCCGCACGCCTTACGGACTTGATGCTAACACCATGCATAAACGATTGATTGCGTAAATAGCAGATCTTTTTCCCCACGTATTCCTTATGGATCACTAGTACGGGTAACGTCTCTGCCGGAAAATCGAGCAATTCAATGTCATTGACCTCGTCGCCAATCCAGTTCTCCTCTCCGATCACGAATTCCCGGCGACCGCTTAGAACAACCTCATTTCCGGTATGTAAAACCAAATCCGGTTTAACATTGGTTACTACATTATTAATACGGACACGCTCCACGAACAAATGCCGTCCCAATTGGTCTAAATACACCTCCAACTGCTTTACGCTTTTGCCATCCTTGAACCATTCATTACTAATCTTATAGGCCCGGAAAGTTACCGGACGGGCGGCAGGCATAAAGCCCGGTTGCTCGCTCTCGTCGTTATTTCCCATTTTAGCCTCTAGCTCTTTACACGCTTTTTTCACGTAGTCGAGTCCTCCTAAAAGACGTGGCCCGATATCACTCACTAACCATGCGGATCCTGCCGTACCGAAAATATAAGTTACCGCATAGGCCACGGGCATTACATTTACCATAGCGCTTTTATCCGTATCGCTAATATTCATCTGTCCGATCGTATCTTCGGCAACTCCTAATACTGCCGACATCGTCTGGGAGCCCGCCAATAATCCTGCGGCCTCGCCTGCGTTATATCCCATAAGTTTCGCTAACAAAAAAGGAACGATCAAACAAAATATACACATGACGGCGGCGAAAAGCATTTGAGGAAGACCTTCCTTTTTCAATCCCCGGAAGAACTGTGGCCCAACGCTATATCCTACAGCGAAGAGGAACATCAAGAAAAAGACGGACTTTAACGGTCCGCTTATATCGATTTTTAATTGCCCGATCAATACACCGACCAATAATACGCTGGTAACCGTTCCCAGCGTGAACTTCTTTATCTTAAACTTGCCAATCCAGAAACCGAGAGCTAAGGTTATGAAAATAGCTAGCTCCGGATAATGTTGAAGTAAATTAGTTATCCATTCCATATCTATTTATTTGATGTTAAACAAAAAAGATGCTATTGGAACAGGGATTCTTTGAAAGATGTTGTTACTTTTCGGGATTATTTATATAAATTTGCGACCGCTTAGGTGATAGAGTTTGTCTACCGACAACTCTATAAAAGGGAATCCGGTTAGAATCCGGAACAGTGCCCGCTACTGTGAAGCTCTTGAAAAGGAAAGCGTTCTGCTATGCCACTGTCTTAAGAAAGATGGGAAGGTTGCTTTCCGAGCCAGTCAGGAAACCTGCCAAGCGAAGTAATGATTAATTCCTCCCGGGGTCAGGAGCAATTAAGAGGATAGAAATATCACCTATATCCAAAAGATGTTGGAGACGGAATAATACGTTGTCTCCGTGGGATTGATATGTAATCTAATTATTAATATATTCATATGATGAGGAAACACTTACTATCTTTCTTCCTGCTGGTCATCAGCCTAGTTTGTCGTGCGCACGATGGCGAGAATTTTGTAGCATCCGATTTATTCGCCTCTTTACAACCGGGCGATAAGGCCGCTTTATTGATGGTACATTTTGGAACAACCCATGATGATACCCGTGCCTTGACAATCGACGCGATCAATCAAAAAGCGAAAGAAGCTTTCAAAGATGTTGAGTTGCGTGAGGCATGGACTTCTCGCATTGTAATGCGCCGCTTAAAAGCTCGTGGCGTAGAGAAACTGAACCCGATCGAGGCCTTGGAAAAATTAAAGACTGATGGTTATACACATGTCTTGATCCAATCCACGAATATAATCGAAGGTATCGAGATGGAATCCTTACGTAAGGATGTTGCCACCATGAAATCTTCTTTCAAGGAGATTCGTATCGGTAATCCTTTATTGTATACACCGGAGGATTATGAGGCGGTAATCGTCGCTATCACAAAAAATGGGGCGAAAGAAGGCGCTACTTTATTGGTAGGCCATGGCACTTATACTCCGGCGACGGCTCAATATGCCATGTTGGATTATATGTTGAAGGAGAAGGGATTCAAGGATTATTCCGTAGGAACCATCGAGGGCTATCCTACTTTTGATACGATGGTAGCCCAAGTAAAGGCCAATGGAACGAAGAAAGTCTTGTTGATGCCATTTATGTTTGTCGCCGGAGACCATGCGAAAAACGATATCGCCGGTGATTGGAAAGAGGAACTGGAAAAGAAAGGCTACGAGGTAAGCGTATTTATGGAAGGTCTGGGACAGAATCCGGATATTCAGAAGATCTTCATCGAACATGCCCGTTTCATGGCTAAACATAAGATGATCGATATCGTTGATAAGAAGAAAGCTTATGCGGTAGAGAAGGACTAAAAAAGTTCTCCAAATCTATGTTTTATTCCTTTCGGAAGAAAAAGTAATTCCTTCCGAAAGAAACTAAATTTTCATTCGAAGGAAAATGGAATTTCTTTCGAAAGGGATTTCACATGCATACAATAAACAGTTATAATGCTAAATATATGAAAAGAGTTTTGACAATCTTACCGTTGACAGCCTTATGTATCAGTACGATGCAGGCACAACACAAGAATGAGTACACGAATTTCGCCGATACGACATTCAATATTCAAGAAGTCGTAGCGACCGCCGCACGCAAGCCACGTCCACAAATCACGAAGTTGGACGTACCTATGAAATATCTTCCTATTTCAATTAATAGCATTACGGCGAGTAGTTTGGAGTTGCGAGGTATCCGTAATATCCAAGATGCGGTACGCTTTATGCCGGGCGTACGATTCCAGACATCTTATGGCGCATTTCAACAATTGTCGATCCGTGGTTTCGATCATTCTATCATGATGATAGACGGTATCCGCGATGAACGTTCGGCAATAAACAACTCTTATCCCGTACCCGATCTATCCTGTATCGAGTCTATTGAATTATTAAAGGGACCGGCTTCTGTACTTTACGGACATTCAGCCGTAGGTGGAACCTTGAATATCGTTCGTAAATCCCCGTCAGAGAAACAGAGCGTTAATGCTCGATTGGCCTACGGTAGTTACGAGAATAAAGAGGCGACACTTGGCATGGGCGGTAAATTGGTCGGTCCGGTCAATTATTACGCCAATGTCAACTTTTCCGATCAAGAGGGCTGGCGTGATAATGGCAACCGTCGCTTTTCCGGTTATCTGGCATTGCAAGCTAAAATGACGGAACGTGACATATTAGATGTTCGCGGAGGTTTTAACCGCGACTTCTATGGGACGGAGATCGGTCTTCCCGATTTAATGGCAAATGATGTATATAATGTGCAAACAGGACAGTTATATCTCCATAAAAATGAGATGCTACCGGGACTTGACCGTGAGGCTCGCTACAATAACGAGTCCGACTTTATGAAGAATCACGCATGGAACGTATCGACGCAATACACACATACTTTTTGGAACGGCGCGAAACTAACAGATCGCCTTTCTTACAATAACGACGATATCAACTATTTTGGGACGGAAGCCCTCGACTATCTCGAAAGTGATGATCCGATCTATGATCATTATTATATGAAAAACGGCCAGAAAAAATATATCTGTTTGGACAGTGTATATCTTTCTTTCCCGCTTCGCTTCTCCCATATAGCCAAGACGGTAGCCAATACGCTCGAGCTAAGCGGTAAATTCAGGACGGGTGAGATAAAGCATACGTATATGGGAGGTTACTCTTTCGTCGCCTTGAATCGTACCAGCTATTCGGGCTATAATTTAGGAGATGATGTTCAGGGTCCCGGCCTTTATTCGCATGTATCCGTTTATGATCCGCATAGCATGGGATATATGACCAGTAAATTCTCGAAAGCAACGGTTACGCATCATTATTCCAACAGCCTTTATCTTCAAGATATGGTTGAGTTCAACGAGCAATGGAAGGTATTAGCCGCTCTACGTTACGACTTTTTCCGTTATATGTCCGCCAGCGCTACAACTCCTACCGGACGACGTGAGTATGAGGAGCATTCAAGCTTCAATATGATAAAGAATAAGGCGTTGACTTATCGTTTCGGAGCGGTCTATCTGCCCCATCCGAATACATCCATTTATGCGTCTTTCGCCTCTTTCTTCAAGCCGATCCGTACGTTCTATCAAGATAACGTCATTTATGTAGGAGGTGATGGAAATCGTTTCGAGCCTGCTCGCAATGAGGAAGTATTTAAGCCGGAGAAAGGATACCAAGCCGAGGTGGGGCTTAAATATCAATTGAACAATATATTAAGCGCCAATGCCAGCTTGTTCTATATCCGGAAGATGAACAGTACGGCTACGTTGACCAACAACTATCAAGAGGAGGTAAACGGCGAGACTACCACGATGAGCGTAATCGGACAGGTGGGTGTACAAGATTCCAAGGGTTTTGATTTTGATGTCACTCTTTCTCCAGTAAGCACCTTAGCGCTGACGATCGGTTATGGATTGAACGACTCCAAGATCCGGGAGATGAAAGAAATAAAGGATCCGGAATTGATCGAGGCTATCTATGGCAATAACCCGGATGAGACAAAGCTACAATTGAATAGCCAAGAAGGAAACTGGCAGAGCAACGTACCGAACCAGACTTTCTACGCATACGGCAGTTATACCATCCCTCGGGGTGTCTTGAAGAATCTGGAATTTCACTTGAGTAGCAGTTATACCGGTAAAGTATACCGTAATACGTCAAACAACTCTTGGTTCGATCCGTATTGGGTAACCGATTTCGGTATGTCTTATTTGTTGAACAACAATATCCACCTAACGTTCAACTTGAATAACTTGTTTGACAACAATTATTATAACCAAGCGCTCGGACAACAGATGGTGCCAAGCATGCCTCGTAATTTCCAAGTGGCTATCTCCTATACATTATAATATATAGAACATACGCTCATGAATCTATTGACAAAGATCATGCAATTTATACACAGGATACTGGGCACGGCGCTCAGTATCCTGTTCCTCGTTTGGTTCCTATCGGGATTGGTAATGATCTACCATACGTTCCCGCGAGCGGACCGGGCCGATAAACGGGCGAAGATGGATATTCTCTCTCCGGAGAATCTTCCTTCGTTAGACCAGATAGAGAAACGTTTACCGCAGAACGAGCGGATAAGCCATGTTACCTTAAACAGCTATTTGGGACAAACTGTTTTTCATCTCCGGACGGAGAAAGGGAGCTATGATATTCCTGCCGACTCGACGGAAAGATTACCCGTAATCGACTGGAATCATATCCAACGTGTGGCATCACTATGGAATACCTCTTCCATAGCGAAGGTAGATTCCTTGTACACCTTGGACCAATGGATTCCATTCGGTCGTTTAAAAGAGGAATTTCCGATCTATAAATTCCATTTCGCCGATCCGGAACGACATGAATTATACATATCCTCTAAATCCGGGGAGGTTTTGCAATATACGGATAAAAACAGTCGTTTCTGGGCTTGGCTCGGGGCGATCCCTCATTGGGTCTATTTCACTTCCTTGCGGCAAGACGCTGAATTATGGATAAAGGTAGTTGTCTGGTTATCCGGAATCGGGTGCGTTATGTGTATCGCCGGGATCTATTTAGGAATACGGGATTTCCGGTTAGCGAGGAGACGTCATTTGATTTCCCCTTATAAGAAGTTCTGGTATAAATGGCATCATATTCTTGGGGTGTTATTCGGTTTATTCGTCCTCACCTTCTGCTTTAGTGGTATGATGTCTTTGGCTCGTGTACAGGATTGGGGGTTGAAAGCCAAGCTCGATATAAACCCGGTTCAAGAACTGCGGAAGATGGCTCCTTCCCCACTCGATTATCCGTTGGATTACAGGGCGGTCATACAAGCCTATCCCGGCCAGATCCGTCAATTGGAATGGAGTAGTTTTGGTGATATACCCTTTTACATCGTACAAACAGACACGAAGGATATTGTCGTGAACGCAAATAAGAGTGACGGGATATCTTTATTGAACCTGCGACCGGAAGAAATCCGTTCCGTATTGTCTCAGATACATGGTATCGGGACCACGGCTGATATCAAACTGTTGGATGCTTATGATACGTATTATATCTCACGAAAAAGGAATTTAGAACTCCCGGTCTGGAAAGTATCTATTCAAGACGTGGATAATAGTTGTTATTACATTAATCCCCGTAATGGACAATACCGTTATGTAAATACGCCGTCTCGTTGGAACCATTGGATGTATCCGGCATTGCATAGCTTGAATCTGAAATTCTTGGTAGATCATCCGGTCTTATGGAATATCGTGATGTGGGGAACCATGTTGGGAGGCACGTTCGTTTCCTTATCCGGTGTATGGCTTGCGATAAAATATATCAGGCGAAAAGCGAGAAGAAAGAAGTAAAGCCTGTATATTTGTATTATATTTATTGAGAACATTGTATTATAAAATAGATTTGAATGAATAAAGGCAAGATTATAGTCGCCGGAATCGGCCCCGGTAGCGAGGCCGATATAACGCCTGCGGTTTTGGCCGCTATCCAAAGCTCGGATGTCATCATAGGATATAAATATTATTTCCGTTTTATCACCCACTTGCTTCGTGAGGGAACGGAATGTATAGATACAGGTATGAAACGTGAGCAAGCTCGTGCCGAGCAAGCTTTCGCTTATGCCAACGAGGGAAAGACGGTTTGCGTGATCAGTTCCGGTGACGCCGGTATTTATGGCATGACTCCTCTGATTTATGAGATGAAGAAAGAATCCGGAAGCGAGATCGAGATCGAGTCGTATCCGGGCATCAGCGCTTTCCAGAAAGCTGCGTCCTTGCTTGGCGCTCCTATCGGACATGATTTCTGTGTGATTTCCCTCTCAGACTTGATGACTCCTTGGGAACTGATCGAGAAACGGATTCACGCGGCGGCCATGGCCGATTTTGTTACGGCGATCTATAATCCAAAAAGCGAGGGACGTTATTGGCAACTCTATCGTTTAAAAGAATTGTTCCTGCAAGAACGCAAGCCGGAGACTCCGGTCGGTTATGTACGTCAGGCCGGACGGGAGGAGCAAGAAGTATTCGTCACTACGCTCGCAGATCTGGACCCCGAGCAGATCGATATGTTTACGGTAGTCTTGATCGGAAACTCACAAACATATCTTTCCGGGAATCATATGATCACTCCCCGGGGATATTATGGCGAGATCAAACAAAAGAAAATGGATACGGGTATCGGACAGGACATCATGATCCGTAGTTTCCGTACGATCGAGAAGGAATTGAAAAACCAAGAGATCCCGTTGGATAAGAAATGGGCGTTACTCCATGCCATTCATACGACGGCCGATTTCGATATGGAAAATATCCTTTATGCCGACCCGGATGCTGTCTCTACATTATATAATAAGATCAGCGGCGGGGAAGTTCCTACGATCATCACCGATGTCACGATGGCTGCTTCCGGCATTCGTAAGGGAGCTCTGCAACGTCTGGGTGTCGAAGTGAAATGCTACCTTCAAGACGAGCGGGTCGCTGAGATGGCTTCGAGCAAAGGAATTACCCGTACTCAAGCCGGTATTCGTCGGGCCGTGGAAGAGCATCCGACCGCTCTGTTTGTCTTCGGGAACGCCCCGACCGCCCTTATGGAATTATGCGATTTAATACGTAAAGGTAAAGCCACTCCAGCTGGCATTATCGCGGCTCCGGTAGGTTTCGTACATGTGCAGGAATCCAAACATATGGTGAAACCTTTTATCGGTATACCGAAACTAATCGTGGAAGGTCGTAAAGGAGGTAGTAATTTAGCGGCTACGCTAGTGAATGCCATCCTTTGTTTTAATGACGCAGAACAATTAAAGCCGGGAAGAGACGTATGAACCGATTTTATGTCATAGGGCTGGATGATAATATGCGGCAATACTTTCCGCCGGAGATATTGGAGATAATCTCGTCCCACCGGGTGTTCTCCGGAGGCGTGCGGCATCATGAGATCGTACGTTCGCTCTTGCCCGAGAAAGCGGACTGGATCGATATAAAAGTCCCGTTGGACGAGGTCTTCGATCGCTATCGTTCGTACGACGGTCGGGAAAGCATCGTTGTATTCGCTTCCGGAGATCCTTTGTTTTTCGGATTCGCCGTTACGATTCAAAACCGATTGCCGGATGCGCAAATCCGCCTGTACCCGTCATTTAATTCCTTGCAACTCTTGGCACAAAATCTATTGATGCCTTACCACGATATGCGGATCGTCTCCCTTACCGGACGGCCTTGGCACGAGTTCGATCGTGCCTTGATCGAAAGTGCGTCTAAGATAGGCGTGCTCACGGATCGGGAACATACGCCTACGACTATCGCTCGCCGGATGCTGGAATACGGCTATGATAATTATACCATGTTCGTGGGAGAACGGTTAGGAAATACCGAACGGCAGAGCATCCGCCAATTCAGTATACAAGCCGCGGCAATGAATAATTTCGTTCATCCGAATTGCTTGATTCTCCGGAAAGAGCGTGACGGGCATTCCCGTAAGTTCGGCCTGCCGGATTTCGCGTTCGAGCATTTGAGCGGGCGGGAGAAGATGATAACCAAAATGCCGATCCGTTTGTTATCTTTAAGCATGCTGGATCTGAGAAACCGGGAACGTTTTTGGGATATCGGCTTTTGCACGGGTTCTGTCTCGATAGAGGCTAAATTGCTGTTCCCGCATTTGCATATCACGAGTTTTGAGATCCGGGAAGAGGGACGAAAGTTAATGACTGAGAATTGCCGTCGTTTTGGGACTCCGGGTATCGAGGCTATAATCGGAGATTTCTTATCGGTGGATTTATCAGCGTTGGAGGCTCCGGATGCAATCTTTATCGGCGGACATGGCGGGAAATTAGTGGAGATCCTTATGGTAGTTTCCAAAAAGATGAAAGAGAGCGGTGTCATCGTCTTCAACTCCGTATCCGACGAAAGCAAAGCGCTTTTAGAGGAAGCGGTCCGCCAAACCGGTCTTCGGATATCCGCCCAAACCCGTATCACGATTGATGATTTTAATACGATTACCGTGAATGTTATTTATAAATTATGAGTACAATATCAATTATTCCAATATCCGATAGTAGCCGGGTGCTTGCTGAGCGAATTCTTGCTTCTTATCCCGAGGCGAAGATCTTACCATTCGGCTCTTTCTCAAAAGAGGTTTTTCACGAATCCAGTAGTTTGGTATTTATAGGAGCGATGGGAATTTGCGTACGCAGTATCGCTCCCTTCGCGGAAGATAAACATACCGATCCGGCCGTGGTTTGTATAGATAGTACCGGCAAATACGTGATTCCTGTCTTATCCGGACATATCGGTGGAGCGAACGATCTTTCCAAAGAGTTAGCGAACCTATTAGGAGCCGAAGCGATTATTACGACACAAAGCGACAACGCAAACCTATGGGCGCTCGATACATTAGGGAAGAAATACGATTGGACCTTGATCGTCAAAGATAGCAATGCCGCCATCTCCACTTTTGTCAATGGAAAACCGACAGCGCTACTCCTTGATATACGAGATAAAGGAACGGATTATTTGGAGCGTACGGTCCCGTCTCATGTCTCTATCTTTTATTCCTTCGAGGCGATACCGCAGCAAGACTATGAGTTATTGATGATCGTCAGTCCCCAACAATACGATACTTCCATCCCTACGATCACCTATATACCGAAAGTCCTCCACCTAGGAATGGGTTGCCGCAAGGATATGCAAGGCGATCCTACGGTCGTTTACGAACATATTAAAGATGTATTGCGTGATAAACGCCTATATCCGGAAGCTTTGGCGGATGTAAATACAATCGATTTAAAGAAATGCGAACCGGTGCTGACATTACTGGCTTATGGAGTTATGGAATGCCCTTTCCACACCTATACATCGGAGGAGCTGAAAGATATCCCGGTACCCAATCCCTCGGAGAAAGTACTGGAGGTAACCGAATCCCCAAGTGTATCGGAAGCTTCCGCCATTTATGCGGCTCATGGCGGTCCGCTTTTGGTCGAGAAGCAAAAAGCGGATTTAGGGAAAGGAAATGAATATACCTTTGCCGTAGCGTTAGATCGGACGGCCTGCCGCAAGGGACATATCGAGATCGTAGGAGCCGGTCCCGGCGATCCGGACTTGATCTCTATCCGCGGACGGCAAATGTTGGAGAAAGCGGATTTGATCCTGTATGCAGGAAGCCTCGTCCCGAAAGAACTTACCTTATGCGCGAAGGCAGGCGCTACGGTGCGAAGCTCGGCGGATATGAATCTGGAAGAACAGTTCGCGTTGATGAAAGAGTTTTATGATAAAGGATTGTTTGTCGTTCGTTTGCACACGGGCGATCCTTGCATCTATGGAGCTATTCAAGAGCAAATGAATTACTTTGATCAATACGGGATGGATTATCATATCACTCCGGGTATTTCCTCTTTCCAAGCCGCCGCCGCCGCTCTTTATTCCCAGTTCACGATTCCGGAGAAAGTACAAACGATCATCCTCACTCGTGGCGAAGGACGTACGCCCATGCCTGAGAAAGAGCAACTGCACAAACTGGCTCAAAGCCAAAGTACGATGTGTATCTTCTTAAGCGCCGGTGTCGTAGAGAAGGTCCAAGAGGAATTATTGCGACATTACGCTCCAACCACTCCGGTAGCCGCTTGCTATAAATTGACATGGAAAGACGAGCGGATCTACCGTGGGCAACTGAAAGATCTCGCGAAAATCGTAAAAGAGAATCATCTTACACTGACAACATTACTTGTCGTCGGGGATGCCATCGATAATCGCAAGGGTCTATCCCGCTTATATGCGGATGAATTCAAACATCTTTTCCGTAAGTAATGATACTGATCCTTGGAGGAACGACAGAAGGCCGTGTGGCTGTGCGGGTAGCGGACGAGGCAGCCGCTACCTATTACTATTCTACGAAAGGAACTTTGCAATCCATTGAATGTGCGCATGGAATCCGTTTGACCGGAGCCATGAATGCGGAGGAAATGGAGTGTTTTTGTCGTGACCACGCGATTAAGCTATTGATTGATGCGGCACACCCTTTCGCTCAAGTGTTACACCAAACGATCGAAAAAGTATCGAAATGTTTACAGATTCCGGTGATCCGTTACGAACGTCGGTATCCACCTCGTGATGAGGACTTGATTTGGTGCGATAGTTATGCAGACGCAATTCACCAAATGGAAAACAAAGGTATCCAACGGCTACTTGCCCTCAGTGGCGTGAACACCCTTGCCCCGCTCCGCCCTTATTGGCGATCGCATACCACTTGGTTCCGTATATTGGAGCGGGAGGAATCTTTGTCGTTGGCCGAGAAGCAGGGCTTCCCCCAAGAACGTCTGGTTTTCTATCGAGAAGGTGAGGATGAGTTAAAGTTGTTGGAGCAACTCCATCCGGATGCGATCTTGACAAAGGAAAGTGGTTTCTCCGGCTATTTTACGGATAAAGTGAACGCTGCCCGCCAATTCGGAATACCAGTATTTGTCGTGAAGCGTCCCGCATTACCGGAAACTTTCTACCGAGTGTATGGTGAAGACGGATTGCGCAAACAAATCGAACGCCTATTACCCGAATTCTTTCCCTTGAAAAGCGGATATACGACCGGAGCTTGTGCTACCGCCGCCGCAAAAGCCGCTTTATTGGCCTTATTATCACGGAAGGAACAAACAGAAAGCCAGATAACATTACCCTCGGGAGAACAGATAACGTTGCCGGTAGCCTATACCGAATGGGCCGGGTGTTCCGCCACCTGTACCGTGATCAAGGAGTCTGGGGATGATCCGGACGTGACGAATCATAGCCGGATCCGGGTTACTGTTCAATTATCTCTCGATGTATCCGGTTGTGCCATCGCCGTGGCAGAGTCGTGCCACGGTGATGGCACAGCTGTGCCAAGCCGATGGCACAAGCGTGCCACGGTAATGGCACAAGAAGAATATTGTCAAGAAACAGAAAGCGACGATACGGGAAGAGTCATCTTCCAAGCAGGTGAAGGAGTCGGAACCGTGACCCTTCCGGGACTCGGCTTGAAAGTCGGCGGCCCGGCTATAAACGCCACGCCCCGTAAGATGATCCGGCAAGAGCTGATTCCACTCCTGCCCTCACCCGATTCCGTCGCTATTGTCACGGTCTCGGTTCCCGGTGGCGAGGAGTTGGCGAAACGTACCTTCAATCCGAAACTTGGAATTATCGGGGGAATCTCCATTATCGGGACATCCGGAATCGTGCGTCCTTTCTCATCGGACGCTTTTATCGCCTCGATACGGAAAGAAGCCAGTGTCGCCAAAGCGATAGGTTGCGAGACGTTGGTTATTAATTCCGGGGCGAAGAGTGAACGCTACCTTCGGAGCTTATACGCTTCTTTGCCTCCACAATCATTCGTCCATTATGGGAACTTTATCGGAGAGACGCTAAAGATCGCTGCCGATTTAGGTTTCAAGCAGGTTATCTTAGGTATCATGATCGGCAAGGCGGTGAAACTTGCGGAAGGTTTCCTGGATACACACAGCAAAAAAGTCGTCATGAACAAAGGCTTCCTTCAAGATGTAGCGAAAGAAGCAAAATGCGAGGAGGCGACCGTAGATGCAATCAATCGGATTACGTTGGCCCGTGAATTATGGGAGCTTCTTGCGGAAAAAGAACAAAATCGTTTCTTCCCATTACTTTTACAAAAATGTAAATCGTATTGCGCTCCTATCCTTCCCGACGGCGAACTAACCTTGCTGTTAATATCCGAAGAGGGCAAGGTCTTGTACCAATCTTAGCTGTAGAGACGCAGCGCGCACGCTACGTCTCTACACCCCCCAGACTGTAATAGCATTTCTTTTTAGCTGTTTATTCTTTTTTATTAGGGATTCTTTAAGAATACATATTAGGAGGATTTCGTACTTTTGCCCTCTAAATATTGATTAAAATAATGTTTAGATATCTTTTAATTTATATGGCCTGCCTTCTATTCGCCTTTTCCGTAAAGGCGCAAGGCATTTCCAATGACACGATTCCGAAAGAAGTGCTGATGCTGGATGGTAAGCCTATGACCGAAAAGCAAATACAACGTTATCATAAACAATTACATAAAGACTCCATACGGGCCAACAAAAGGATCTGGTGGTCTATCCTTGGCGGACCGTCTTACACGCCGGAAGCCTCCTTTGGCGTAGGTGGCGCGGTTTTGGCTAGCTTTCGCTTAAACAAGAATGATACGATATCCCAACGATCGTTTATCCCTGCGGGATTTAATATTACCTTAAACGGGACGTTCGTTTTTGCCGGTGCCGGTACCTTATTCTTCAACGAGAATCGCTTCCGTATTTATATCAGTTACGGTTATCGGAACGAACCTTCGCATTATTTCGGGAAAGGCTATGAGACGATCGAGCAAATCGAGAAGAGCGACTCGACAACGAAATTCCATAAGAGTTCTTTCCAACTATATCCCCGTTTCGTATGGGAAGTTAGGCCTCATTTATATACGGGTCCTCTTTTTGATATTAATTTCAGCAAATCAGATGATATCAACCCGGTGATGGCCGAAGATCCTTATTTCAATAAGTTCAAACGAGATTATGTCAATATCGGTGTCGGCGGCTTGATTCAATACGATACACGAAATGACGTGGCGACCCCAAGTTCCGGTATGTTACTAAGCGCGATCGCTAAAGTGTATGGAAAGTATTTAGGCGGTGCATATAATTATGAGATGTTCGAGTTAGAATACCGCCAATTCCAGCAAGTATTTCGTCCTCGTAGCACCTTGGCATGGATCGCCAAGACACAAATCGGTGTGGGAAACGTTCCTTTTACGGAGCTTCCTTCGTTTGGCTCTCCTTTCGATCTTCGCGGATACTATTGGGGCAAGTACCGTGACAAGACCATGGCGTATGGGATTCTGGAGTATCGTCATATGTTCGGCAGCGTGGAGAAATATAAGAGCGGTAATTTCTGGGCGAAGTGTGGTTTTGTTGGCTGGGTCGGCACGGGTACGATCGGAAACGCTCCTATCGTAGACTGGAATAAATGGAAGTTCAACTACGGCGTAGGCTTACGTATCCAAATGCAACCCGGCAAGAACTTCCGCCTAGACGTAGGCAAAGACCCGAACCAAAAAGGGATGGCGGTTTATATGAATATGACGGAAGCCTTCTAAAACCAGAAGGCTCCCGTCTACGATTTATGGAAGTATAACCTTGCGTTAAAATTATCGTTTAAAAGCCGGAAATATCTTAATATCGATTTTTTTCACTAAGTTTGCGTCGTCGAAGGGGTGCCATACTATATGGGCTGAGATCATACCCTTACTACTTGATGCGGGTAATGCCGCCGTAAGAAAAACGAATGTTAGATGGATAAAAATGAAACGTACCGTTATCCGGTAGCTTTAACGATCGCGGGCTCTGATAGTGGCGGTGGTGCCGGAATACAAGCGGATATTAAGACTTTTTCCTCGCTGGGGGTTTTTGGAGCCTCGGCGATAACGGCTATAACCGCTCAAAACACACAGGGAGTGCGAGGGATCCAAGCGATCTCTCCCGAGATTTTGAGAGGACAAATCGAAGCTATTCTTGAGGATTTCATCGTAGATGCCGTAAAAATAGGGATGCTACATAACAAGGATGCCGTAAAGGTCGTATCTGAAACTTTACCTTCCTTCCAACAGACTTCTATCATTTTAGATCCAGTGATGATATCCACGAGCGGAAGTAAATTATTGGAGGATGACGCCATCCGAACCATCATGGATGAGTTGTTCCCTAAAGCGACACTGCTTACTCCGAATATTCCCGAGACGGAATATCTTTCCGGTATAAAAATCAATAACGAGGCGGATATCTTACTTGCCGCCCGGAAATTGCAGGAAAAAGGATGTAACGCTCTATTGATCAAGGGGGGGCATATTCCCGGAGTAGAAACGGTGGATCGGTTATTTATCAATGAGAATAATCCGATTTGTCTGGTCTCGCCAACAGTGGAGACCTTCAATACCCATGGAACGGGCTGTACGCTATCGTCCGCCATCGCCGCTTATATGGCACTCGGCCATTCATTGGTGGAAGCCGTACGATTAGCCAAGGAATATATGAATAACGCGCTCGTTCACGGGGCAAATGTATGCATGGGAAAAGGGCACGGACCTGTAAACCACTTCTTCTCACCCTCTGCCCTTCATAAAATCCGATGGAATCATGAATAAGCTGGTCGTAATTACTACACCTTATTTTTTCGCGGATGAAGCTTCTTTGATCGAACTTCTATTTGCGGAAGGAATGTCTCGTTTACATCTACGTAAACCGGATTGTAAACGTGATGAATTGGAGGGCTTATTGGATAACATCTCTCCGGCCTATTACGACAGGATCGTTCTTCATGATTGGTTTACCTTGGCAGAAGAAAGGGCTTTAGGAGGAGTCCATTTGAACAAGAGGAACCCGGAAGCTCCACCTTTATATAAAGGCAGTATAAGTCGTTCTTGCCATAGTCTGGAAGAGATTATCGAGTATAAACCGGTATGCGACTATGTATTCCTTAGCCCGATCTTTCAGAGTATATCCAAAGAAGGATATGGTAGCGGATTCCCCTTAGATGGATTGCGAAACGCGAAGGGCATCATCGATGATAAGGTGATTGCCTTGGGAGGAATCTGCCCGCAGACAATAACGAAATTAAAAGATATCCCCTTCGGCGGTGTCGCCGTTCTCGGAGCCCTTTGGGGAAACGATCCCTCCCTTCTAGTCGCGGATCAACTCATAAAACAATTCAAACGATTACAAGTATGGCCTTAAATTATTATTTCGGATATGATGAGAATGGAAGAGTCGGTCGGAGAACAACCGGATTACGCCCCCCTTTTGGTGGAAACAATCGCTTGATGTTTATAACGCATCGTACGCCTAAATATACGGAATGCGACGAGGTACGCATGGCAATCCAAGGAGGGTGCTCATGGATACAGTTGCGCATGAAGGATGGGATTTATGAGGATACCGTACGTACATGTGCCACTATCTGCGCGGAAGAATGTGAGCGAATCGTGGATTTCTGCGTAAACGATGATCTGGAGGCTGCCGTGACATGTGGCGCTACGGCTTGTCATCTGGGTAAGAATGATATGCCCTTGGATATCGCTTGGGAAGTACTGAAAGACAAGTTGGATTCCAATGCCATCTTCTATATCGGGGCTACGGCTAACACGTTCGAGGATATCCGGCTGGCCGTAGAACGAGGCGCCTCGTATATCGGACTAGGGCCGTATCGCTTTACGGGTACCAAGAAGAATTTGAGTCCCATCTTAGGTCTGGAAGGTTATCGTAAAATTATCGCTCAATGCAAGGAGGCTGGCATTGATATTCCTATCTTCGCGATAGGTGGTATTACGCTGGAAGACGTAGGCCCTTTGATGGAGACGGGTATAACCGGAATCGCTGTTTCGGGCGCGATTATCAATGCCCCCGATCCCGTGGAGGAAACCCGCCGGTTTATAGAGGAAATCAATAAGTACTAAACTAAATACATATGGCTACTAAAAAGAATATGCGTATTTCCTATCCGTCCTCGGAAAAGATTTATGTCCCGGGCGAGATCAATAAGATCAAGGTTGGTATGCGTAAGATTAAATTGTTGGACACGGTAACTTTGGATGAGCATGGAGAGCGAATCTTCAAGAAGAACAATCCGGTAATCGTTTACGATACGAGCGGCCCGTATTCCGATCCCAAGATATCGATTGATATCGCTAAAGGACTTCCTCGTATACGTGAGGAGTGGTACGGTAAGCGTAAAGATGTGGTTCAATTGCCGGAATTGACTTCCGCTTATGGCCGTGAGCGATTGGCGGACGCGAGTCTGAATTCCCTGCGTTTTCCCAAGCGATACTTGCCTTTCCGGGCTAAAGAGGGTAAGAATATCACCCAGATGTATTATGCGAAGAAGCGTATTATCACTCCGGAAATGGAGTACGTGGCGATTCGTGAGAACCAGCAAATCGAGGCTTTGGGACTGAAGTCGTATATCACGCCGGAGTTCGTCCGCAAGGAAATCGCCGCCGGTCGCGCGATCATCCCGGCGAATATCAATCACCCGGAAGCCGAGCCGATGATTATCGGTAAGAAGTTCTTGGTAAAGATCAATACCAATATCGGTAACTCCGCTCTTTCCTCCGGTATCGACGAGGAGATCGAGAAGGCGATATGGAGTTGTAAATGGGGCGGAGACACGTTGATGGATCTCTCTACCGGCGATAATATCCATGAGACGCGCGAGTGGATTATCCGTAACTGCCCGGTTCCGATGGGTACGGTTCCTATTTATCAAGCCTTGGAGAAGGTGAATGGTAAGGTAGAGGACCTTTCTTGGGAGATCTATCGGGATACGTTGATCGAGCAGGCGGAACAGGGCGTGGATTATTTCACGATCCATGCGGGTTTGTTGCGTAAACATGTGGAGCTGACGGCGACTCGCCTGACGGGGATTGTCTCCAGAGGCGGATCGATCATGGCTAAATGGATGCAGCTTCATGACGAGGAAAACTTCCTGTACACACATTTCGCCGAAATCTGCGAGATACTAAAGGCATATGACGTGGCGGTCTCTATCGGAGACGGGCTTCGTCCGGGTTCTATCTATGACGCGAACGATGCGGCACAATTCGCCGAGCTTCACACGATGGGAGAACTGACGAAAATAGCTTGGGAGCAGTTCGTACAAGTGATTATCGAAGGCCCGGGCCATGTTCCCATGAATAAGATTCATGAGAATATGAAGGAACAACAGTATGCCTGCCATGGAGCGCCGTTCTATACGTTGGGCCCGTTGACGACCGATATCGCTCCTGGATACGATCATATCACGTCGGCTATTGGTGGCGCGCAAATCGCTTGGCATGGGACGGCTATGATCTGCTATGTTACGCCGAAGGAACATTTGGGATTGCCGAATAAGGAAGACGTGCGTAATGGGGTGGTCGCTTATAAGATAGCGGCGCATGCCGCTGACTTGGCGAAAGGGCATCCCGGCGCTCAGGTACGTGATAACGCGTTGAGCAAGGCCCGTTTTGATTTCCGCTGGAAAGACCAGTTCAATTTGTCCTTGGACCCGGAAAGGGCTTTACAGTATTATAAGGAGAGTGCTGTTACGGATGGAGAGTACTGTACGATGTGCGGTCCTAATTTCTGCGCTATGCGGTTAAGTAAGGATTTGCAAGGTTGTAAATAAAATACTGTTTTGAGGGGATGAGACGGGGCATGCCCCGTCTCTACAATTGAGTGATTTGTTTTCCGCATTCGTAGCCTTCCTCATATAGTTCTTCCAGTTTCTTTGTGTCGCTTCCGGTACGACCGACTTTAATCGGGCTTTGCGGACGGATGACGAAGGCTTTTCCTTCGGCCTCCAGTTGGTCTATGTAATCCAAGACCTCGTTGTACTGCCGGTATCGTAGTCGCAACTGTTCCCGGATCGCCGGGTATTTGTTATAAATAAAGCCGGGAAGGTAAAAATCTTTCTCTTCTTTCCGATAGCCTTTGTTACGGGTAAGGATGATGACGTTCTTGGAGAAGCCGTCAGCGATAGCCCGTCGGATAGGGATGGCGTCGCATACGCCTCCGTCGACCATCGGTATCCCGTCTACATACGTAATTGGACAGAGGATCGGTAGGGTGCAAGATGCTTTACAGATATCCACCAAACGTTTCTTATCTTTCTTCTCCTCGAAATATTCCGCTTTACCCGTCAAGCAATTGCTCGTGACCATAACGAACCGATCCTTGGACTTGAAATAGGTATCGTAATCCAACGGATAATACAAATCCGGATAGACATAAAACAAGAAATTCAGATCGATATATCCCCTCCCCCGTAAGAAATGACGAAGACCTATGTAATTATATTTCTTCAATAGGTCGATATTGCTAAAACGGGAGCGTCCCCGCTGGCGGGAAGCATACGAGATTCCGTTACTCGCGCCCGCCGATACTCCGATCGTATAAGGAAACCAAATATCATGATCCATAAAATAATCCAATACTCCCACCGTAAATATGGCACGCATTCCGCCACCTTCCAACACCAAACCTGTCTGACTATCTATTTCCATATATATACCTCTGAATTAAAAAAGCCATTGCTGGGTTCCCACCAAGCAATGGCCACAAAAATATAATAAATCAGCGATAAATAATAGTTCCTTTTTAGAATTTACTTGGTCACTTCGTTCACTAAGGGACGGCCTTCCTCGAAATCCTTGATGTTCCGCAAGGTAGTCTCAGCGATATTATGCAGAGCCTCTTTCGTGAAAAACGCCTGATGGGAAGTAACGATCACATTGTTGAACGAGAGCAGACGGGCCAAGACATCATCATCGATAATCTTATCCGATTTATCCTCGTAGAAATAGTCTCCCTCCTCCTCGTAGACATCCAATCCAGCGGCAGATACTTTCTTGGTCTTCAATCCCTCGATCAAGGCGTTGGTATGAATTAGTAACCCGCGTCCCGTATTGATAATCATTACGCCGTCTTTCATCTTGGCGATCGAATCGTCGTTGATCAGATAACGGGTCTGGTCGGTCAACGGGCAATGCAAGGAAATGATATCGGACTCTTTGTATAACTCGTCTAAAGAGACATAGGTGATCCCTTCCTCCTTGGCGAATTTCTCATCCGGATACAGGTCGTTTGCCAATACACGCATCCCCAATCCTTTTAAGATATGAATCAATATCTTGGCGATCTTTCCGGTACCGATAATACCGGCGGTCTTGCCATGCATATCAAATCCCATCAAGCCATTCAAGGAGAAGTTGCCATCTCTCGTACGCCAGTATGCCCGGTGTATCTTACGGTTTAACGATAACATCAAGGCCAACGTATATTCAGCGACCGCATAGGGTGAGTAGGCCGGTACGCGTACGACCGGTAATTTCCCCCTGGCGGCATTCAAATCCACATTATTAAAACCGGCGCAACGAAGCGCCAACAGTTTCACACCATTGGCAACCAAAGCGTCTATTACGGCGGCATCAGCCGTGTCGTTCACGAAAATACATACTGCGTCTACCCCTTGGGTTAAGACGACATTATTGATATTCAAATGTCCTTTATAGTAACGAATATCGAACTCATACCGCTCATTGATCTTATCGAAAGAAGCGATGTCGTAGGGTTTAGCACCAAAAAACGCAATCTTATACGCCATATAACTTTAGTTTTTTAATATAACTAAATTAAGCCCTTGATTGTTTATCGAAAAAGAAATCCATTCGTTTAATTATAGTACTTTTGTCCGCTGGGTAACAATATAGATGAGCATGAATCAATCCCATAAAAGATCTTTTATAGCAGTTCTTATTTTTATTGGCTTTCTCTTGTTTATGGCATTTTGGGGCATCGACTTGATCTTAGGGGCGTATGCGGGACATAAATTGAGTAAACTTGCCGAAAGGCATCATCTTGACATACGCTATGATAAGATCCGGTTGATGGGGCTGAGTACCGTACGTATGGAGGGATTGACCGTTATCCCGGTTGACGCTGATACGTTGATACATGCGGACAGGCTTCAAGCGAAACTGGAGCTTGGCAGATTATTGCTACTTACCCCTTCCATAGAGAGTGTACAAGCGGATAATTTGCATATTCATTTTATTAAGAAGGGAGAGAGAGCTAATTTTGATTTCCTTTATAAACCATCGAATCACCCAGGTGAGCCAGTGGAAACAGCTGTAGATGATAAGGAACGGGATTACGCACGCAAGGCTGAACGCTCCCTTAGTCTACTTTTCAATTTATTGCCCGGAAATGCCTTGGTACATGATTTATGTGTTTCTTATAGTAATAAAGGAGATGAACTAATACTAGAGATACCCGAACTCAATCTTGCTAACAATCAATTCTCTACGCATATAAACAGCACGGAGAACGGAGTTCGTAGCGAATGGATTTGCGAAGGCTCTCTCTCTGATAAGGAGCGACTCGTGAAAGCCCGTCTCTACGCCGACGAGCATACGAAGATTCCTCTTCCTTTTCTGGAATATCGTTGGGGGGCATCGGTACGTTTCGACACCTTGGCCTTCGAGCTTAAGGGACCTAAAATAGAAGAAGACATACAATCCTTACTCGGAAGCGCCTATGTGAGCGGGCTTACCATCCACCAAGAGCGTATATCTCCGGACACGGTCTTACTGGATAAAGGCTCTATACACTTCCGGACAAACATCGGTAAGAACTATATCGAATTAGATAGCGTCAGTGATATCCGGTTTAATCATCTGGATTTCCATCCTTATCTGAAGATCGTTAAAGATACCAGTTGGCAAATCACGGCCTCTGTGAATAAAAGGGATTTCCCTGCGGATCAACTGTTCTCCTCCCTGCCTAAAGGCTTATTCTACAATCTGGAAGGCCTGAGAACAGAAGGTACCCTCTCCTATCATTTTCGATTGGATCTGGATTTCGGACAGGTAGACAGCTTGATCTTGGAATCTACTTTGAAAGCGAAGGACTTCCAGATCCTTGCCTATGGGAATACGGATTTGCGGAAGATGAATGAGCCATTTGAATATACTGTCTATGAGCAAGGCGAGCCGGTACGCTCTTTCGAGATCGGTCCGGCGAATCCCTCTTTCCGCCCGTTCAACGCCGTATCCCGTTATCTTCCTTTAGCGATCATGCAGAGTGAGGATGCCGGCTTCTTTTATCACAACGGTTTTATTCCAAGCGCTATCCGGGAATCGTTGATACAGGATATCAAGGAACGACGTTTCGCCCGTGGCGGCAGTACGCTCAGCATGCAATTGGTGAAGAATGTATTCTTGAGCCGTAATAAGACGATCGCCCGCAAACTGGAGGAAATGTTAATCGTATGGCTGATCGAGAGCAATCATCTGACCTCTAAAGAGCGGATGTTTGAGGTTTATCTGAACATCGCCGAATGGGGTCCCATGATTTATGGAGCCGCCGAGGCCTCACGTTATTATTTCGCGAAGGAACCTTCCCAATTAAACCTTGCCGAGTGCATTTTTATGGCCAGTATTATCCCCAAGCCCAAACAGGTCCGCTATTGCTTCGACGGGTTGCGGTTGAAGCCGTATTATGAGGATTTTTACAGGATAATACTGGATCGCTTGGTAGATCGCGGACTTATATCTTCGGAAGAGGCGGTAGGGGTAACGCCGGAGTCTGTCGAAATAACAGGTCCGGCTAAAGAATATCTGACGGCTACCCAAAGTCGATCTCCACGCTCGTCCCAACCCCTAGATCAGAAATAATATTCACCTTCGCCCCATAGGTGCTCAATATGCGTAGCGAGAGGCTTAGCCCGACACCATGCCCGGCGTATTCCCGGGTATTGCTCGCCCTGTAAAAGGGTTGGAAGATTCGTTTCAATTCCTCGGGAGGAATGCCGATACCTCGGTCGGATATGGTCAAGACACTGCCTCGAAGCCGCATCTCTACCGGTTTATCGTCCGAATACTTACAGGCGTTGCTCAAGATATTCTTGATCGCTATCTTCAATAAATAGGGATTGGCACTGATCATATAAGAGAAATTATCCGGGGAGAACGAGATCCGGGCCGAGGAGAACTGCATCAAGAAGTCCGCTAGGAAGATCGTCTCCATCGCGCTTTTCTGGATCTCCTTATCCCCGTGCGACAGGAACAGCAGGTGTTTGATCAATTGTATGATACGGCTCGTCTCCGTGGCGATACGTCTTAATGCCGCTTGGTATTCCTCCGGGGAGCGCTCTTTCAGCAGGCTGATCTCGCATTCGCCTTGAATGGCTGTCAGTGGATTGTTCAACTCATGCGAGGCGTTGCTGATAAACGCTTTCTCACTTTGGTAAGCAGCGTCGATCCGGTCTACCATCCGGGTCGCATATAGTCTGCCGACAAAATAGATCAATACCGAGCTAACCAATATCAATCCCAGCAACAGCCAGCCGATCCGATGCTGGATATCCATCCCATACTGATTCCCGGAAAGGACAATCACGATGAAATTCCCCTCGTTGTCGGGATAATACAAAGCCGCTCCCATTTGCGTATCGTGCTTGAAGTGAACGATATCCTCTTGGTATAGAGATCTCACCTGCGTGGCGTCCAGATAACGGGACAGCACTTGCCGGGTCTCCAAGCTATCGGCGTTCAGCAATATCTCGGTAGCGACGGGAAGGGTTTCCTCGTAACGCTGTTGGATACGGGCATAGCTCTCGTCGTCGGTCTCGTCCTTCTCCCAATGCTTCTGTGCCGTGGCATAGGCTTTTTCCGTCAGGTAAGAATAGTACAGGCGAGAGATATAGCTCGTGGAAACCAAATAGAAGACAAGCGTCACGACGGCTATCACGCCTATGGTAATGGCCGAGTAAAAGAGAGCGATCTTGTTTCCTGTCTTCATGCTTCCATCATATAGCCCACACCCACTACGGTACGGATTAGCTTAGGTTCGAAGTCCTTGTCTATCTTCGTGCGCAAATAATTCACGTAAACATCGACCACGTTCGTATTGGTATCGAAATCCTTGTCCCAGACATTCTTTAGCAAGTTCATCCGGCTCAAGGCCGTTCCTTGGTTCTGTATGAAATATTCCAAGAGCCTATATTCCTTTACGGTCAAATCGATGACCTGCCCATTCCGTATAGCCCGATGGCTTGGAGGATCTAAGACCAGATCCCCGCACCGGAGAGCCATATGGACGGATTCGTTTCCCGATCGACGTAATAACGCCTTTATGCGGGCCTCGAGTTCTTGGAAGCTGAAAGGTTTTACCAGATAATCATCCGCCCCGGCATCCAGCCCGCTAACGATATCCTCGGTGGTTCCCAAGGCGGTCAGCATAATCACGGGGGCATGGTAACCGAACCGTTGCCGATACTGTTTGCAAAGTTGCAAGCCGTTCATCTTCGGCATTATAATATCCAGAATCAGCAATTGGAAATCGTTCTTCTGTGTCAGTTCCCAACCGGCGGCACCGTCGTAAGCGACATATACCTCATGCCCGAACTCCCGCAAGCCTCTTTCTATAAAAGAGGCGATGTTTACCTCGTCTTCTACTAATAATATCTTCGCCATTGTATCGTATGTATTAATAAGAATGTCCATCATTAGTAATGCGTACTTAGGGTGATGCTAATCGTATCACAGAGGTGAAACGTTCTTTTCACGGTTGTGATACGATCGTTTCACCTCTGTGATATGATCTTTTCACAGCCGTGAAAAGATCAGTAAGTATAATCCTTTCGCATAATAACTCCAGTCGCCCTCCCTAATAGTTCCGGACTTTCTTGCTACAAATATAGCAATTACAACCTACGTTGCACTAATTTACCGTTCTTATCATAAAGCATTCGTCGATAAAAAGCCTCCACCATCAGCGGGAAGACAAAGAGGGTGAAGAACGTGGCCCCTATTAATCCGCCAATGATCACGATCGCCAAAGGACGCTGGCTTTCCGATCCGATACCGTGGCTCAAGGCGGCCGGAAGCAGGCCGATAGCGGCCATGGAGGCGGTCATTAATACGGAACGTACCCTTGATTTCACGCTCATCTTGATCGAATCTTCCAGAGGATGCCTCTCCCGCAGGTTATTCTTGATGTCCGATATCATGATCACGCCATTCTGTATACAGATACCGAAGAGGGCGATAAAGCCGATACCGGCGGAGATCGAGAAGTTGAAACTCGTGATTAATAGGGCCAAGATACCTCCGACGGCGGCGTAAGGCACGTTCAATAAGACCAGTCCGGCATCCCGGGCGTTGCCGAAAAGGACGAATAGGATCACGAAGATGATCGCTATACTTACGGGGACGACTTGGGCCAAGCGTTTGGTAGCCCGTTGTTGGTTCTCGAAATCTCCGGTCCATTTCAAGGTATAGCCTTCGGGGAGCTTTACCTGCCTCTCCACTTTCCGCTGGGCTTCAGCCACGGCGCTACCCATGTCGCGGCCCCGGACCGAGAATTTCACGGCGCAGAAACGAGCGTGGTTATCCCGGTAGATAATCAACGGGCCGGTAATCGTATGGATATCCGCCAGCTCGCGGATAGGAATCATGGAACCATCCTTTGCCGGAACCAGTATCTTGCCTATCTCATTCTCGCTACGGCGGAAAGCAGATTCGTAGCGGACCATGATATTGAACTTACGCTCGTCCTCATAAAGCAGGGAGGCGCTCTTACCTCCTATCGCCATCTCGATAATGGATTGCACGTCCTCCTTGGCCACGCCGTAGCGGGCTAAACGAGACTCGTTCAACTCGATCCGCAGCTCCGGCTGGCCGATATTCCGGATAACGCCCAGATCCTCGATACCGTCTACGGTCTCCAAGACCTTGAAAACCTCTACCGCCATCTTCTCCGACTCGTACAGGTTCTTACCGAAGACCTTCACGGCGATGGAACCCTTCACGCCGCTGGCCGCTTCCTCTACATTGTCCGAGATAGGCTGCGAGAAGTTAAAATCCACGCCCGGATAGATCGCCAGATCCTCTTGCATCTTCTCGATCAGACCCGCTTTCGAGCGTTCGCTTTCCCACTCTTTCTCGGGATATATATCCACATGAAACTCGATGTTGTAGAAACCTGTCGCGTCCGTGCCATCGTTCGGCCGGCCGGTTTGCGATAAGACCTGACGAACCTCCGGATAAGCCGCCAGCTTCCGGCGCATCTGGTTGGCCAACGTAACGGATTCATCCAAAGATATACTTTGCGGTAAGGTCGCACGGATATAAATAGAGCCCTCGTTCAGTTGCGGGAGAAACTCGCTGCCCAACAAGGTGAAGCACCAGATACCTATGGCAGCTACCAGCGTGGCGAACGTGATCGTCCGCTTCTTACGGGCGTGGCACCAGTCGAAAATACCGATCGACTTCCGATTGATCCACGCGAGGAACGGATTATGTTTCTCACGCACCTCTTTCTTTAATAGCATGGAAGATAGGACGGGTACCAATGTCAACGTAAAGATCAACGCTCCCAACAAGGCGAACCCCAAGGTATAAGCGAGCGGGCTGAACATCTTTCCTTCCACCTTCTGGAAAGAGAAGATCGGGACCAAGGCGGTGATGATAATCAGCTTAGAGAAGAAAACCGCTTTCGCACGGTCCTTCGCCGTATGACGGATAATACCCATCTTACTCATCAAATTGAAAGCGGGCATGCCTACTTCACGGGCTTTCCGGTCCAATGCCACGAAAAGCCCCTCCACCATCACGACGGCGCCATCGATAATAATACCGAAGTCGATCGCTCCCATAGATAAGAGGTTGGCGCTCATCCCCATCGCCCGGAGACAAATAAAGGCGAAGAGGAGTGCCAACGGGATAATGATCGACACGATCACCGTCGTACGCCAATCCGCCATGAAGATTAATACGATGAAAGTTACCAGCAGAATACCTTCCGCCAGATTATGTGTTACGGTCTTGACCGCCAGATCTACCAGATTCTCACGATCGTAGAACGATACGATTCGCACGTCTTCCGGCAAGGCGTTTTGTTGGATATCCTTGATCTTATCCTTCAAGGCGGCGATTACCTCGCCGGGGTTCTCCCCTTTTCGCATGACAACGATGCCTTGTACGACATCATCTTCCTCCATGCGGCCCACTTGCCCTAGGCGGGGAAGACTGGATTCGTGCACGGTAGCCAAGTGCTTGACAAGGATTGGCGTGCCATTGATATTCTTTACGACGATATTCTCGATCTCTTTTACATCGTTAATCAAGCCGATACCCCGCACGACATAGGCTTGCGAGCTTTTCGTGATCATGTCGCCGCCTACGTTGATATTACTTTTCGCGATAGCGTCATAAAGTTCCAAGGTCGTTACCCCGTAACTGATCAGTTGATTCGGGTTGACGCTAACCTCGAATGTCTTTACCTCTCCTCCGAAGCTGACGATATCCGCTACACCGGGTACGGCCCGCAACTTCCGCTCGATCACCCAATCCTGCAAGGTCTTCAATTCCCGGACGGAACGCTTATCGCTACGTAATGTATAGCGGAAGATCTCGCCGGTCGGGCCGTATAAGGGCTGCACTTCCGGCGTGACCCCTTCCGGCAGGTCGGCGTCGTTCAAGAGATTATAAACTTGCTGGCGGGCGAAGAAATCATCCACCTTATCTTCGAACATCACGTTGATGACGGAAAGACCGAAAAGGGTCGTGCTCCGGATATCCGTCTTTTTCTGTACCGGGTTCATGGCGATCTCGATCGGGATCGTGATAAACTTCTCGATCTCCTCGGCGCTCCTGCCCGGCCATTGGGTGATAATCGTCACCTTCGTATTCGTCACATCCGGAAACGCGTCGATCGGCGTATGGATAAAGCTGGTGATACCGGCGATTACGGCGATCGTGGTACAGAAGAAGATAAAGAATTTGTTCCGGAGGGAGAACGTTATGATATTATCTATGAATGTGTGCATATCGTCTGGTTACTTTAATTCGTTATACACCAAAAGAGCGTTCCGATCTACGATCCGATCCCCATCCTTCAAGCCGGATCGCAGGTAACAGAACTTCTCGGTTTGCTTATACACCGAGATCTCACGCATTTGCAAATATCCCTCCTTCGAGACATAGACAACGTATTCTTTACCATCCTCGAAGATCACGGCATGGGCGTTTACGCAAGGCATACTTTCTCCTTTTACCGCGCTCTGTACATATACGTTCGTAAACATTCCGGGTTTAAGCATATACTTCTCGTTCCTTAATTTGACTCTTACGCTCATGGTCTTACTTTCTCGGTCTAGCATATGATAGACCTTATCGATCGTTCCCGTAAACTCCATATCCTTATAGGCCAAAGTGGTGATACGAACGGTAGCCCCCTCTTTTACCTTGCTGATATCTCCCTCATAGACATCGGCCATCACCCAGACATCGTCGAGACCGGAAATGGTAAACATCTCCTCCCCTTGATCAGAACGGATCTGCATATCCCGGTTTATATTCTTATCGATGATAAAGCCGGAGACCGGCGCTTTCACCACATAGGTAGATGGGTCTGTTATGTTATAAATGGAATACATTTCTTGGATACGTTTGGTCTCGGCCTCGGCATCGGCTTGCTCTTGCTGGGCTTGCAGGAAGTCCCGGTCGGAAGCCATACCGCTCCGGGCCATATCTTGGGTAGCCTCCAAGTTACGGTTAGCGATAGCCAGTTGATGCTCGGCCTCCTTTCGCTGCTTGTCGATATCAGCGATCTCGCCGCTCCGGATCACCGCTAGGACATCTCCTTTCCCTACGTAATCGCCAACTTCCGCATGAATGGAGGTGACATTTCCACCAAACATCGGATACACATGGGCTACTCGCTCCGGATTGAAACTGACACGGCCATTGAGCAACAACTCGTTGGTTAATGGTGTGTCACGAACCGTATCCAGTGTTATAATCTCCTGTAAACTGTCATTTAATAGTAAAGGTTCCCGGGTATCGACCGAGGTGGTCGCCTGTTTCCCGCAGGAACATACCAAGGGTACTAAAAGGATGCATGTGATTAGATGCTTATTCATATCATTTGATTTGCTTTTAATAGTTGAATACATGGCTACCCGTTACGGTATTTACCTCCTCCAAGGCCAGTAACACTTCTTTTTGAGTTTGGTAAAGTTGCAAGCAGGTTGTTTTGTAGGTCTCATAATAATCGATAAACTCAAGGAGACTGATATTCCGTTTTTGGAAATTCAAGTTCACGCCTTCGATAATCAAGGCGAAATCCTTCTCCAATCCATAGTTCGAGGAACGATAAAGCTGAATCGCCTTTTCCAATCGGGCATAGCTGGTGAATAATTCATTCTCGGCATGGCGGCGTGCGTATTCTTCCTTATGGGCCTTTTGAGCGACAGATATTTTCGCCGCCCGGATATTCCCTTGATTCCGGTTAAATATAGGAAGGGAGACGCTCAATCCGATCGCCCAATAATCATTGATAAAGTTACCGGCCTTATCATACGTACCCTTTACGCTCACTTCCGGGAAAGCGAGGGAACGTTGTAATCTCACGTCCGCCTCCGAAGCCTTGATGCTTACTTGCGCCAACTTAAGATCCGGACGTTCGTATAATAAAGAGGTCAATTCAGAGAAAGGGACGGAGTCCATATCGATCTGGTTCAACACAGACTCATCGAATATCGGCTCGAAGGTATCATTGCCGGATAATCCTAATAAAAGCCGCATGTCTCCTTGAAGGGAGATAACTTGATTGGCGATATCATTCCGCTCTTGCCGCAAAGAGAGCAATAGGGCCTCGATACGGGACTTCTCTAATAAAGAAACATTCCCTTTCTCATTCTGCTCCTTGAGAACCTTCAGCAGATGAGCCAAAGAATCGATCTCACGATCGTAAATGGATTGAGATTTCCGGGTAAAATAAAGCGTTACGAATTTCTCCTTCAACTCGCTCCGGAGGGTTCTTAATACTTCCTCGAATTGGTAAAGGGCCATTTCCTTATGGATCTTCTCCAAACGGACACGTTTGTTTCGCTGTCCGGCGATATAGATCAACTGTTCCACCTCTATGATCGTTTCCCCTTGTTTCCCGAAATCAAAGTAATGCCCGTTCAACCGGTTATAAACATTTTGCTCCAAAGAGACCACGGGATTCTCGAAAAGTTTGGCCTGTACCACCTGAGCCTCGGCTATATCGATATTATACCGTTCGGCTATCACTTCCAGATTGTGCTCAGAGAAACGTTGCTCGGACTCTTTCAAGGAGAGGGAGACAACAGAGGCTCTCGCCCCAGAGAAAAGAAGAGATAAAAAAAGTAAAAGAGTGACTCGTCTGTCCATTTGCGTTAAATTTTACGCAAAGGTAGAAGTCACTCTTTTATCGCTTATGAATATTTAGTTAGAATACTCTTAGGCCAAATTAGAAATTTATTAGAGAGATTTAAAGTATAATATCGTTTTCTTTAATCCTTCCTCCAAACAAACCGTAGGTTCCCACCCATCTAATTTCTCTTTGGCCAACGTAATATCGGGCTTACGTTGCTTGGGATCGTCTCCCGGCAACGGGCGGTATACGATCTTAGAGGAGGAGTTTGTCAAACGGATCACGATCTTGGCCAACTCGTTCATCGAGAACTCTCCCGGATTTCCGATATTTACCGGGCCGATAAAATCATCCGAGGTATTCATCATACGAATCATCCCCTCGATCAAATCGTCTACATATTGGAAACTACGAGTTTGGTTTCCATCCCCATAAATCGTAATGTCCTTATTTTGTAATGCCTGTATAATGAAATTAGAGACGACACGGCCATCGTTCGTACTCATATTAGGCCCATACGTATTAAAGATGCGGATGATTTTAATGCGAACCTTGTTTTGGCGATGGTAATCCATAAATAAGGTCTCGGCGCAACGCTTGCCCTCGTCATAACAAGAGCGAGGCCCTATCGGGTTGACATTTCCCCAATAGCTTTCCGGCTGCGGGTGTATCATGGGATCTCCATACACCTCGCTGGTAGATGCTTGTAATATCTTAGCGTTCACCCGTTTTGCCAGACCTAACATATTGACCGCTCCTAACACGGATGTCTTGATCGTCTGTATCGGATCTATTTGATAATAAACTGGAGATGCGGGACATGCCAAATTATAAATCTCATCGACCTCGGCTTGGAACGGTATAGAAACATCATGCCTGATCAACTCGAAATGTGGATTTTTCAGCAGAGGAATCACATTCTCCTTACTTCCCGTAAAATAGTTATCCAGACAAATTACTTCATTTCCTTCTTCTAAAAGACGGGCACATAAATGAGAACCGATAAAGCCGGCGCCCCCGGTGATAAGTATTTGCTTCATTATATTAAATTTATTTCGTGAATTTCACCCTATAAGGTGGATCCGGACGTAAATAATCTATATCCAGATAAGGAATCTTAGGATAGATCAAGTCCAGATAGCGGAGGTCTAAGGGGCCGGGAACGACTTCTATCCGTACCTTAGCGACACCTTTATCGATAAAATCCAATATCTCGGCGGCGCTCGCTGATACATCAATGATTCGTTTTCTATAACGAGGTCCACGATCCGTTACGCATACAATGGTACTTTTCATATTCTCCAAGTTCGTGACTCTTAAAAAAGTACCAAAAGGATACGTACGATGCGCGGCGACTAATTCTTCTTTATCATGAACCCTTCCACTGGATGATTTCCTGCCGTGGAAACGATGATGGTAATACGAAGCAAGTCCTTCCTCCTGTGCCCATATTCCTTCTCCACACTTAACTGCGGCAAATATAAGTAATATGTAGAACAAGCGGAAGGACATGTACCTTTTTTAATCAATTATTGAAGCATTTTTCCATTATATTCTCCGTTCAAAGTTCCTAGAAAAACAACGATTTTTTCAACTTCTACATCATTGATCTCCTTTCCGATCTGGAACTCATGCATGATACGGATCGCATCCTCCACGGAGGCTACGGTTCCGTCGTGCATGTACGGATAAGTCAGCATCACGTTACGAAGTGTCGGGGTTTTGAACTTATGACGATCGGATTCTTTCTTAGTCACGGCATAGCGTCCGTTATCACCGTCCGTCAACCCTGTATTCCGGTAATCGAAATAGCTGTTCTTGATACCCATGAACTCGTAAGATTGACCACCGACATTTACACCAACGTGGCAAGTAGCGCATTTATTGTCCTTGAATAGTTGATAGCCCTCTAATTCTTCCGCTGTAAGCGCGTTTTTATCTCCCATCAAGTATTTGTCGAAACGACTCGGCGTAAGCAAGGTCTTCTCAAACTCAGCGATAGCGTCCGTGATCGTAGATTGAGAATAACCTTCCGGATACACTTCCGTGAATTTCTTCGTGAAATCCTTATCTTGCGCTAAAGCCTCGCAAATCTGGTCGAATGAGGTACAACCCATTTCCACTGGGTTCAATGGAGGACCAGCCGCTTGCTCTTTTAGGTCTGCCGCACGTCCGTCCCAAAATTGAACGAAATTAAGCGCCGCATTATATACGGTCGGAGCGTTAACACCACCGAACTGTCCATTAATACCTTCCGAATATTGCTTACGGTCTACACCACCTGTGTTCAATCCGTGGCAAGTAGCGCAAGAGATCGTATTGTCCGCAGACAAACGAGTATCATGATACAGAGCAAAACCCAACTCTACCTTCGCCGGATCTGTAGGCAAGCTCTTCATTAGAGGCTGAAGAGGCTCATTCTTAAATTCTTCCGCTACGGTTTCGGTCGTGAAACGATCTTTACGGACATTCTTCGCCCATGAAATGATCACCGCTTTCTCATTGTCGTCAAGGCTAGTTCCCCAGTGCATCGGCATATGGGAATACTTAGCCGGGGGCATAGAGCCGCTTAGGGCCGTATTCTCCACCTTCGCCAAATCAACCTCTGAAACGGGCTGCCCGTTCTCCAAGGCTTCCACCATAGCAGTCAAGTCCACATAGTGAACGGCCTCCTTCATGTCTGCCTGTACTACGGGACCGATCAACGGTAAATTACCGTAAAATGGCAGAGGCGCATTTTCAGAGTGGCAGGCCAAACAGTCGTTTTCCCGCAGGATAGAGGCCACTTGCTTACCTTCATTGTCGGCAAATTTCTTGTATTCGGAAGAACCGCACGAGGTAACCGCAAAGGCTAAAGCGCAGAGTCCTACCGGTAATGCCGTCATTTTAGCATAAATTGTTTTACGCATAACTATATTTATTTAGATTTATTAAGTGCAAATATAGAACAATTCACTTACATGTACCCTAAAAGCCTTGGATTTCATTGATCAGTTTTATCTATGGGAAGATAAATAGAATCTATGCGGTGGGCTTCCATCCGCAGCATCGCGGCAAGCTCCTTCCTATAATGCCCAGTATGAGGTTCTAACAATGGGCAATATAAGGATGTTACAATGCCCATTATAAGCAGCTAACAATCGCAGTTATAAGCAGCCGCCAATCGCTATGTGGATAATCCGATTTTTTTATATAGCTTTGTCTCATTATGTATAATCAATAAATTATAAGGCAAAGATGTTTAAGAACAAAGTTGTATGGATTATCATCGCTATCGTAGCGATATTATTCTTTTGGGTGAAAGGCGTGTATAATAATATGGTAACTCAAGACGAAGGCGTGAAAACCGCATGGAGCCAAGTTGAGAACCAATATCAACGCCGTATGGATTTGATCCCGAATCTGGTAAATACGGTAAAAGGATACGCCGCGCATGAGAAAGAGACTTTAGAAGGTGTGGTCAACGCTCGTGCCGAGGCGACGAAGACTACGATTGATCCTTCTAACCTTACTGAGGAATCCTTGAAGAAATTCCAGTCCGCACAGGGTGAGTTAGGAAATGCCCTCTCCCGTTTGATGCTTGTTTTAGAGCGTTATCCAGACTTAAAAGCGAATCAAAACTTTATGGAGCTTCAAGCGCAATTGGAAGGGACCGAAAATCGTATCTCAGTAGAGCGTAAACGTTTTAATGAGGTAGCTCAGTCTTATAATACCTATATTCGCCAATTCCCGAACAATATTTTGTCCGGAATGTTCGGCTTCCAATCGAAAGCTTATTTCGCCGCTGAATCCGGTGCGGAAAAGGCTCCTAAGGTAGAATTCTAATAGCCATTCGCTGAATGAGTGAGATAAAGAATATAAGATCTAGGCGCAAGTGTCCGGTAAGCCTTTTATGGATCAGTTTATTGCTGGTTGGTTTTGCCTCTTCTATTTTCGCGGCAAAGGATTATTCGATCGAGACCATTCCGAACGTGCGTCTTTCCAACCGGTTGAACCATGTCAGTAATCCGGATGGTATCATTACCCCGGATGACGCGGCACGTATCAATCAATTATTAAATGTAGTGGAAGATAGTCTCGGTATCGAGGTAGCTGTCGTTGCCGTGAATAGCATCGGGGATCAGGATGCCCGGATGTTCGCTACGGATTTATTCAAACATTGGGGATTGGGACAAAAGAGCAAGGATAATGGTTTATTGATCCAGTTGGTGACGGAACCTTCCCAACGTTCGGTCGTTTTCGAGACGGGATATGGCATCGAGGGTGTCTTACCCGACGCGATTTGCTACCGGCTCCAGCAGCGGTATATGATGCCCGATCTAAAGGCCGGGGATTATAGCGCCGGCATGTTGAAAGGAGTCATGGCGGTTACCAAGTATTTAATGTCCAGCGACTATGAACGGGCAGGCATGACTGGCAACCGTTCTTCTTCCTCGTCCGATGATGATTTTATGTGGATATTCGTGGTGGGGATTATCGGGATGATCGGTTTCTCGGCGTTTATCGCATACTTAAAGTATCGTCCGAAGGCATGCCCCCGTTGTGGAAAGAAAACCTTTGTGTATATGGGGCAGCAGGTGATCCGGGAAGCGACTCGTTTCTCGGAAGGTCTGGCCGAAGATGTATACCGCTGTAAGAGTTGCGGGTATACAGAGAAAAAAAATCGTACCATCGACCGCATACACCGAGGAGGAGGTGGCCCTATTATTATGGAGGGCGGTGGTGGTTTCGGAGGTTTTAGCGGAGGCGGCGGCGGTGGCTCTTGGGGAGGTGGAAGCTCCGGGGGGGGCGGTTCGATCAGTCGTTTCTGAAAATACGATTATTCGCATTATTTTATACAAGCGGTCACGTAAAACCTTATGTGACCGCTTGTGTTTTTATATCCTATTGTTCTTTCAGATAGTAGTCGGAAAGTATATCCCGTACCTTCTCGGGAGTAACCCTTCCATAGACCTTCCCGCCGATCATGACCACCGGAGCCAATCCGCAAGCACCGACACAGCGTAAGCAATCCAAGGAGAACAAACCGTCCGGTGTAGTCTCTCCTACCTTTATTTCCAATTGACGTTGCATTTCTTCCAGAACATTTTCCGCGCCACGCACGTAACAGGCCGTTCCCAGACAAACCGAGATGGGGTATTTCCCCTTGGGGGTCATCGTAAAGAATGAGTAAAAAGTAACTACGCCATATACCCTTGAGACCGGGATATTCAATTCAGCGGCGATAACCTGTTGGACTTCCGGTGGTAAATATCCGAACAAGCCTTGGGCGGCGTGCAAGATATTGATCAACTCCCCGGGATCGTTGTTGCGTTCAGCGCATATCGCATGTAGCTCCGCTACTTTTGTTTTAGGCAAATGTATCTCATTCATGGCTTATTTACTTTTTTCAGTTTCTATATACATACCGATTACTTCCTTACGATCTATGTAATGTGTATGCAGTAATTTGTGGGCTTTCGGTCCGCAAGGCTCTCCCAAATACTCGCTGTATAATTGCTGGATATACGGATTCTCATGGCTCTTGCGAAGCGGTTTGTTAGCGTCTTCCCGGTAAAGAGCGGCAGCACGCCGGCGAAGTACCTCCATACGGCCTCGGTGGAACGGTTGTCCGCCACCGCCGATACAGCCTCCCGGACAAGCCATCACCTCGATCGCATGATAAGGAGAGGTACCGTTCTTCACCTCCTCGATCAATTTGCGGGCATTCCCCAGACCATGAGCGATACCGATCTTTACCGGAGTCCCATTAAAATCGATGGTAGCGCTACGAATACCTTCCAGCCCGCGTAACTCCTCGAAGTCCACTTTATCCAGATTTTTCTTCGTATATAATTCATAAGCAGTACGGCAAGCGGCCTCGATAACACCGCCGGTAGTACCGAAGATCACGCTCGCTCCGGTAGATTCACCCAACGGACGATCGAACTCACCATCCGGCAGTTCATTGAAATCTATATTCGCATAACGGATTAAACGGGCTAACTCACGGGTATATATCGAATAATCTACATCGGGATTACCTTCCACGCTAAACTCCGGGCGGCTAGCCTCATACTTCTTCGCCAAACAAGGCATGATAGATACGACTACCAAATCCTTACGGTCCACTCCCAACTTCTCGGCGAAATAGCTCTTGGCGATCGCTCCGAACATTTGCTGCGGGCTCTTGGCTGTAGATAAATTATCCCGTAACTCGGGGAAATGTTGTTCCACAAAGCTAACCCAGCCCGGACAACAACTCGTCATTAACGGTATTTTCACCTCTTTGTCTCCATTCAAGTAACTACCTAGGCGATGTAATAATTCCGTTCCCTCTTCCATAATGGTCAAGTCGGCGGCAAAGTCCGTATCAAATACATAATCAAAACCCAATTGACGCAAAGCTGAAACCATCTTGCCTGTAACCAATGTACCCGGCTCATACCCGAAATCACGTCCCAACGCTGTGCGAACCGCCGGCGCTGTCTGGGCGATAACAATTTTAGTAGGATCGGCCAAAGCGTCCAAGACCGGCTGTTGCGTATTACGTCCGCTAAGCGCGTTTACAGGACAGACGGATACGCATTGTCCACAATAAGAACAGGTACTTCCGGCCATATCCCGTTCGAAAGCTGTCGATACGGCCGCGTTAAATCCACGGTTCACGGCAGTCAAGGCGCCAACCGTCTGTATCGTATTGCACATGGTCTCACAACGGCGGCACATGATGCATTTGTTCATGTTCCGGACAATAGAAGGGGAACGATCTATCGTAAATGTAGACATTTCTCCCTTATACCGGATCTCGCGGATTCCTAGGTCGTGCGCGATCTTTTGTAACTCGCAATGTCCGTTGCTACTACATGTCAGGCATTCCGCCGGATGATTCGAGAGGATCAGCTCCATCACCGTCCTGCGGGCATTCATTACCCGAGGGGTATGTGTCCGTACGACCATACCTTCCGTACATTCCATTTTACAGGATGGGGCTAAATTTCTACGTCCCTCGATCTCTACGACACAAATACGGCAAGCTCCCGGATTATTCTCGTAGTGCAAGTCCTCCAGTTTCATATAACAGAGTGTCGGGATATGAATACCTACACTTTTTGCCGCATCTAAAATGGTGGTTCCTCTCGGCACTTCCACCTCTTTATTATCTATGATTAATTTAATTGTTTCCATGATTGTAAATGAATTTAGTGGACATAAATCGCTCCGAACTTACACTTCTCCATACAGGTACCGCAACGGATACAAGCTTGCGGATCGATAATATGAGGAATTTTCCGTCCACCTGTAATTGCATGCACCGGACAAACACGGGCACAGAGCGTACATCCTTTACATTTCTCCGGATTGATGAAATATTGAGTAAGTTCCCGGCATTGATGAGACGGACAACGATGCTCCCGGACATGCGCCAGATATTCATCGTAGAAATTATCCATCGTAGATAAAACCGGATTCGGAGAAGTCTGTCCCAAGCCGCATAAAGCGGTATCCTTAATCACCATCGCCAGATTCCTTAGACGGGTCAAATCCTCTTCGGTTCCGTTTCCACTCGTAATTTTCTGCAATATTTCATGTAAGCGTTTATTACCGATACGGCACGGTGCGCATTTACCGCAAGATTCCTCGACCGTAAAGTCCAGATAGAACTTAGCCATGGCTACCATACAATCATCCTCGTCCATGACGATCATACCTCCGGAACCCATCATGGAACCAGCGGCAAGCAAATTATCATAATCGATAGGAAGATCTAGATGCTTTTCTGTCAAGCAACCTCCTGACGGGCCACCGGTTTGCACAGCCTTAAACTTCTTTCCATCCTTGATACCTCCCCCAATTCCAAAGATAACCTCACGCAAAGTCGTACCCATAGGAACCTCGATCAGCCCCACATTGTTTACCTTTCCAGCCAAGGCGAACACCTTTGTTCCTTTGCTTTTCTCCGTTCCGATACTACTGAACCATTTAGCGCCTCTTAACAAGATCACCGGGATATTCGCATAAGTCTCTACGTTATTTACATTGGTCGGACAACCTTTATACCCGTGTTCACTAGGGAACGGCGGCTTTACGGTAGCCTCGCCTCGCAAACCTTCCATACTGTGGATCAAAGCGGTCTCCTCTCCACAAACAAAAGCTCCGGCACCGTACCGGATCTCGATATCGAATGAGAAATCAGTCCCAAATATATTCTCGCCCAGCAATCCATATTCTTTCGCTTGCCGTATGGCGATTTTCAAACGTTCCACGGCTAGCGGATATTCGGCACGGATATATACCAAACCTTTGCTAGCTCCCGTACAATATCCATTAATCGCCATAGCCTCCACAATCGAATGCGGGTCGCCCTCCAATATGGAGCGATCCATAAAAGCGCCCGGGTCGCCCTCGTCCGCATTACAAACCACGTATTTTTGAGGCGCTTGTACCTTACGGGTAATCTGCCATTTCAAGCCTGTCGGGAAACCACCGCCCCCACGACCCCGTAAACCACTATCCATGATTTCCTTGATTACTTCCTCGGGAGTCATTTCCACAAGGGCTTTTCCTAACGCTACATAGCCGTCACGAGCGATATACTCATCGATATTCTCCGGGTTGATAAAGCCACAATTTCGAAGGGCGATTCGTAGCTGTTTCTTATAGAATCCGATATGCTTGGAGTCCGGAACCAGCTCACGGTTCTCTGGATTCATATAAAGTAACCGTTCCACTTTACGGCCTTTTACCAAATGCTCCCGTACGATCTCGTCCGTATCCGATGGTTGAACTTGTACGTAAAAAGTGTTATCGGGGATCATCTTAACCACCGGACCCTTCTCGCAGAAACCGAAGCATCCGGTACGGATCACTTGTGTATCCTCTAATCCGTATTGCTCGACGGCGGCTCTCAGATTCTCGATGATCTGCTCGCTTTGTGATGCACGGCAACCTGTGCCACCGCACACCAATATATAATTCGTGTATTGTGCCATTTATGTAAGATATTAAATTTCTTATTCGGGTTTTACGGTGGTGTAAGTTACAGGAATGATGCCGTCTACCAAGATACCCTTACGGATATACTTATCTATGATCTCTTCTACTTTTGCCTTATCGACATAACCGAATACCAACGGCTCCTGACCCGGAAGCTTGATTTCGATAGTCGGTTCCGCATAACAATAGCCCATGCATCCGGTTTGAGTTACCAACGCATCGATTTTCTGCCGGTCTAAAACCTCGATAAAATAACTCATTATCTCCTTGGCTCCGGCAGCTATACCGCAAGTGGCCATAGAAACCTTAATTTGTACGAGCTGATCAGGGGTATTGCTTTTTTCACGCAGATCCAAAGACGCACGAAGAGATTCACGCATTTTCTTGAGATCATCTAATGTCTTTACTTTGTTCATGGTCATATTCTATTATTTAAGGAAAACACCGTAATGTCATTTGCACAAACATACGGAATCTCTTTCAAATAATATCATATTTCCGTGAATTTTTCTTCGACACGTGATTGAGATATCTTGGAATTGGGAGGTACACTATGGGTGAGCCAGATGTTACCCCCGATAATAGATCCTCGGCCAATAGTGATCCGTCCTAATATGGATGCGTTGGAATAAATGGTCACATAATCCTCGATGATCGGGTGACGGGGCAAATCTATCGGAAGTCCTTCCTCGTCCAGCGTAAAACTCTTGGCTCCTAACGTCACACCTTGATAAAGGCGGACATGGTTTCCGATAATGGCGGTTTGTCCCACGACAATACCCGTTCCATGATCGATACTGAAATATTCTCCGATCTGCGCCCCGGGATGAATGTCGATCCCGGTTTGCGAGTGTGCCATTTCCGTAATGATACGCGGGAGTACCGGTACGCCTAGCTCGAATAATTCATGAGCGACCCGTTGATGTAAAAGCGCGTAGACCGCCGGATAACAGAATATAATCTCACTCACGCTCTTGGCTGCCGGATCACCATCCAAGATGGCCTTTACATCGGTGGACAGTAAATATTTGATATGAGGAATCCGGTTAATAAAAGCGATCGAGATCTCGGAAGCCCGGTCCTTGGAATCACAACAACGCTCTACCTCAAAACAAAGCCCATTATATATTTGCTCTTGCAAGAGATCATAGATCTTTTCCAAATAGACTCCCGTATAATATTGGATAGAGCCTAATTGAGCCTCTTGTTCCGTACCAAAGAATCCGGGGAAGATAACCGTACGTAATAGGCGCATGATCTCATGCAACGTAGCGACTGAAGGCGATGGCTTCTGATGCAACGGGATATATTTGTATTCCGGTAGATCAGGAGCCGACAGCCGTTCTACGTTCTTCTGTATCTGTTCTAAAATCGCTGTTCTATTCATCTTTAATTATCCCAAGTAGGATCGTAACTGATTAATGAGTTAGAGGCATTGCCCAAACCGATATAGATATAATTATCCAAGACATACATGCAATGTACAGACCTGTTAGCCGCTGGTAACTGGGATTTCTGGCTCCAGTTCTGAGAGTCCGGATCATAGCACCAAATATAACCGTCCCCGTCTACGCCATATACGTAATTACCATAAGCGATAGCACATAAAAGCATCCTTCCGGGGAACGAAGCCTCCTTTTCCCAAGCTACAGCGTTCTTGTCTGTAGACCAAAACTGTGTCGTATATTCCAAAGAAGGATCCGCTTTATTAATAATCCCCAGTCCGGCATATATACGGTCACCAATTACAACGGATATTCCGCCGTATTGTTTAATCGGGAAATTAGATTTCTTGCTCCAAACGAAAGCGCTCGGTTCATAAGTCCAGACTTCATCGATTAGTTCGTTACCTCTACGTCCACCTATGAGGAACGCTTGATCTTCCATTCTGCAACATGCCGCCCGATACATACCTTTAGGCCGTTGCTGGTCTGTTTGTACGGCGCTCCAAGAATTATCGGATGTGGAGTATACATATAAACTGTCACATATCTTTCCTGTGTTATCCAAACCACCAAAAGTCCATAGGCCAAATCCGATGCTGAAACATGCTTGGCCCGATAATTTCTCAGGCTGAGACCTTAAGGGCAACCATTCTTTCTTAGAGGTCATATATCCCCAAAACTCATCGGTGTATTCCCTACCCGTGTCACCGCCTAACAAGAATCCCGTGCTATTAGCCAAGGTACAGAAAGAGGTAGATCCCGGTATCCGGAAAGCTCCCTCAAACCTTGCCCCTGCTCCAAATATATCCGGAGTTTGGAAGCGAACTTCCTCTCCGTAAGCGATACCATTCTTATTTTTAGCGTAAGCCCTTAAATAATAGCTCGTGCCTCCTCTCAATTCCTTTATCGTACCCGTAAACGCTTGTGTACCGGAAGAAAGAGCTACCGCTCCTTCACAATTACCAAAGGCCGGACTAGGACTAGTTCCCCAACATACACCGGCCTCTGTAACCGGTGAGGCACCTTCGGCTAAGACCTCTCCTCCTACCCATGCGGTACCGTTTTTAATAGTAGACACCTCCTTCGTATTGACTGTAGGCAACTCACTTTCCAGAATCGTATGGATACCTTCGCCTGCGCTATAGGTAGTACCTAAAGCGTTTGTCGCATAAGCACGTACGTAATACCCTTTCTGCTGTTGCATATCATAGATTTTCCCGGCAAATTCTCCGATACCCGCTCCGCAAATAATCGTATCCCCATTTTCTATTGTCGGCGATTTATCAGCACTAAAGCAGAAACCACATGCCGTGATCGGAGAATCTCCCTCGCTTATTATTTCCATGGAGAACTCCGCATAGGTAAACTCTGTCGCTATTTTCTTGAATTTGTTATCATCTAATACAGGACGACCATTCGTGGTCTTAAAGGTCTCGACTTTCGCCCCGTTATACTCACCATATTTACTTTTTGCGTAAGCTCTAACGTAATAGGTAGTTTCCGGTTTTAAATCGGAGATCGTACAATAGAACGAATCGGCTTCCATGTCTATACGAATCGTAGAGTCGGATGCTGAAGGCTCCGGATTCAGCATTAAGTAAATACCCCTTTCCTCGATTTCGGCTTCCCCTTGTTTGGTTATCATACCTCCACATTGAACGGAAGTAGACATCACGTTGACTGGCAATAAGGTCTTAACGCTTCCTAATCCATCTTTCGTCTTAAAAGGTAAAATCTCTCCATAAGCGGTATCTACCGCATTGATCGCATAGGCCCGGATATAGTAATCCAGATCATTGGTTAAGCCCTCGATCGTAGCCTCATATTTTACCTTACGCTTGGATACGGCTTTTTTATTTTTCTCTATCACAGTAAAGGTTGATTCCGTGCTCCAACAAAAACCGGCCTCTGTCACGGGAGCGCCGTTTTCTTGCAAGACCTCCCCCGATACTGTCACGGAACTAGCCGTGGACTTCAATATCTCGTCTGTCTTAACAGACGGTTTTTTAGCGTTTCGAATGCCACCATCTATATCCGGATCATTCACGCATCCGGCCATTAATAAAGCCGCAAATAGAATAGAGAAGAGTGAGTATATATGTTTCATAAATAATCAATATTAAAAGAATACACCTAAGCCAGCGTTTAGATCCAAGTACTTAAAATTAACCGTATTGCATCCAACGCTAATAAATACAGAGTTCGTTATTTTCATCATCAAGTCAACCTCGGCAGCGACCCCTTTGTATGAGGAATCAATATTCCGGCACCATACCTCTCGTGTACTATCGTAGTTTTCATAGGAATGGGTCGTGAACGAATGTAGTAAAGCTCTTTCACCATATCCCAAACCAACGGAGGCATATAACCACGGAAAGCATTTTACGATTAAACCGGCCGTTCCGGCTATACTATTTGTCTTCGAGGATTTACCTGTATTAAGCTCATAAGATTCCCCTTCCGAATTAGAGAACTTAATAATCTGCCCTTGGTTATTACATTCGTCCGTATAATTCATAAAAGACATATTCGTCTTGAAACGGACATACCAACCGAAGCGTTGCCCCATACCTCCTACCGTGATTCCATAAGGAGATTCGATCGAATACGAGTATCCCGCGAAAAACTCCATTCGTTTCTTAGGGGATACCGCCGCGGAATCTATCGGTTGGGCCTCCGGTTCCGCCGGCTTTAACAATATCTCTTGGTATTCTTTCCAATAGGTTGCTAGCTCCTCACTTTTAGGGGTTCCGATACCTTCCGAATAATAAATGATTAATTTAGAGATGGCATCCGGATCATCTTCCGTAGCTTTGACCGTCAGGCAGTTTAAACATTTATTCATCAAGCTACGCATGGAAGGCCGCATTCGCTCGTTGGAAAGCCAAATCGTAGTCAGCTGATCAATACTGTATGCGTCGCATTGCGATACGCCTTCCTCGTACCACATTTTAGCGTCACTATAATCAAGACGTTTCATCGCTTCATCTCCCTTACGGTTGTATTCCGTACGCTGTTGCGCCAGCAATCCGAGGGGAAATACCGCACATATCATCAATATCCAAAGTCTTTTCATATAATAGGTAAATACATGTTTAGTTGTTCATAATATTACAATCAATAATAAGTAAGGCCTTCGCTAATCAATGATCCGTCAGAATTATAAATATCAAACAAATTGTCTTCCCGTTCGAATGCCCGGCCGTTATCCGCGATACCGACACTTAGGTATTTGCAAGGAATACGTTCCTCGGCTTTCGAATCGATCGCCCCGTATCTGTTATTTGACTTCTTACGTACGATCTTATATCGTCCGAAAGCCATTTTCTCCTCATACAGGGCCTTTTTGTCCGCTATAAGTTTCTCCTCGGTTTTCTCATCGCAAGCGATGATCAACCGGACTACCTCTTCCGTAAGTTTCGTATCCTTTGCTTCCGACAAATCTTTCTTAGCTCCCGAATAATCAGCTTTGGCCATTTTTTCCTTACCGGAGGCGATTAACGAGTTATATTTCTCATTCATCTCATTTTCCGATGGCTGATCCGGGAGAACATTCTCTTCTATCGTATGCTCTGTTTCCATAGGTCGTTTCTCTTCCACTTGAGGCTCTTGTTTCTCCGCTTCCTTTATCTCAGAGATAGGAGGTTCCGTATGTAAAACTGGGTGATCTGGCATTTCTACTTCTTTTGAGACATTGCTATCCGGCTCCACAGCTGAAGGTAAATCAATACTCTCGACAACCTCTTTTGTGGGCCTATTGCTATGCACTAAAAGAGCTGTAGCGGATCCTACAACGACAAATATAGCGATTCCGATAGGAATTATTTTCTTTCTGGAATTATTCTTTTCTGTTACTGGCTCCACGGCAGGTGGATTAGCCACATTGACAACAGTCTCTTCATCATCCGATCCTACTAATTTAGAATCTACAGGTGATGAATAAACCACCGTTGTTTCCTCATTCACAATCTCGGGAGATGGACTTGGGACAACCTGAACTTCCTTTTCCGCTTGAGAAAAATCCAAAGACGCCAACATCTCGCCCACCGTCTCAAAGCGATCCGCAGGAATGATTTGCATCGCTTTTATGATAACAGCCTCTGTTTTCGGGCTGATCGCCGCATTGATTTCAGAGGGGTTTCGCAAAGGACGTGCGGCACGTAGTATAGATTCTGTAGGGATTGTTCCCGTTAACAGATTATACATCGTGGCTCCCAAGGAATAAATATCCGGACGGGGCGAGAACACTTGTGTTCCTTCGTTATCGTATTGCTCTATGGATGCGAATCCTTTAGAAAGGGTTAACATCGTAGTGCTGGTCTCTTCCTGCTCGATATCGTAACGTTTGCTGACTCCGAAATCGATCAAGCGGGCGTTCCCGTTCTTATCGATCAAGATATTGCTAGGCTTGATATCTAGATGCAAGATACTCTTATCATGAACGAATTGTAACGCCTCGCCAATTTGCCGTACATATTTAAGGACCGTAGCTTCGGGCAATATCCCGTTTTTCTCAAGCATATATTTTAGCGAGAAGCCGGAAATATACTCCATGGCAATATAAGCCGTATTGTTTTCCTCGAAAACCTCCAACACGTTTACGATATAGGGATGGTGAACTTCCGATAGGATCTTTGCCTCTTTGATCAGTTTTTCCTTGAACTTGTTAAATAAGACCTTTCCCGTCTCCGAATGTACTTTTACGGCTTGGGAACCGGGTTCTCTATAACAATAATCCTTGAAGAAATATTCCTTGACACAGATAGGGACCTCCGTCTTTACGGTGCCTAAAGATCCTTTAACCTCTGTATACCAAACTCCTCTGTAGGTTATGCCAAAACCACCTTGACCAACCACATGAGTAAGTCTGTATTTTCCATTTTGAAGAAGATGTCCGTCTGGCAGATTCATAACCTTGAATAATTCCATTTAATCTGCCAAAAGTACGTTATTTATATAAAAGAATAAAGAAAAGAGAGAATATTTTGCTTAAAACCCATGCTATCTTCCACTTTTTGAATAGGTATGATATAAAAAGAAAAATTATCCCGAGTCTTGCCGTCACAGGCTTCCATGAGAGCGTCCTTTATTTCCGGAACAGATAAACGACCATTAAATATCTCTGCGATCTTTTCATTCTTCAGTCTTTCAAGAACCCCGTCCGTACAAAGAAAGAGGAAATCGTCGGGTTGAATATCGTTCAAGGTAATAATGTCCGCTTCTGTTGGAGTATGAGTGCCTTGTATAGCCCGGATAATCACATTCCGCTGGGGGTGGGTTAACGCTTCTTCCGGAGTGATCTTACCTAATTTAACCAACGAATTTACCAATGAATGATCTTCTGTTTGATATAAAATCTCCCCCTTCCTCAGATGATAGATCCGGCTATCTCCGATATGAGCCAATACGATTCCGGAAGAAGCGATATAGGCCATGGTGAGCGTAGTAGCCATACCCATCGCTTCCGGATGCTCTTGAACATAGGAGTCGAAACAGACTTCCGCATAATGTACGGCTTTATGGATAAACTCAGGCGTGGGATCATCCTTTAGGAACGTAGAAAAGAAAGTTTGTATGGACTCGCAAGCTAATGAGCTGGCTACCTCCCCTTTCTCGGCTCCACCCACACCATCGCAAACCATAAACAATTTTTGGTCAAGGGTCACTTGTTCGGGAAGCGGGTAAATGGAATCCTCGTTATTCGATCTGCCTCCTTTTTCCGTAATAGCACATGGCTTACCGATCGTTATAATCATAACAAATGAGTTTTATTCATTAAAACGTAAGACGGTGCGACCAATAATAATCTCGTCATTATCATTGAGCACGACCACCTCGCCATTCTCTAGGTAACTGTTATTATATAACGTATGGTTTTTACTATTATTGTCGGTAAGGAAATGTTTATATCCACCTTTTGAATCTTTTTTCACCTCAATGCAAATATGCTCGCGACTCATCGTGCGATCAGCCGTGATAATTGGCATCGTAGCTTGTGAGGCGTTCGACTTCCGGCCAATGACAACCTTCCCTTCGTGAAGAGGAAACGCTTGTTCAGGTGTATCGGCGTCTGGAAGAACCGTCAGTCTGCCGATTCCAGTCTTGACAGGTGTCACTAAAATCGTATCGGAATCGATTTCCTGATGATTACATTTCTCGGATAATAAGGACAAAGGAATAGGCTCTTTGCATTTCGGACACTTAAAGGAGGTAATGCCGAGGGGAATCTTCCCCTCGTCTACCTTTAATCCTACATGGCAATGTGGACATTTAACCGCGATCATACGATAAACGAAATATCTGCGCCATCCATATCCGTAGAGTACAGATCCATCATATCTGTATCGGAAAGCATAACCGTATCGTCCGCCAATGTTATAAAGTCTGAATGATCGAAAGACTCGATGCTACTATCGTCTATAACTATGGCATCGTCTAGGTCGACACCTCCTCCTTCCACGTCTATTATGACAGCATCCGCTGGCATGACGTCATTGCCGTCTAAAGTTACGAATGTATATTCCTCTTCTTGCATAACCTTTGTTCCTAATATATTAATATTCCGAAAACAAAAGTACAAAAAGCAATGGATTAATAAACTTGTTATTCTCTCTTATAATCAAACATTTGGGTTTCATGTACAAAAGAGGCTGTTTTACTATACGAAAAGAAAAGGCTCATTCTCTCACCCATTTGGCCTTACAGGAAGAAACTGGGCATTGCTTTCGGTTTTTCAATGATTCCCAAGGGATCTCACCTAAGAATGTCCCACATTTCGGACAAACATAGTCTATCTTAAATTGATTGGCGATATCCTGCAATTGCTGGGGAATTTTGGCTGACTGCTTGGCTCCTAGATAGATTCCTACCGTAGGGGCACAAATCGTTATCAGGAGGCTGATGCCGAATAGTTCCGGGCTACCTTTCCCTAAGAAGCCTATCACGACCCCCACTATTCCGGGCAAAGCAAATGGTAAGGATTGAAATAATCTGGTCTTAAACTGATTAGAGGATTGAATCTTAACTTTTGCTTGAATATAATCATCGTAGACTTTTTTCAATGCGGCAAATTCATCGCTATAATCATTATTGTATTTAAGCACCTCGGAAAGATTTAAGACATAGCTATCCCCCAAGCGAATATGATCCGTAGGAGTAACACGTTTCTTTACGATCTGGGCTCCATTCACGAACGTACCGTTAGTAGATCCCGTATCCTCCAATAATAAGTTGCCACCATCCTCACGTATCAGACGGGCATGATGGCGGCTTACATGAGGATCGTTTGCAATAAAATCATTGTCTTTTGCTTTTCCTATCTTTATAATCATAGTCTTATTCCTTTTCCTCTTCCTCTTGAGGCTTTCCCATCTCCTTCTCAAGATTATCTTTCAGCACTTTCAACGGATCCTTGGATATTACCAACTCTTTAGGCTTACCCTCTTCCGTCAATAATAATAAACGCTGCTTAGGGAGATTTATTTGTAAGATATGATTTTTATTTATGATATGACTTTTTCCGACACGCATTAATATCTTGTTACAACCAGCGACCTGCTTCTCTAAGATCTCTTCTATTTTTCCGATATTTATAGCGAAGGTAAATTGGATGCCATTTGACAACAATAGTTTCGTATAGTTCCTGTCTGCTTCAAAATAAAGGATCTGACCAATCTTAATGCGCAACAACTCATCCCTTGTTTTTATAATTAAATACCGCTCCATACGTAGAAATTGTTTTTTCGTTTCTCTTTCAAAAACAAATATACGGTATTTTCTTTATTTAATAGGTATCTTTTGGGGGAAAGATTGGTAAAGTGCACCAAAAACAAGAGCCTTTTCCCTGCTCAGAAGAGACACCGATACGCCCTCCCAGCCTTTCAATTATATTTTGGCAGATAGAAAGTCCAAGCCCTATGCCTTGCTTTTGGTTTCGTCCTTTATAAAAACGATCGAACACATGAAGTTTTATTTCCTCCGACATTCCTTCCCCCGTATCGGTCACGGACAAAAGAACCTCGTTCTCCATGGCTTGATATGACAAGATGATGCTACCTATAGAGGTGTACTTAATTGCGTTTGTTATAAAATTGCCAAGAACTTGTTTCAAACGGATACGGTCGGAGCGTAATAAAAAGGAATCCAAAGATTCCGGATAGGTCAAAGCTACCCCTCTCGGTACTTTGATCTGGAAAGATGCTACCGTTTCTACAATAAGTTGTCTTAGATCAAATTCCATGAAATCAAAGGTCATGGTACCAGACTCGAGCTTAGCCAGATCCAATACATCATTAACGATACCCAATAATAACTCATTATTGGTCTGAATAAGATTAATATACTCTTGTCTTAGCTCACCATCCTCTTCATCCCCTAAAAGAGAAGAGAATCCGACAATAGCGTTTAATGGCATGCGGATCTCATGGCTGATGTTTGCCAAAAAGGAGGATTTCAAACGCTCTGATTTCTCGGCCTTCAGCATTCGTTCTTCCATCGCTTTCAGTTCAGATATATCATAATTCATCAGTAATAGGATGGGGCTTGATTTCTCCAGACCCGCCTCCATTATATCCAGACGAACCCATTTCCATCCCTCGCCATCCCTGACCCGGACTTCCCCTTGATCATGATCAGTTTCTCCGTGGACAAGTCGGCTCAAGGAAGTTTTCAAGCATTCACGGTCTTCTGGCTTGACATTGGAATATATGCCTACTATCTGGCTCAATGGAGTTCCCGGAACTTCACCCATATTCAGATACCATTGTTCCATCGCCACTCCTTCCCCAGTAGACAAATCATACTTTGCGCAGCCGATCTTGGCACGATGACTTATCTGAGGAAAAAAAGGCTCGAACTCTATGCCTAATGTCGTTTTCATATATATCCGTTCTCATTATATTTATGCAAAAAGAGGGTTTAGCCATAAAAAACGAATGAATTAATCGTTCGTTTTAATTAGTCGTTTATATCGATTATTTTATAGGGAACATATAGGTTTAGTAAAATACCCCAAAAACCGCATCAAAATTATATTCTAAAGTCTTTTTGACTTTCATAAGTAAATGTTTTTTGCGATATTTGCAAACGACTAATTAAAACGAACGATTAAACTAGTCGTTTTGTTGCCTTCCCCTCCACTTCAATATCCTGATATATAAGATTATACCATATGACTATAAAAAAATAGAGGGTAGATTGATCACTCAATCCACCCTCCTGTCTATCGTGTGCTTAAACTATTAAAAATCAACCCCTTGATTAGTCTTCTAGAGCCGCTTGCGCCGCCGCGATACGAGCGATGGGCACTCTAAAAGGTGAACATGATACGTAATTCAAGCCAACTTTATGGCAGAACTTAACGGAAGAAGGCTCACCACCATGCTCGCCGCAAATACCACATTTCAAATCCGGACGGATGGCACGACCTTTCTCAGTTGCCATACGAACCAGCTGTCCTACACCATTTTGGTCTAGTACTTGGAACGGATCGACCTTCAAAATCTTCTTCTCTAAGTAAACCGGTAAGAAGGAAGCGATATCGTCACGAGAGTAACCAAATGTCATCTGAGTCAAGTCATTCGTTCCGAATGAGAAGAATTCAGCGCTGGAAGCGATACGATCCGCTGTCAATGCCGCACGAGGAATCTCGATCATCGTTCCTACCTTGAATTCGATACGATCGCCAACTTCCTTGAATAGCTCTTCGGCCGCGGTACGGATCACCTTCTCTTGTTCCTTGAATTCATATAAGATACCTGTTAATGGTACCATGATTTCCGGTTTAGCCTCAATACCTTCTTTCTTCAAATCCAAAGCGGCACCTAAAATGGCCCGAGTCTGCATTTCCGTAATTTCCGGATATGTATTACCTAGACGGCAACCACGGTGACCCAACATCGGGTTATGCTCGCAAAGAGATTCCACACGTTTTTGGATCTCCTTAACGGACACGCCCATAGTCTCAGCCATTTCCTCTTGACCTTTCAAATCGTGAGGAACGAACTCATGCAAAGGAGGATCGAGCAAACGAACGGTAACAGGACATCCGGCCATAGCCTTGAAGATACCCTTAAAGTCCTCTTTCTGATAAGGAAGGATCTTCGCCAACGCTTTCTTACGACCTTCAGCGTCCTCGGCCAAGATCATCTCACGCATAGCTTTGATCTTCTCACCTTCGAAGAACATATGCTCCGTACGGCAAAGGCCAATACCAACGGCACCGAAGCTACGAGCGATCGAAGCGTCGTGAGGCGTATCAGCGTTTGTACGAACTTGCAATTTTGTATATTTATCGGCTAAAGCCATTAGCTCTGCGAAGTCACCTGACAACTCTGCCGCTTTCGTCTCGACCTGTCCTACATAGACTTCCCCGGTCGTACCATTGATAGAGATATAATCACCTTCTTTCAAAGTCACGCCATCAACGTCTACCGTCTTATTCTTATAATCGATGTTCAAGGCACCAGCACCGGATACGCAGCACTTCCCCATACCACGAGCTACAACAGCGGCATGAGATGTCATACCTCCACGAGCGGTAAGGATACCTTCGGCGACAGCCATACCGGCCAAGTCTTCCGGAGAAGTCTCGATACGGACCATGACAACCTTTTTGCCATCGGCATGCCATTTAGCGGCATCATCAGCGAAGAATACGATCTGTCCGGTAGCGGCACCCGGTGAAGCCGGCAAACCTTTTACCCACACTTTCGCCAGTTTCTCGGCTTTTTTATCGAATACAGGGTGAAGCAACTCATCTAATTTATTCGGCTCGATACGGTTCAACGCTGTTTTCTCATCAATCATACCTTGATGCAATAAGTCGATAGCGATTTTCACCATAGCGGCACCGGTACGTTTACCGTTACGGGTTTGCAAGAACCAAAGTTTACCCTCTTGTACGGTAAATTCCATATCTTGCATATCCCGATAATGATCTTCCAATTTCTCTTGGATAGCGTCTAATTGCTTATAGATTTCCGGCATGGCTTCTTCCATGGACGGATATTTAGCGATACGTTCTTCTTCTGAGATTCCGGCACGTTCAGCCCAACGTTGTGAACCGATCTTCGTAATCTGTTGCGGGGTACGGATACCTGCTACAACATCCTCACCTTGAGCGTTAATCAAGTACTCGCCATTGAACAAGTCCTCACCATTACCCGCGTCACGAGAGAAACAAACGCCTGTAGCGGAAGTATCGCCCATATTACCGAATACCATGGCTTGTACGCTAACCGCCGTTCCCCACTCGTCTGGAATACCTTCCATCTTACGATACAGGATAGCACGCTCATTCATCCAGCTATTGAACACGGCACAGATAGCGCCCCACAATTGCTCATAAGCGCAAGTCGGGAAATCCTGTCCGGTCTGGGCCTTAACGGCTGCCTTAAATTTAGAGACCAATGTTTTCAAATCTTCAACGTCAAGCTCGTTATCTAACTTAACGCCTTTCGCTTTCTTTACTTCCTCGATGATCGCCTCAAACGGATCGATATCCTCTTTGCTTGTCGGTTTCATGCCTAATACGACATCTCCGTACATTTGAACGAAACGACGATAGGAATCCCAAGCGAAACGAGCGTTGCCCGTCTTACGAGACAATCCTTCCACTACCTCGTCGTTCAAGCCAAGGTTCAATATCGTATCCATCATACCCGGCATGGACGCACGGGCACCGGAGCGAACTGAAACTAACAGAGGATTGGCAACATCACCGAACTTAGAGTTCATTAACGTTTCGATATTAGCGATCGCCTTCTCAACATCCGCTTTCAGCAACTCTACGACTTTATCTTTGCCTAACTCGTAATACTCTATACAAACTTCTGTTGTAATCGTGAATCCCGGAGGAACCGGTACACCAATCAGATTCATCTCGGCAAGGTTAGCGCCTTTACCACCCAGCAGATTTCTCATATCTGCCTTACCTTCGGCTTTTCCATTTCCGAACGTGTAAACTCTTTTTCTTTCCATATTCGACAGTATTGAATTTAGATTCTAGTTTTGTTGATTTCAACTGTTATATTGCTATCTCAACTTTGCAATGCTGCAAATATATGCTATTTCTACTTTGCAAGCACGAATAGCGTTAAAGATTTTTACATGTTTTACAACTATTCTTTACCATTTATATCCAGCAAATGCTTACATTTGCGTGCGGAAGTTTGTTGACGCTTCCATTTCCCATCGGATTTCCCGCCTATCTCTTTGCCCCTTACATATAATATATGATCTTTTTCTTTTATTTGTGTCTATTTATTTCCAATAGGAAGACTCAGGAGTTTTTTGCTGAAGAAACTTTAGTTTCATTACTTGAAACTAAGTGTTTTTCCACAGTTTGCAGAGGTAGCGAAAACCAATTAACAATCAAATAGTTATTGATTTCTGTTTTTGGTTGTTGGTAGAGAAAGCGAGCATTATAGGGCATGTTTTGCTGCGACTTCCGTTACTTATCCGTTACCTTGCAAATACGGATATTTCAAGGGATATAAACAATTATTTTTCAATGCATTGCGTTACTTTTCATAACTTCAAAAAGCTCGATATTTATTAATTTTGTAACTAAAAGAAGTGAGTTTATGAGAAGTACATTTTCCGTGTTGTTTTACACCAAGAACCAATCATTGAAAGACGGTAAGGTGCCCATTATGGGACGTATAACCATCAACAAGACCACCGCCTGCTTCAGTTGCAAGCGGGAAGTTTCACTGGCATTATGGGATGCCAAGGCCAAGAGGGCGAAGGGAAAATCCGATGAGGCCAGACGGCTGAACCAGGAACTTGACAATATCAAGGCCCAGATCACAAGGCATTACCAGTATGTCTGTGACCATGACAGCCTGGTGACGGCTAAAAGTGTCTACAACCGCTATCTTGGTTTCGGAGACGATTATCACACCCTTATGGGACTGTTCAGGGAACAGCTTGCCTCCTACAAGGAAAAGATAGGCAAGGAAAAGGCGGCAAGCACCTATCGCGGGTTGGTGGCCGACTACAAGAATCTGCTGCTTTTCCTCAAAGAGAAGAGGCGCATCGAGGATATAGCCATCGCCGACCTTGACAAGAAGTTCATCGAGGACTATTATAACTGGATGCTCGGGACATGCGCCCTGGCGAACTCGACGGCTTTCTGCCGGGTCAACACCCTGAAATGGCTGATGTATACCGCCCAGGAAAGAGGCTGGATAAGGCTTCACCCGTTCATTGGTTTCAACTGCCTGCCCGAATACAGGCGGCGCTCTTTCCTCACCGAGGAGGACTTGCAAAGCATCATCCATGTCAAGTTGAAATACAAGCGCCAGCGGGCCATCCGTGACATGTTCCTGTTCATGTGTTTTACAGGTTTGGCGTATGCGGATCTGAAGGAGATCACGTACAAGAATATCCATACGGATTCCGATGGTGGTACATGGCTGATGGGTAACCGTATAAAAACGGGCGTGGCCTATGTGGTGAAGTTGCTTCCTATCGCCATCGAACTGGTCGAGAAGTACAGGGGGGACAATGAAAAGAAAAGTTCGCCTGACAAGGTGTTTCCCGTAGGCGAATACCAGGCCATGGTATCCAGCCTGAGGGTCCTGACCAGAATATGCGGCTGTTCGACCGGGATAACCCCGCACATCGGACGCCACACCTTTGCCGTTCTGGCCATTTTAAAGGGAATGCCGTTGGAAACCTTGCAGAAGGTATTGGGACACAAGTCCATTCTTTCCACCCAGATTTATGCCGAGCTGATCAATCCGAAAGTCGGGGAAGATACGGACAAGCTGTGCATGAAGATCGGTGACACATACCGGCTGGCCAACTAAGCTCCGAAACTTATATAAAAAACTCCTTCAGCCTCGAATCCGGCCGAAGGAGTTTTTTTGTTCAGAATACGCGCCGTTTGTTTATCTGGCATATCGCCTGAAGTCCTTGTAGTTTTTTTTCAGTACCTCGTACAGTCCGCTTTCCGGGTATAGCAGCTTGCCTCCTGCGGCGGTAATGGAAGTGTACGGGATTGCCTTCTCGTCCCTGAGTGCCTGAAGCGTCCTTCTGGATACATGCAGTTTCTCGCAGACTTCCTCTCCCGTTAGATAATGCTCGTCGGCTATGCCCGGACGGATTCGAGCTGTCGCGTTTTCCAGTGCCCTTCCACATCTCTTGATCCATCCGGTGAGTTCCTTGAACTCCTCCGAATCCCTGGTAATGATTTCCGCCATCTGTTACTTTCTGTTTTTGATTAGTCCTTCTTCCAGGATTTGCTGTATGTCCGTCTCACGGTAAAAATATTTTCCGCCGATATGTGAGCAGGGGACCAGTCCCCTGTCACGGTAAGCCTGGAGACACCTCTTCGAGATTCCCAATGCCAGGCATACCTCCTGCGCGTCCACCCATTTATCCGGGACAGGTGGAGCCATTTTCCGGGCGAGATCCTCCACTTGTACGGACAACGTGCTGAGCTGCCGCTTTAATTCCAGATAAGCGCTTGTTTCGATAATTGTCAGTTCCATATTTATTTTTTTAGTGATTTCGGGTGCAAGATAGTGAAGAAAGAGGGATGTTACTTTCCTGTGTCATGCATTGTCATGTATAGTCACTAATAGTCATATGCTTTTCTGGAAGCCCGTCGTGAAACACTATACCCTTTCCAATCCTTGACGGGAAGATTATCCGGACGATATTTCGTGATTTTTAGAATAATTCCTATATTTGGAACGAAAATATGAGTTTGGGAAAAGAAGGAGTATTTTTCCTTCTTTCTTGAGATATATAGACATAACGTTCGCAGAACGTCCTAAAAGTGGGATCTGGTAAATTTCAAAAGAATAAGGGACTTCTGTGTAAGGCTATGCTATGCATTGTCATAGCGTGGCTTGCACAGCCTTTATTCTTAGCTTTACCAGAGCTCCACTTTTAGGCTGGGCAAGGCCGCGCTTTTTTTGCTCCTGCCTGCGACATAAAAAAATCAGCTTATGGCAAAGATTCAGCTTATGGCCTTTCTCTCCCTTGACGGCTGCCTGTTGGAGCGGCAGTTCCTCTCCGCGTTGCAGGATTCCCGGGACAAATACGGTATTACCAGAATCAGGAAGAAGGCGGTACGGCACCTTGAGGAACCGGTATCTTTCGTCTCGCTCTCCCGATGGAAAGAGGAAGGGGACGGTATCGCTCTTGTCGAGGCCTGCCCTGATACACTTCCGCTTGTTGACAGCCTGCTCAGGTTCTGGATGGTGGACGAGATGGTGATCTATCTTATCCCGAGACTGCAGGGAGGTATCAGGCTGTTCGGAGACGCCCTTGCGCCTTCCGTTTGGAAATTGACTGGAAACAGACATTTCGATACGGGTGTCTGCCGTCTGGATTATTTACATACAGGATATTGAATGGCGATTGCGGTAGGATCTTCCTCATAGCGTACCCCAAGGCCCAGCCTGTTCATTCCCTTACGGACAATAACTCCTTGCCATCGGCAAGGAACTTTCCCGTGAGCGGGCCGTTGGCTTTTTCCGCTCCGTCACTTTGGGAAAGGAAATCCAACGTTCACTCAGTGGAAACTACCGTCGGTACGCATCAGGTGGTAACGTCCGAGACGCCTCGAATGACATATGGATTTCCCTTACAGTATCGGTCCTGTTACAGCTCCCGCTTGCTGTCGCCCTTGAATGTAAGCTCCACCTTGTAATTCTCGTCCATTCTGAGCGACGCCTCATAGGGTTTTCCCGCCTTGGTGGTGAATTTCAGGAAGGGGGTAGCTTCCCATGCCATCAGCCGTGTCATCTCTTCGTCTGTCATCTCCCGTCCGTTGAACATACGCGGAAGATGGAACGCGCAGTCGGGATCTTCGCATTTGGCCACCCTGTCGTAGAGTGTCACTTTGCCTGTCCCACATTTCGGGCAGGCGCACCTTGTCACACCCGGGTTCCCGACCTGCAGGGCGAGCAGTTCCGACACGATCTTCCGTGCATACTCATGGACACCCTTCATGAACTTTCCGGCACTGAGCCTTCCTTCCTCGATTTCACGCAGCGCCTCTTCCCAGGCTGCCGTCATAGCCGCATCGGCGATCAGCTTGTCTCCTACGATGCCGTATATCTCCAGCCCCTTCTTGGTCGGGATGAGACGGTTTCCGATACGCTCTACGTACCGTCGTGCCACCAGCAAGTCAATGATTCCTGCACGGGTGCCCGGTGTCCCGAGCCCGCACCTCTCCGTCATTTTCTTTTTGCTTTCACCGTCCGCCGTGCCGCCGGCGTTTTCCATGGCAGCCAGCAGTCCGGCTTCCGTGAATGGTGGCTGCGGCTTTGTACTGTCTTCCAGTATCTCTGTTTCCAATACCGCCAGCGTCTCTCCCCGATGGAACTGCAGCAGGGATTCGCCTTCTTCCGCCATGTCCGGTCCGTTGTAAATGTCCCGCCATCCCGGATACTTCACCCGTGAGGTTTCGGCCTCGAATACCATTCCGCCGTAATCGGCCCTGACACGTATGGCCTCCTTGACGCATCCTTCGGAAAATGCTTCCAGCATCCTTCCGGCGATCAGGGAATAGATGTTCTGCTCGTCCGGGGAGAGTCCTTCGGGCATCTCTCCCGTGATGAGAAGGGCATGGTGTCCTGCTACGCTGTCCCCGTCCACCGCATGAGGGTTCAGTCCTTTCCCGAGCAGCCTTTCCACGTGCCTTCCGAAGCGGGGATGCCCTTTAAGGGAGGCGACGAGCGTGGGTGCCTGCTTGAATATGTCTTCCGGAATGTGGCGGCATCCGGTTCTCGGATATGAGACGCACCCTCTTTCGTAGAGCCTTTGGACGACGGCGAGTGTCTGTCCGGCTGTCATGCCCAGGCGTGTATTGGCTTCCCGCTGCAGGCCGGTCAGGTCATGTGGCAGAGGCGGCTCCTCCATGATCTCTTTCTTTTCCACGGCAAGGACCGTACAGCGGCCTTTACCCTTCAGGCTGGCCCGGGCTTTTTCCGCATCCTCTTTCCTTTCATACCGGAGGGGACACGTGAAAAGCACTTTCTGCCCGTCCTTGCAGACACCGGTCTGCAGATGGAAACAGCTCACGGGCACAAAATCCCTGTTTTCAAGATAACGGCGGCAGACCAATGCCAGCGTGGGAGTCTGTACCCGTCCGAGCGAGTGGTTGCCCATGCCGGCAGCTATCCCCAGGGCGATGCTTGCGTTCACGCCCAGTATCCAGTCCGCTTCCCTGCGTGCCCTCGCCGCCAGGGCGAGGTTGTCGAAGTCACCGTCCTCTCTCAGATTTTTGAAACCGTCCAGGATGGCCTTTTCCGTCAGGGAGGATATCCACAGGCGCAGGGCCGGTTTACGGTAACCGAGATAGTCCAGAAGATCCCGGCTGACCAGTTCTCCTCCACGCCCCGCATCTGTGGCTATGACAAGCCCGTCGGCGTTTTCAAGCAACCTACGGAGCACTTCCAGTTGCCGGGTGGCTACCGGGTCGGTGACATACCCCTCCTCCGTCCTGACTTGTCTGACAACGAGGCGGAACGGGACCGGAATGAGGGGAAGCGCCTGCCGTTCCACACGGGCGGGTCCGTAAGCGGACGGCGGTGCCTGTGCCAGCAGGTGGCCGTAAGTTCATGTGACGGCATACCCGTTGCCGTAAAGATATCCTTCCGCCTTTTCACGGGCGCCCAGTACGGAGGCGATGCTCCTTGCCATGGCTGGTTTGTCTGTAAGTACGATTCTCATAATTTTTGTCTTTATCAGGTGAATAATTGGTTACATGCTCATGCCTTTGTTTTTGGCCTTTGTCTTTTTGACTTTTGCGTTCCGGACCGTTCTTTTCTCCTTTACGGTACCCCTTCCGTTTTTTTCCGCCTTTTCGGAGAGCGGTACGGCATCTTCCGTCCCATGGGGAACGGAAGGGGCCTTCGGGCTGTCGGGCCGGCGGGCGGGAAGCATGTCATACCCGCCCGGGCCGGCATCCAGCCTCACGTGTTCCAAGGGACGCAGATATTGTAGCCCTTTCCCGCCAGAGGTGAACTCGTAGATGACCGTCTCCCTTCCTTGCAGCAGGCTTTCGTAGTTCTGGTAATACAGGCTCTCCGGCGGCACGCCGTTCTGCCGCAGCATCCCGCAGATCCCGTCCGGGCAGAGGGCGCCGAACCGCCTGTCATGGGGAGCCATGAATATATACCTGTAGGTGGAGAGCAGCAGCCTCTCCGTGAGCAGGCTGGGACAATGCTCATAGCCGGTCATCCGGTTTATCATCCTCCCGACACGGTCCAGCCTTTTGGCAAGGTCACGGGGCCTGGAATGCAGCGGGATGCTCCCCAGCTCTTCCAGCGAGAGGTTGATACGGCCGATGACCGCCCTTTCCCAGTCCGCTGTCAGGTCCGCGCGGTTCTGCCGGAAGTTGTCGCGGAGAATCCGCAGCGGGTTTCTGGTGCCGAGGAACAGCCTGACACGTTTTCCGAGGGTCGGTTCCCTGAGGTTGGACGCGCTCCAGCGGATGACGTTGAAGCGGTAGGCGTCCATGAACTGCCGCAGCGGGTTACGGTACGAGAAGATGTCCCTCAGTGTCCGCATCAATGCCCGTCGGCCGACAGCGCGGCGGCCCATGTCGACGGCCTCTTCCGAGGTAAGTGGTTTGTTGGTTGCCATATATGCTTGCAGTTTACAGTTTTACTTGTCTTCCTTCGGCATGTTTCCGTTTGGAAGAGGGTTGTTTTCTCTTTTTGCCGGTATCGGCCGCCCCCGGGATATCCGCCGGACTCTCCAGCATGCGTGATATCCTGTCGGCATACCTTGTTTCCGACCGTGGCATTCCTGTCCGGACTCCCTCCCTTGCCAACAGGGCGGCGGCGATCTTCCTGGAAGTCTCCCGGAGCTCCGCCATCCTCTCCCCGAGGGGAAAGTCCGGATGGAGCTCCTTTTCCCTGGATAGCCTTCCGAGTTCTTTTTCCACGGAGGCGAACTCCCTCCTGTAACGGAACGGCTCCTCCAGCGCCAGGTGGGCGTATCCCTTTTCCGCGATGTCCTGCAATGTCATGATATCCAGGTTGCGTCTGGAAAGTTCCAGGGAGCCGGCCGTAACGAACCTGTCGAGGTTGGCCGCCGTGGGCGAGAGGTCGAAGGAGGCTACCGGACGGTAACTTCCGAACACTTCCAGTCCGGGCTGGGAGGCGGGGAAGCTCCGTCCGGGCTGCCGGGACATCTCCATCAGCCGTTTTGACGAGGTCTCGATGCGGAATATGGACAATGTCCCCGGTCCCTTTCCACAGGGGGAGTAGAAATTGTCGGCTATTTCCTGCAGGTACTCGTGCAGGTGGCGCGGGCCGTGCAGCCCCCTGTTGAACACCCTGACGCCTTGGTCCGTCTTTACGGCGGTCACGAGGAACCGGGCGCTCCTTCCTTGAAGGATACGTTCCCGTGCGGTCTCGTATGCCACGAAGTCTTTGTAGCCTGGCGAGTGTTCCAGCCCTTCCAGGTTCCTGCGGTCCGTTTCCACACCGTGTGCCTCCAAGTAGGCGGCCCGTCTCAGCGGGACGGAGTTGCCGTCCGTGATCCCGCCGTTTTCGATGATGAAACGCCATGCCTGCCTGGGTTCCTTCTCCTGCAGTCCGCTGACAGGGGGCAGCTCCTCTTTCCGGATGCCGGCATAGAAGAGCAACAGGTTGTCGGGGATGCCTCGGGCTTCCTCGAGTACGGCTTTACGTGCCGCTTCCTTGACGAACCGGATGAAGGGGTTCCCGCTCCGGGGCGTATGGTCCGTTATCATGAAGGAGGCTATCCGGTTGTCCGGACACAGTTCCAGACAGAAGTCCTTCAGCCCTTCTTTTTGGGGACGCGTTCTTTGCAGTCCCAGCTTTTCCAACCACGAGGCCATATTATCTTCCTATGTTAGTTCTTTTACCTGTCTTTTCCGGTTTCTTTTCCCGCCTGCGCCTCGTATCCGGGGTGGGCGAATATCCTCGCACGTCGTATTCGTTCTGCAGGATGCGCCGTGCCGTATCGCTGACGGCTTGTCTCATGGAATTCCCCAGCAGCGTGTCCGCCTGTGAGGAGAGGAAGGAATGGCTCATCTGCGAGCGCAGGGAGGAAAAGCTGCAGGAATGCCTGAAGTTCCTGTTTTCCGGTATCTCGTCAAGATCCCCCGTCCTGCACAGCCTGTCCAGTATGCCGATGTTGAAGGGTGTCTCATTTTCCATGAGCTTGAATGTCTTCAGCATCTCCCGGTATCGGGCGAGGTCTGGGGACATGTCGCACTCCACGGCGGGCTTGCATCCCCGCAGGATATCCGCCCGGAGGAATTCCGCCCTGGCGGGGATGAAACTGCACCTGTCGTCGGGGGCAAACATCCTGCCGCACTCCCGCGCCTTTTCCACCAGCCTTGCGTTGTCCGTGCTGAAATAATAGACGCCCAGTTTGTCGGTATTTCGGTGTATCGGGCTGAAGAAGTTGTCCGCATTATACTGGAGATAGCTCTCCGCCCGTTCCAGTCCCCGGCCTGTGTCGTCGAAGAGCAGCACGCCCTGTCCGGTCTGTATGGCCGTAAGCACACGGTTGCCGGTATCCTTCTCGCGGCTTTGGTGGAAGTCGTGGTAGGCTTCCAGCAGCCTGCCCGCCCTCCCGTTGTGGAGCGTCCGTTCAAGCTCGCCGACGATAAAGTCCCGGCTGTCGGTCCTCCTGTAAGGGTCGGCCGTCTCATGGACAAATCCGATATCCCGCAGCCTCTGGTGGTCGTCGGAGGGCCACGCGCCTCTGTCGATTATATCCCGCACAAGGGATTCCACCCGGTTCTTATCCCCATCGGCGGCCTCGATGCAGTAGATACTTTCCTCGGGCAGGTAGGCCCCTTTCAGCTGTTTCCTGACCTGGCTGAAGCAGAACTCCCCGAACCGGCGGTCCAGGTCATTTGCGTCAGAAGACAGCATCCGGCAGTATTCCAGGTTGTTCCTGCCGTTCAATATGAATCCGATATACATGGTGGTACTGTTTTAATTTATAATTTTCTGCCGGAAGGCTTCCGTCCGGTCCTTTTCCTTTTCTCTGGTAACTCCTCACACTGCCCTGCCGGATGACGGATGCCGTCCTTTACCCGGTAGGTCCTGACAGGGAACGGTTCACCGGATACCAGTAATTTGTGCTGTATGAAATCCGCCATGCAGTAGAGCAGGTGTCGTGAGGCGGGGCGGTCATTCTCCGGAAGGTACAGGGCGTGGCCTTCGGAGAGCACCCTGAACTGCTCGTTCTCCAGCTTCACGTTTCCCACGAGCAGGGCGGTGTCGGGATTACTGAGGTATTTCTCCAGTGACCGGTGCCCCCTTACGTCAAAGTCCCGGCGGAGGATATCGTCCGCCTTTTTCCTTATCTCGGATGAAAGTTTCCTGAAAGCCTGCGGGTCAAACAGCTCGGCGGCTTTCACCTGCGTCACCTCTTCGAACCGTTCGGCCAGGGGAAGCAGCTCCCTGTAATAGGTGAACGGCCGGTCATGGATATTCATGTAGCCACGCTCCCTGATCGATAGCAGGCGGTATATGTCCTCGTTCTCCGCTCTGGAGGAGAGTTCAAAAGTAAGTATTCGATAAACTCCCTCGTATATTGGGTAACGTAT
>NZ_QTLI01000018.1:0-132992 GCF_003434625.1 Parabacteroides sp. AM17-47
TTTTGGTTTGGATAACTTTTACTCGCCACGCTTGCCTACAACGTGGGTCCATACCGGCTTTTGGGTAGCAAGACAATCCCCAAAAGCACCTTGATAAAGAAGTTGGAGGCTGGCGACAGGAACATCTACCATGAATATATTGCTTTTTGCAGTTACAAGGGAAAACGCCATGCCATGCTGCTCACACGGAGAAAGGTGGAGTTTGCGCTGCTGTATATCCCGTGATTGATGCAAAATTCGTAAAAAAAATAATTACCTCTGTTTTATAATTCAAGAGCAGGGGTAATTATGTATCACCTCAATATTACTTTAGTTGTATTATTTTATGATAACATTTTGTCATTCAGTATAAAATGCCTAATTTTGCGTCCAAAGACAGAACAATTATGAATAATAAATTAAATATAAAAATAGAACAATTAAAGAACATCAATAATATTGAGTTAAATCTACCAATAGAAACAGGACTTTATGCTATAACTGGAGCTAATGGAACAGGCAAAAGTACTATCATGACAGTCATTTCTAAGGTTGTACGTAACTCTGCATTCAATGTTTTTCAACCTCATGATTATTCATCTAATAGTAAAATCACAATATCCTATGATGGAAAAGAAAATTCTTGGACAAAAGCCAGTAGAGGATGGAGTTGTAGTTCAACTGATATAATATCTCTAAAAGGTTTTTATGAAGGTAGCATAATACATGGAATGCGTTTTATAGATGCAAATTATGATACATTACTAAAAGCTGAAAGAGTTAATAATACAATTTTAACTGATGCAGATTCGTTTGTTTCGCGCAATTTAAGTTATATTTTGCATGGAAATTATGATTTCTATACAAATCTTAAACGCATTAAAAATAGAACATTAGCACAACTTAAAGCGTTCAAAGGAATTCCATATTTCATTGAAGGAACTAATGGAATAGTTAATCAGTTTTGTATGAGTGCAGGAGAAAATATGTTGATTAGCTTATTGCATATGTTGAATGTTGTCATTGTTCGCCCTGCAAAGTCTGAAGATGTACGGCTTATATTGATAGATGAAATTGAATTAGCATTGCATCCATCTGCAATCATGAGGTTAGTTGATTTTTTGCAAAAATTGGCTACAGAGTATAATCTTGCTATATATTTTTCAAGTCATTCAATAGAATTACTTAGGAAAATAAAGCCTTCAAATATTTTTCATTTACAAAAGGAGTTGGATAATATCGCTATTGTAAATCCATGTTATCCATCATATGCAACACGAGATATTTATCAACATTCGGGATACGATTTTCTTATTTTAGTAGAGGATGTGTTGGCTAAATATATATTGGAGAATATAATTGATGAAAATGCCTTGTATAAAAGTAAATTGATTAATATTCTACCAAGTGGTGGTTGGGAGAATGTGTTAAAAATGCAAGATGATATTTGTAAGTCAAATTTAGCAGGGGTTGGAACAAAAGTATTAAGTGTTCTTGATGGTGATGTAAAACCGGATTTTGAACAACTATATAAGCAAAAGGGATTATATACTAATTTAACAATAAATTTTCTGCCAATACATAGTTTGGAAAAATACCTACATGAAAAAATTATTGTAAATAAAGATGCTGATTTTTTCAAGGAAATAGGTGACCGTTTTTTCAAAGTTAAATCACTAAAAGAAGTGGTGGATAGTTTAATCAAAAAGAATGACGACAAGGCGTTTTATAATTACCTCATTAAAAACTTAAAAGAACAAGGAATAGAAGAAAATGTATTTGTTCAAAAAGTTTGTGAAATGATATATCGAAAGGAAGATATGTCTAAACTACTAACATTCTTACAAAAAACATTTCAAAATTAAAATACTTAATGATTATTTCGGAAAAATCCGATGAAGCCGCCAACTTCATTGGATTTTCCGCTTTTCATACATTCGGGATTGTTCCCGTGTCTATCACGCCACCGTCCCTGCAATGCTCAATGCTACCGGGCGTAAACCCCATGCTCCCAATTGCGATGTGGCTAATATAGTCCGCATACTCCTGACCTTGAAAATTCCTTCCCGTAAGGTTTCTGAAAATCATCTTTATGCTTATGCCGTCGTTGCTGTGCAAGATGATTTTTCCGTTCTGTCTGATTGCTTCCATGATTAAAACTTGTTTTTGTAAATTGTATCACAGATTGGAACTTGGGCTTTTTGCTACTTTTGTGCCGCCCACTGCTCACTGACAAAAGTAGCGGGCGGCGATTTTACCGCCCGTTCCTCTTCTTAAAAGCGTGTGTAAAGTCCCGTCACCATCGTGAACATTTCCTCCAGCATATCAAAATAGATACCCTCGTGTACGGCAATGTCCTTCGTCCTGCACTCGAATGTCTTTTTGCTGAATGTCCTGCGGTAGAAGCGCATATTGTAGAGATCTGCCCCCGCATCATAGATGATGTCAAGGCGGTTGGCACTTGTCTTGTTCCTTGCAAGGCTCATCCGTAAGCCGTTGCCCATATTGATGTAATCTCGGCTACCTGTCATGGCGGTAAAGCGTTTTCCACCTATCTGCTGTAATATCGTCTGTGCTATCATATTCGTTGTTTTTAGGGTTTTAAGTGCTGGCGGTGCGGACACCGCCAACTTGTTCAAAATTCTCGCATCTCGGCAATGGGTGTCTGCCGTTGCAGCCACTCCTTCACACACTCCATATTGTACTCGCTCGTGATGACTGCCGTATGGCTGTCGGTGGCGGTGAAACGTGTGCTTTCGTAATCATCTATCCACCCTTTGAGGGTGTCCGTTCCCCACGCTTGGGCATCGTCAAAGATACCGTCCAATGCCGCGATAGGTTCGCTGAATTTGACTATCAGCGTTTGATAGGTCGTGTTCATCGGTTGCCCTCCTTTCCCTGCTTTGCGTTCAGCCACTTGTTCCTTGCGGTTCGGCACTCGTCCAATGTGGGTTTGACACAAGTGAACAGTTCTCCGTCCGTATGGCGGTAGTCGTACTGCACAAGTGTCCGCTTGCGTCTGCCGATACCCGATTGGAAACGCTCATATTTCTCCGTCCCTGCTTCCGTACAGGTGCTTACTCCGTTGATGGTCATTCGTGTTGCCATAATGTTGCTTTTTAGATGATTAAAAATGTACTGACAGAACTCTGTTCTTCATCACTATTTCGGGGTTGCTCGTGTAGCGTTGGTGCAGGTAGAAATGGTGAGAGCCGAAGCCGTAAAGGAAAAACTTGTCAAGTTCGTGCTTCTCGGCAAACTCCTTTACGCTCTTTCTTAATCCCTCCTCACTTGTTGAGAGAGTGAGGAGATTTACAAATTCAAGGAACAAGGTGGGGATTTTATCGTCCCACACACAAATCATGCTTTCGATTCTTACTTCCATATCAATGTTGTTTTAGGGTTTATGCTATGCCGCTTTCATCCGCTCACGGATAAGGTTGGCGTTCTTGTTCACAAGGTCTATGATGCGCTCGTGGTATTCGGTGTCTTGGTTGTACTTGCCGTGGCACTGCACCACCTTGAGTGTCCGCAAATCCACCTCTACGGTTTCAATTATCTCACCGCCAATCCTTGCCGAGAGTATGAGGGTGTCGGCTTTCTTGTAGTATTCACTGCCGAACACGCAGATGTTCTGTGCCTTGCCCTCGCTGTAATACTCGTCTATGCTTTCAAGTACCTTGACGATTATTTCCTCGTCAGTGATTACCAATCCGAAGAATTTGGATTTGTTGGCAATGAAATCCTCCGCATCTTTTTCCCTTTGCAGTTGCCGCTGTTGTTCACGCTCACGCCTTTCAATCTCCCAGCGGCGGCGTTGTTCGGCCCGTTCCTTCTCGTGTATGGCTTCAATCTTTCGAGTTGCGTTGTCGTGTGCCGCCATGAAATCTTCGGGGCAGATGTTCTTCGGGTTGCGGAGGTCTTGACCGAGTTTGTTGAGCATACGCAGATAGTCGCACCACATGGAGAAGTTGTCTATCCGATACTTGTGACGCTTGGCAATCAGATATGATGCCCAGCATTCATCGGCAGTACGGGCATTGAAAAGAAAGTGTTTCATGACCTCAATCTCATCGCCTTTCATAAGGGTTTCAATTCTTGGGTCTGAAAGCAAGGCTTTGAAAAGACGCACGGGGGAAATGCCGTGGAAATCGCCCTTGAAGCCGTTGCGTCTGAGTTGGGGTAATACCCTCATCTTAGGATATGCACAGCTTCTTGCCACAACATCATCGTATAGGCTGTTGTGCGGTCTTATCTCCATCGCGCTGCACAATGCCCATACATCGCAGTAATAGAATGTGAAGCCACGGAGCAACGCCATGTCCGTAACCTTACCGTCGGGTGAAATCCAACGCTGCACAACCTCGTGGCAATAGAAGTGCATCGGCTCGCCTTTCCTGCTCTCGCATCTGACCTGCGCCACACGGATTACCTGATAGCCTTTGCAGGTGGTTATCACGCTGAAATACTGCGTTTCCTTGTAGATACGTTTGCGTGTGTCCTGCACTTTGAGTTTGGCATAGCATTTGGGGCAGGTACAGCCTTCAAGGGTGTCGCACAGTACGCTGTTGCTGTACCACTCGTGACCGCAGTCGGAGCAGGTAATGTTCCCTTTCTTGGTGCGGTAGCCGATATGTTCAATACAGTGGCGGTATGCCCAATCTATTTGTGTCGCTGATATGGGGCGAAGGTTGGCTGAAAGTCTTGCCACCTTTTTCTGTATCTTGGTCTTCGGTTTCATAAGCCTAAATCAAATAATGAGGGTTGGGATTGGGTTACTTTTCTCGCTGGCGGTCTGTTGCGGTTTTGCAACTTGCGGAGTTCCTCCTCTTGGTATCTGCGAGCTGCGTTCTGACGTGCCTCCGCCTTTTCCTCTTCCGTGAGTTCCACAACATGGTTCACCACCACTTGGCAGTTCATAGGTTTGCCCACCTCTATCTCGTTTTCCTCATAGTAGTGGATGGCTTGCCCGAATATCTCTCCGTCCGTGAAGCCGCTGCAACCGCTTTTCTGCACATAGTTCAGAATGTGGGTCACGCACTCGTCTATGTTTTTGGCAGGGTTGCGGTACTTCTTCGCAAAGAGCGTATCTTCCTCCGCCCGCTGTTCCAGATACATTTGTATCGTTCTTTTGAAATGGTCTGTTCCTTTCATATCGCTGTCGTTTTTAGATTGTCTGTTTAAGTCTCTCTCTCCAATAGGTCGGCTCTACCTCGCTGAGAAGGAAGTCCATGAAGTCCCTCCGTGTGTCCTTGTTCAGTTCGTGGTACAATCTTCGGAAAGTTTCAAAATTACCGTTGATGTACGTTTCCACCATATACACGAAGATGTTGTCCACCTCGTAATATCTGCACTGCTGCGCTACCGTCTTGCTGTTTCTCTTTGCCATGTCGGTAAGGGTTAAAGGGTGAATAACCAAAGGATGAAGCCGAAGTAGGCAATGGTGGAAAGGATAGCCACGATTACACCTATCGCCACTCGGAACACTCCGTTTATAATCTCTCTGATGATGTCCCAAAGGATGCCGAACACCCCGAAGGCGGTGCGCATCATCAAGCCGCATATCGCCAACCCGATGTATTGCGCCACTTGTCTGAAATTTGCCGTTGCCGTCATATCTTCGCTGTTTTTGATTTTTTTGTTTTTTATGCGGATTCAAGAGCTGAGGGAGTTGAGTTTCAAACTATCTTATCTGCTTCTCGTTTATCCGACATTTTTTTTAATGCGTCTTTCTGTCGCATCGGTCGTTTTCGTTTCGGGTGCTTGAAAAGGTAGGGATTAGGGAATGCAAGGTTTTTCGGGGAAATACTACCCGAAGGGCTGGAGATTTCCGCAGAAAACAGGAGGCTTGACCTTGCTTTCCCGTCCAATCCCGGAATTACCTTTGCGCCCTGAACGAAAATGACTGACTGATGCGGCTCACTGAAAGGCGCAAAATGGAGGTAAACGAAACCAGAGGCAGATTGGGTAGAAAAAACTTCAGGGGAAAATCCGTAAAAAAGGAATCACCAAAAGGAAAAAGACATCACCGGAAGCGTGAAAAGGGCAAACCACAACAAAGGGAGTATGATTGTTTTCCGATCCGACGGGACTTGTCCAGCCGGGTGGCAACAATCATTCTTCCCGGATTGCCCGCTGTGTGTGGCCGCTTGTTTCATTTATGGGGCAGGCTGACACTCTCTGCATTCACTTTCCGCTTCCGGCACAAAAAACAGCTAAAAAAGAAAAATCATCTGGTAGCCCGTAAAAGCACCTCTTGGCATAGACGCAAAAGAAAGGGGCATTGCTTCATCAGTCTAAACATCGTTTAGGCGTGAGGCAATGCCCTTTTCTCTGGCTATGCGGTAGTCGGCACACGTTTGTTCTAAACTCGTTTTGGGCAATGGTGTTCCGACGAACAATACCGCTTTTACGGAAAAACTAATGAATGAGGTGATAAAAAATCCGGGAGTTTATATCAAAATCTCGGATAAAATAGCTACTTTTGCATACAAAGAGTTCTTTGAAGGTTACGCGACGCGCAGAAGGATAATGCAGTAGATAACTAACTAAATCGTAACCTATTACTATCAAGAGCAATTAACCTACGCTCATTTTCAATAAATTACACTCTTTTCGTAACTTCTTTTTGCAAAAATACAAAACAGTTGACAATTGACAGTTGGCAATTGACAATTATTTAGTTTTCTCTATTAATTTGTCAATTTACTTCTCTAACTGTCAATTGCCAACTACTAACGGTCAACTATTAAAACAAACTCCAAGCCACCGTCAATCCCGCCATCACGATCGCTACCATGCTCATCAGCTTGATAAGGATATTCAAACTCGGGCCGGAAGTGTCTTTGAACGGATCGCCAACCGTATCGCCGACAACGGTTGCCTTATGCGCCTCGCTACCCTTGCCGCCGTGGTTTCCTTCCTCGATGAATTTCTTCGCGTTATCCCATGCTCCTCCGGCGTTCGCCATGAATACGGCTAATACGAAGCCCGTGCTTAATCCACCGATCAATAATCCGACAACACCCGTCACACCAAATATGAGTCCGGTTAAGATGGGGGCGATAATAGCTAAAACGGAGGGAAGTACCATTTCGTGTTGCGCTCCTTTCGTCGAGATCTCAACGCAACGGGCATAATCCGGTTGTGCCTCTCCAGTCAGAATACCCTTGATTTCCTTGAACTGACGGCGAACTTCTTCCACCATGTGCCCGGCCGCACGCCCTACAGCATTCATCGTAAGGCCACAGAACATGAATGCCATCATGGAACCTAGGAACATTCCGGCTAAAACCTTAGGATTCATTAAGGTAACATCATAATATACCATAAAGTCCGAGAATGAGGCTTTAGATATTTCGATACTCCTGCCATCGGTAAAGTTCAGGACGGTCTCTCCTAAACGGAGCAAACCGATCTTGATCTCTTCTACATAAGAGGCCAACAGAGCCAAGCCGGTTAACGCGGCGGAACCGATAGCGAAACCTTTACCTGTAGCGGCAGTCGTATTTCCTAATGAATCCAATGCGTCTGTACGCTTGCGGACTTCTTTCCCTAGGTTACACATCTCGGCGTTGCCTCCGGCATTATCCGCTATGGGACCGTAAGCGTCTGTAGCCAACGTAATACCTAAGGTCGATAGCATACCTACGGCCGCTATACCGATTCCGTATAATCCCATGCCCACGTTCGTGAAGTCGAATCCGGAGGCGAACAAGAAGGAACAAATAATACCGACCACGACGGCAAGTACCGGGATGGCCGTAGAGAGCATCCCTAGTCCGAGACCGGAGATAATAACCGTTGCCGGGCCTGTCAGCCCCGATTCGGAAACCAGCCGGGTCGGCTTATAGGATTGGGAGGTATAATACTCCGTCGCTTGCCCGATCACGATTCCGACTAGCAGACCTACGATCACGGAACAACCGATCCAGAACCAATTCTCCATGCCTAATACATAAAGAATCCCGAACGTGGAGATAGCGATCAATACGGAACTCAAGTTCGTTCCTATGGCTAAGGCTTTCAATAGTTGCTTGATCGTTGCGTTCTCATTCGTACGGACGGCGAAAATACCAATAATAGATAAAATGATACCGACAGCGGCGATAAGCATTGGGGCGACAACCGCCTTATATTGTAATTCTACGCTTCCGGAAGAAACGAACGCGGCGGCTCCCAATGCGGCGGTCGCTAGGATAGAACCGCAATAAGATTCATATAGGTCGGCTCCCATACCGGCGACGTCACCTACATTGTCGCCTACGTTATCGGCGATTGTCGCCGGGTTACGAGGATCATCCTCCGGGATCCCAGCCTCAACTTTACCTACTAAATCCGCTCCGACATCGGCGGCTTTCGTATAGATTCCTCCTCCCACACGTGCGAACAAGGCTTGCGTGGAGGCACCCATTCCGAATGTAAGCATGGTTGTCGTGATAATGGTGAGTTTATGGGTCGGGTCCAAAGCCTCGTCTGGGATGAAAGCATTTAACAGGATATACCAGAATGAGATATCCAGCAATCCAAGTCCTACGACTACTAAGCCCATGACCGCCCCGCTTCGAAAAGCGACTTGTAAGCCTTTGTTCAAGGAAGTGCGGGCCGCGTTCGCCGTACGGGCCGAGGCATAAGTCGCTGTCTTCATGCCTAAGAAACCCGCTAATCCGGAAAAGAAACCTCCTGTCAGGAAGGCGATCGGGACCCATTCGTTTTGCACATGGAAGCCATAGGCCATAATAGAGAATAAGATTACTAGGACAACGAAAACCGAGGCGACTACTTTGTATTGCTGTTTCAGATACGACATCGCCCCTTCACGCACAAAGGAGGCGATCTTTTTCATCAACTCAGTTCCTTCACTCTCTTTCATCATCTGCCTGAAGAAGTACCAGGCAAATGCTAGCGCTAGGACAGACGCTAACGGAATAATCCAGAAAATACTCGTAATCATAACATGGTAGATTTAATGTTATACTTAAGAAAACAACGTGACAACACCTTTGCTTTCCGTGTAAATGTAGCAAAAATAAAAGAGGATGGAAACTTTTTCCCTAATAATAATGTTTCTAATTAAAAAAAACAGCATATTTGTTACCAGATTAAGAGACAAGAAATAAATGGCAGAAGAGACAAACCATAAACCCTATAGGTTGGGCTTGGCGCTTAGCGGAGGCGGAGCGAAAGGTTTTGCGCATATCGGAGTATTCCGGATGATGGAGGAATGCGGGCTGAAGCCGGATATCATAGCCGGTACCAGTGTCGGATCCTTAATGGGCACCTTGTTTGCCGATGGCTATTCGGCGGCGGAGATCCAAGAGCTTTTTACCGGACGTGAGTTCTCGGAATTCGCCCAGTTGCAGATTCCTAAGGCGGGTTTGTTCGATAGTAAGCGCTTTCGTTATTTCTTGAGGCGACACTTGCGGACCAAGAACATCGAGGACTTGCAGATTCCGATGGTGATTGTCGCGACTGATTTGGATAATGGCGAAAGCCATGAATTTAGGAGTGGTCCTATTGTTGAGGCGGTGACAGCTTCTTGTAGTATCCCGATTATTTTCAGTCCTGTAGTCATCAATGGCGTTCATTATGTGGATGGAGGATTATTTCACAACTTTCCGGTCTCCATCATCCGTGAGGAATGTGAGCGTATTATCGGGGTGAACGTAAGCCCGTTGATCCCGCAAAAATATAAGCAGACCATATTCCATATCGCCGAGCGCTCTTATCATTATATGTTCCGGGCAAATACGCTGGAGGATCGAGAGATGTGTGATGTCTTAATAGAGGCGGAGGAGTTTGGCTTATATAAGACATTCGATCTTGAGAATGTAGACGTGATTTGTAATATTGGCTATTCCGCCGCTGCCCGTTGCTTTGAGAAAGTGTTGGATGAGAATAAATATGAAACCTTGGTGAAAGCGATCGCGGCAAGAAAGAAAGGCCTGATGCCGTGACAAATCGTCTGTCTGGACAAAGCGCTTTCCCACAAAAACTTTATATATAGATGAACGCAATGGAACAAAAAAACAAGATGGTAATTTATCAGGTATTCCCGCGTTGGTTTGGGAATCTGCGACCATCTCCTGTAATGAATGGTAGTTTAGCCGAGAATGGAGTGGGTAAGTTTTCGGCTTTTACTCCTTTGGCTTTATCCAAAATCAAAGAACTAGGTGTTACTCATGTATGGTATACAGGGGTGATAGAGCACGCTACAAAAACCGATTACACCATGTTTGGCATCCGGAAAGACCATTCTGCCGTAGTAAAAGGTAAGGCCGGATCTCCATATGCTATAAAAGATTACTATGATATAGATCCGGATTTGGCGGATAATATCCAGAACCGTATGAGTGAGTTCGAGGATTTGGTGAAACGTACGCATGAGGCTGGGATGAAGGTTATTATCGATTTTGTACCCAACCATGTGGCACGTCAATATTTCTCGGACGCACGGGAACCTTTCGTGGAGGACTTAGGTCAAACGGATAATGTGTCCAAGGCTTTTGATGTGAATAATAACTTTTATTATCTTCCGGGACAGACCTTGACGCTTCGTTTTGATCCGCAGCGTGAGGAGGATTTTGCCTATAGTGAGTTTCCGGCGAAGGTGACCGGTAACAATCATTTCGATGCCTATCCAAGCCAGAACGATTGGTATGAGACGGTGAAGCTGAACTACGGCGTGGATTATATGCACGGTGGTGCTTGCCATTTCAATACCATTCCCAATACGTGGGAGAAAATGTTGGAGATCTTGTTGTTCTGGGCTGATAAGGGGGTGGATGGTTTTCGTTGTGATATGGCTGAGATGGTCCCGGTAGAGTTTTGGAACTGGGTGATTCCTCAGGTGAAGAAGGTGCGTGATGTGATCTTTATAGCGGAGGTGTATAATCCGGATGAGTATAGGAATTATATTTATACGGGACACTTTGATTATTTGTATGACAAGGTTGGTCTTTATGATACGGTTCGTGCGGTGATGTGCGGACAGGCTCCGGCTAGTAATATATCGCATTGTTGGCAATCGTTGGAGGGAATCCAGAAAAATATGTTGAATTTCTTGGAGAATCACGATGAACAGCGTGTCGCTTCTGATTTCTTTGCGGGGGATGCTCGTCCGGGTATTCCGGGCATGATTGTCTCCGCTGCCATGAATACGAATCCGGTTATGATCTATAGTGGTCAGGAACTTGGCGAAAGAGGAATGGACGCTGAAGGTTTCAGTGGACGTGATGGCCGTACGACCATCTTCGATTATTGGAGCGTCGAGAGTTTGCGAAACTGGAATAATAATGGACTCTTTGACGGGGCTAAATTAACGCCGGCAGAACGCTCGTTGCGTGAGATGTACGCTAAGTTATTGAATGTGGTACGATCCGAGCCGGTTATTGTCGAGGGAGCGTTTTATGATTTGATGTACGCGAACTCCGGTAATCCTTATTTCAATCCGAACCGTCAGTATGCGTTCTTGCGCAAATGGAAGAACGAGGTACTTCTGGTTGTCGTGAATTTCGACCGTGCCGACCAATGTGTATGGGTAAATATCCCGGTCGAGGCATTCAAGGCTCTTGATTTTGAGGATAACAAACCGGCTGAATTGACCGACTTGTTAACCGGGGAAACGACTATCAGTACGCTAACAGACGCTTATCCTTATCAAGTGAAACTCCCTGCTTATTCCGGTAAGATGCTAAAGTTCTCTTTTCTCCATAAATAAGAGCTTTCTTGAAAAGTTTAGGTGTGCTGTATAGATAATTCGTTGGTGGAGTTAGGTGGTTGATACGGGACATCTAGCTTCATCGGGCAAGTAACTTAAGTGAAATGGCAAAGTAACTTAACATACTTGCCCGATGAAGCTAGATGACTTTTTTCTTTGATTTAAATGAAAAGAAGGGAAGCCATATAATAAATGCCAGCTGCTAAAAGCCCACTTACCGGGATCGTAAGAACCCATGCGGTCATCAAGCTTTGAGTTACTCCCCAACGAACGGCTGAAAGACGTTTGGTCGCACCAACTCCGATAATAGCCCCTGTAATTGTATGCGTGGTACTGACTGGGATCTTCAGAAACTCCGTAAGGTACAAAGTGAAGGCACCGGCTGTCTCAGCGATAACCCCTTCCAAGGGGGTTACCTTCGTGATTTTAGTACCCATTGTCTTTACTATTTTCCAGCCACCGGACATGGTTCCAAGTGAGATAGCGGTGAAACAAGAGAACGCTACCCAGTCGGGTAAATCGGAAATACTATTTATCCCCATTCCCAATCCCTCGGAGTGGGCTGCGATTAGGGCCGCGGCGATAATACCCATCACTTTTTGGGAATCATTCAATCCATGCCCGATACTGAATAAGGCGGAAGATACGAGTTGGAGTTTCTTGAACCATACCTCTGCCGTATGAGGGTGCACTCTTTTGCACATATGAAGCACTAATAAGGTAAACCCGAAAGCGACAATCATGCCTATGAAGGGAGCAAGGAAAATGAAAGCCGCTATTTTTAGGATAATGTTCAATTGGATCGCTTCAAAGCCGTGTGCCATGATAGCCGCTCCGGCGAATCCTCCGATAAGGGTGTGGGAAGAAGAGGAAGGAATACCTTTCCACCAAGTGAACAGGTTCCATGCGATAGCGGCGATTACCCCGGACAGGATAATCGGTAATGTGATATACTGCTCTACTACGGTTTTTGATACGGTATTGGCGATACCGAATCCCCCGATTATATACTTAGCGATGAAAAATGCGACGAAATTAAAGAATGCTGCCCATATTACAGCCTGAAAAGGGGTAAGGACCTTGGTCGATACAATGGTCGCTATCGAATTTGCCGCATCATGAAAGCCATTGATATAATCGAATATCAGAGACAGAATGATGATAATCACTAATAATTCCATAATATAGCCCTGTTTTATGCGTACTTTACGATCAAGTTCCTTAATATTTTACCGACATGTTCGGCGGCATCCGTTGTCTTTTCCAACTCATGCATGATTTCTTTGATTTTGATAAGCTCTATACTATCTTTTTCTTCCTCGAAAAGCTTCGTGATAAAAAGCTCATATACGTCGTCCGCTTGGTTTTCTATGTCATGTAGCTTGGTACAGTAATCACGTAACGTAGTCGGTTTCTTGCGAAAAGTCTCGAGTTCATCCATCGCTTTGCTGATATAGTGCGCCTCTTGTTGAATGAGTAAACTCAATTCTTTTCCGCTATCAGAGATGGGGCGTGGGTTATAGATGGTAATACGTTTGGCGGAACTGTTTATTCCATCAATAACATCATCTATGGATGAGGCTAAGTCGTGAATGTCTTCCCGATCGAAGGGGGTTATAAATGTCGTTCCTAGTTCATCAAAGATCAGATGGGTCAGTTTGTCCCCCTCCCGTTCCTTATCCTTGATTAGCTTATAATAATTAGCTCTTTCCGTAGGAGAATCATGTCGTAAGCTTTCTACCAGAATGCTGGAAGAGGCGGATAATATTTCAGACAATTGCTTTAAGAGTGGAAAGAACTTGGGTTCTTTGGGGGTGAATCGACTAAAAAAAGAATTTTTCATACATGTATATATTAAATCGTTTTTAAATACTTGGTTGTTGAATGAAAGTTTGTTATCTCTGTTTCCGTGCTTTTAGTTTTGCCCGTACTACCTCTATTACGGCAGGAAGTATGGATATGAATATAATTGCTATGATCAATAGCTTGAGGTTCTGCTGTACGAAAGGAAGATCTCCGAAAAAGTATCCTGCATAGCAGAAAAGCAGTACCCAGAAAGCGCCGCCTATCAGGTTGTAGATCATGAAATAGTAATAGTGCATTTTACCCATTCCGGCTACAAAGGGAGCGAAAGTACGGACAATCGGTACGAATCGGGCGATGATTATGGTTTTGCCTCCATATTTTTTGTAGAACTCATGCGTTTTGTCCAAATGGCTTTTCTTGAATATCTTGGAGTTGGGATTGTTAAATAGTTTACGACCAAAAAAATGACCTATCATATAATTACAGGAGTCTCCCAATACTGCCGCCGCGAATAATATCAAGGCTAAAAGATTTATCTCTAAAGGCATACCGGGTAACGCTGTTATCGCTCCGGCGACGAACAAGAGGGAATCCCCGGGCAAGAATGGGGTGGCTACCAATCCCGTTTCACAAAAAATGATTAGGAATAATATCGCGTAGGCCCAAGTATGATATTCTTGTACGATCTCGATCATATGCTGATCGATATGTAAGATGAAGTCTAATAAAAATTCCATTTTAGATTGATTATTAATTGATAAGAACTATCCTATATGACCCAATAAGAAAACAAAATAGATGTTTATTCTATTCCCTTTGAGAAATCTAGAAAATAAGAATAGTGAGAATGCAGACATTAAAGTGCTATCTTCTACTTTTTTGATGGAAATAAGGGGGAAAGAGAGTTTAAATGAGAATACGTCTTAGAGTATAGATATAGTACCCATAGGAGAACTTAAGGGGATTTATACAAAATGAAATGAATGTTTGTCTTTCTTTAGGATATTGAGTTTTTATAAACCGTACGATCCTTTCCGCGGATGAGGATAGGTTTGTCCTTGAGTTTTTTGATGTGGAGATGTTGCGGAATAGTGAAGCCCTGATATAGCCATCTTCCATCTTATAGCTTTGTTTTCCGTTGTATAGCTCTTTTTCGTATCGTTCGATATCTGCTTGGGGGATATTGTATTCCGTCTTGTCTTCATTCGGAGAGTACATGGTGTAAATATCGTTGTATTTCTGTTGGTTCTCGGGAGTTGATGAAGAACCCGAAGTCAGAAATACACTTACCAATACGAAGAAATAGAGTAAATACTTCATCATTGCGGTTGCAAATATAGAAAGTTTTCCAAATATAAAGAGGTTATTGTAAATAAGTTTTGTACTTTTGCGGCACAATTTAAATCTATTCACTTTAAGATAAATATTCGGAATAATGAGTGCACAAACTCCTTTCTTGGTGTTTTCGGGAACGAACTCCCGGTATCTTGCAGAGAAAATTTGCAACAGTTTAGGTTGTCCTCTGGGACAGATGAATATCCAGCACTTTGCCGATGGTGAGTTCTCTGTTTCTTATGAAGAGTCTATCCGCGGTAGAGATGTATTCTTAGTACAATCTACATTCCCTAATTCAGACAATCTGATGGAGTTGCTTCTGATGATTGACGCGGCTAAACGTGCTTCCGCACATTCAATCATCGCTGTAGTCCCTTACTTCGGTTGGGCTCGTCAGGATAGAAAGGATAAGCCTCGTGTTTCTATTGGCGCTAAGTTGATCGCTGATATGTTGAGTACGGCAGGTATCAATCGTTTGATTACGATGGACCTTCATGCGGATCAGATCCAAGGATTCTTTAATGTTCCGGTGGATCACTTATATGCTTCTTCCGTATTCTTGGATTATATCAAGACGTCTTTGCCTTTGGATAACTTGTGTATCGCGACTCCGGATGTTGGTGGTACGAAACGTGCCAGCAGCTATTCTAAGTATTTAGGCTTGCCGATGGTCATTTGCCACAAATCTCGTTTGCGTGCCAATGAGGTGGCCGAGATGCGTATTATCGGTGATGTGACGGGCTTGGATGTCCTTTTGGTTGATGACATGGTGGATACGGCCGGAACAATTACGAAAGCCGCGAACTTGATGTTGGAGAATGGCGCTAAGTCTGTTCGTGCTATCGCCAGCCACGCTGTGATGTCTGATCCGGCTTCTACTCGTGTAGATCAGTCCGCTTTAGCGGAAATGATCTTTACGGATTCTATTCCTTACGCTAAGAAATGCGAGAAAGTAAAGGTATTATCTGTCGCTGACATGTTCGCTGAGGCGATCCGTCGTGTATGTAGTGGAGAGTCTATCAGCTCTTTGTATGCTATTTAATAGAATAAGATAGAAAAATAAAAACGGTCGCTTCCTTTTGAGGCGACCGTTTTTTATTTAGAATAAATCTGAATATGCGTTACTTGGTCTCATCAATAATCATGCCGCTGCCCAGACATAAGTGATGGTCTTTGTCGTAGATTACACTGTATTGGCCGGGAGCGATACCTTGAATCTTTTCGTCGGATTCTACACGATATAGATCTCCGATACGACGGATGTAGCCATGCGTAAATTCCGGGGTATGACGGATCTTGAAAGTGATTTCTTTCTCACCCTCAAATTCTCCCCATGGATCTTCCGTGATGAAATCGAAACCTTGCATATTAATCACCTTGCCATATTGCGTTTCCGGGTCGTAGCCGTTGGAGACATAAATGATATTTCGCTTAATGTCTTTTTGGATAACGAACCAAGGGCCGCCACTTAATCCCAATCCCTTACGTTGGCCGATCGTATGGAACCAATATCCATTGTGTTTACCCAAGACCTTACCCGTCTCTAGTTCCACGATTTTTCCCGGGCGTTTCCCTAAATAACGCTCTATAAAGTCGTTGTAGTTAATCTTGCCTAAGAAGCAAATGCCTTGGCTATCTTTACGCTTGGCGCTCGGCAATTTCTGGGCCTCGGCGATGGCACGTACCTCACTTTTCATTAAATGCCCGATCGGAAACATGAGTTTCTGTATCTGTAGGCGGGTGATTTGCCCTAAGAAATCAGTCTGATCTTTTACCGGGTCCTTGGCGGTAGAAAGCCATATCTTGCCGTCTATCTCCGTGGTCGTGGCATAATGACCGGTAGCGATCTTATCGAAATCCTTGCCCCATTTTTCCTCGAAACAACCGAACTTGATATATTTATTACACATCATATCCGGGTTAGGGGTAAGACCGCGTTTGACAGATTCGATCGTATAGCTTACCACCCGATCCCAATACTCGTCGTGTAGGGAGACGATCTCGAACCGGCATCCATACTTGCGGGCGATATATGAGGTGATCTCGATATCCTCTTCCGCCGGGCAATCGATATAGCCATCCTTGTCTTCCATACCGATACGGATATAGAAGATGGTCGGATCGTATCCTGCCTCTTTGAGTTGATGCACTACGACAGAGCTGTCTACTCCTCCTGAAACTAATGCCGCTATTTCCATTCTCTTTTTTGTCTTTGCTTTTGAACTTACAAAAGTAGAGAAAAAATCTCAAACCTTTGATATTGACTGTATATTCTCTATCTTTGCAGTTGGCCCTTATTGGAATGCGGGCCTTCAAACTATGTACTTTAGATGTAATATATTATAGGAAAAGCAAATCGTAGTAAGTATGAAAGAAATAATGTTATCGCTTATGACAGCTATGGTTATGACGGCTTGTACAGGCCAACAGTCGGATACGGCATCTCAAAATTCCGATAAGGAGTTCAATTATGTAGTGGATCAGTTCGCTGATCTGGAGATTCTTCGTTATAAAGTTCCGGGTTTCGAATCCCTGTCCTTGCGACAAAAGCAACTATTATATCATCTTTCCGAAGCGGCCTTGATGGGACGTGATATATTCTTCGATCAGAATGGACGCTATAATCTGGCGATCCGCAGGACATTGGAGGCTATTTATACGAATTATAAGGGAGATCGGGAGGACCCTCAATTCAAGGCTTTGGAAACCTATTTGAAACGGGTGTGGTTCTCCAGTGGTATCCATCATCATTATGCGTTGGACAAGTTTGCCCCGGGGTTTTCTCCTGAGTTCTTGATGGATTGTATTCACCAAATCGACGCTAAGAAGTTACCTCTTCGTGAGAATCAAAACGTGGATCAATTCATGATCGAGATCGCTCCGGTAATCTTTGATCCGGGCGTTATGCCAAAGCGTAGCGTACAAAGCGGTGACGGTGATCTGATCAAAGCTTCTTCTAATAATTATTACGGGGGAGGCATCAGTCAAAAAGAGGTAGAGGACTTCTATGCGCAAATGAAAATGGGAAAGGATACCATTTCCCCGATTTCTTACGGGTTGAATAGCCGTTTGGTAAAAGAGAACGGTACGGTCGTTGAAAAGGTTTGGAAAGTAGGAGGGCTTTATTCCGCCGCGATAGAAAAAATCGTAGATCAATTGCGACAAGCCTTGCCTTTCGCCGAGAATGATACGCAGAAAGCGATCATCGGGAAATTGATCGAATATTATCAAACGGGCGATTTGAAGACTTTCGATGCTTATTCGATCCTTTGGGTAGAGGATACAGCTTCGGAGGTGGATTTTGTGAATGGCTTTATCGAGACTTATGGGGATCCGTTAGGAATGAAAGCAAGCTGGGAGTCTACCGTGAATTTTACGAATAAGGAGGCGACTAAGCGTACAAAAATCATCAGTGATAATGCGCAATGGTTTGAGGATCATTCTCCGGTAGATAAGCGTTTCAAGAAAGAGAAGGTGAAAGGAGTTAGCGCTAAGGTAATCACGGTATCTATGTTGGGAGGTGATTGCTATCCGGCTACCCCGATCGGTATCAATTTGCCAAATGCGGATTGGATTCGTAGGGATCATGGCTCGAAGTCTGTTACGATAGAGAATATCACGGAGGCTTATGATAAGGCGTCTCAAGGAAATGGCTTTAGCGAAGAGTTTGTTTGGAGTGACGTGGAGCGGAACGGTATGAGGCAGTACGGTTTCTTAACGGATAATCTACATACGGATTTACATGAGTGTCTGGGACATGGTTCCGGTAAATTGCTGGAAAATACGGACCCGGATGCGCTGAAAGCCTATAGCTCTACACTGGAGGAAACCCGTGCGGATTTGTTTGGCCTGTATTATTTGGCAGATCCAAAGCTGGTGGAACTGGGATTGCTTCCGGACGGCGAGGCTTATAAATCGGAATACTATAAATATATAATGAATGGCTTGATGACCCAGTTGGTTCGCATCGAGCTAGGCAAGAATGTAGAAGAGGCGCATATGCGTAACCGTCAGTTGATCGCTAAGTGGGCTTACGAGAAAGGGAAGGAAGCGAATGTGATCGAACTGAAAAAACGGGATGGCAAGACCTATGTGGTTGTGAATGACTATCCGAGGTTACGTGAGTTGTTTGGGACATTGCTTGCTGAGATTCAACGTATCAAGAGTGAGGGTGACTATGCGGCCGGAAAGAATCTTGTTGAAGGATACGGCGTGAAAGTAGATCCGGAGCTGCATGCGGAGGTCTTGGAGCGCTATGCTAAGTTAAACTTGGCTCCCTATAAAGGTTTTGTCAATCCTGTGATGAAAGAGGTAAAGAACTCTAACGGTGAGGTTACTGATATTGTCTTGGACTACACGGAAGGTTATACAGATCAGATGCTTCGTTATGGCCGTGATTATTCTTTCTTGCCGACTTATAATAATTAATAGATGGAAAGTTTACAAGACGAGATAAGGGAGATCCGTAAGGAACTTCGTTTGGCGATGAACGGGGTGATTTCTACGAGTATGCGTGAGAAAGGTATCGTATATAAGTTAAATTTCGGGGTTCCGTACCCCGAAATAAAGGGAATCGCCCGTAAGCATAAACCGAATGGAGAGCTAGCGGCGGCTTTATGGAAAGAAGACATCCGTGAGTTTAAGATATTGGCGACCTTTCTCCAACCCGCCGAGACGTTGCCTTTGGATGAGGCGAAACGTTGGGTCAAGGAGATTCCTTATTTAGAGATCGCGGAGCATTGTTGCCGGAACTTGTTCGTTCATCTGCCTTATATGGAGGACTTCACGTCTGATCTGGTTGCTGATAAGAAAAATGAGTTCGCTCGCACGGTCGCCTTTCTTACTTGGGCCGAGAATTTCAAGCGAGGTGGCAGCTTATCTTCTGTGGTTTTAGGATCTTTCTTGGCAGAAACCTTAAGTAGTCTAGCGGAGACTAAGGATTTTAAATCTACGCTGAAAGAGAAACAAGCGTCTATTCAAGCCATGAAGTTTTATGGGCGTCAATCCGAGGGGAATGCGGAAAGGATCCTAGACGGTTTCAAGGAATTTCAGGAGGCTGCGGGAAACACGCCGGAATTACAAGAAATCTATAATGAATTAAAATTCGAGTTTGAATATTATCGGTAAGGCTTTGCGTTTAAAATAAATGCGCTAACTTTGTCGTTTGTGCGGTCTTTAGGAGATGGAAGCGAAAGTTTATACGGAAATACGTGCGTTGTTTACCGAATATCTAACGGAGAAGAAACTGCGGAAAACCGAGGAGAGATATGCTATATTCAAGGAGATATGTGCTTTTCCCGGTCATTTTGATGTGTGTATGCTTTCGGATCGGTTGGAGCAAGACAACTTCCATGTCAGTAAGGCAACACTCTATAATACGTTGGATGTACTGGTTGATGCCGGTTTGGTGGTGCGTCATCAAATAACCGTCCAGTCGGTGCAATATGAGTTGAGGATTTATGCTGATACGCATTTGCATTTGGTTTGTACGAGATGCGGGACCATGCGGGAGCTGCGAAATAGTGCGTTGAAAGCGGATATGAGAAACTTGAAAGTCTCTCGTTTTACGCCGGAGTATTATTGTTTGTACATTTATGGCCTGTGCAGTAAATGCAAGTTTAAGCAGCAAAGGTCAGTTAAATAAGAATATTAATAGCCTATAATAAATATAGAAAAGATGAAAGTAGACGTTTTGTTAGGATTGCAATGGGGCGACGAGGGCAAAGGCAAGGTTGTCGATGTGCTGACTCCGAATTACGATGTGGTAACTCGTTTTCAAGGAGGCCCTAATGCCGGACATACATTGGAGTTTAACGGGGAAAAGTATGTGTTACGTTCGATTCCTTCCGGTATTTTCCAAGGTGGAAAAATAAACGTAATCGGTAACGGTGTCGTTCTGGACCCGTTATTGTTCAAGCAGGAAGCGGAATCATTGGCAGCGAGTGGTCACGATATCACCAAGCAGCTTTATATCTCTAAGAAAGCTCACCTAATTTTACCTACTCACCGGATCTTGGATGCCGCTTATGAGGCCGCAAAAGGTTCCGGAAAGATCGGTACGACAGGAAAGGGTATCGGCCCGACTTATACGGATAAGATTAGCCGTAACGGTGTTCGTGTGGGCGATTTATTGCATAACTTCGAAGAGAAATATGCGGCCGCTAAAGCAAAACATGAAGCGATCTTGCGTTCATTGAACTATGAATATGATATAACCGAGATGGAGGCTCAATGGATGGAGGCCTTGAACTACCTCAAACAATTCAAATTGATTGATAGCGAGCATGTCATCAATAACTATTTGAAGGAAGGTAAGTCGGTCTTGGCGGAAGGCGCTCAAGGTACGATGCTGGATATAGACTTCGGTTCTTATCCATTCGTGACTTCCTCTAACACGATCTGTGCCGGATGTTGTACGGGACTGGGGGTTTCTCCCCGGAATATCGGTGAGGTATATGGAATCTTCAAGGCTTATTGTACACGTGTAGGTAGCGGTCCGTTCCCGACCGAGTTGTTTGATGAGGTGGGAGATAAGATCGGTCAATTAGGCCATGAGTTCGGTGCGGTTACGGGACGTAAACGTCGTTGTGGCTGGATTGATTTGGTAGCCTTGAAATATGCCGTGATGATCAACGGTGTAAGCCAATTGATCATGATGAAGAGTGATGTGTTGGATACCTTCGATACGATCAAGGCTTGCGTGGCTTATAAGATGAATGGTGTCGAGACTAATGAGTTCCCGTATGAGATCGATGATACGATCGAACCTGTATACGTGGAGTTACCGGGTTGGAAGACGGACATGACGAAGATGCAGAGCGAGGACGAGTTCCCGGAGGAGTTCAACGCTTACCTTTCTTTCTTGGAGGAAGAACTGGGTGTGCCTGTGAAGATCGTTTCCGTAGGACCGGATCGTGAACAGACGATTGTCAGATATACAGAAGAATAAACTCGTTATAAATCGTACAAAATGGCAGAAGACCACATTCCTCAAGGGGTGTCTCCTGCCATTTTTGTCTTTGGCAAACTTTTTGTCGTTGTTTTATAAAACTAAATAAGATAGAAATTTATGAGTATGTATTGGATTATATTTATTGGATTTGCGCTATTGAGTTGGCTGGTGTCATCCCGCCTTCAGGGCAAGTTTGAGAAGTATTCGAAAATCCCTATGCCGAATGGCATGACAGGAAAAGATGTCGCTGAGAAGATGTTGCATGACAATGGTATCTATGATGTAAAGGTGATTTCTACACCCGGACATCTGACGGACCATTACAATCCCGCTAACCAGACGGTGAACTTGAGTGAGTCGGTTTATTATAGCAATAGTATCGCCGCCGCTGCGGTTGCCGCCCATGAGTGCGGTCACGCCGTGCAGCATGCTACCGCTTACGCTCCGTTACGGATGCGTTCGGCTTTGGTTCCGGTTGTTAGTTTCGCCTCTAATATCATGACATGGGTGTTGCTGGGTGGTATGTTATTATTGCATACGTTTCCTCAGCTATTGTTATTCGGTATAATCTTGTTCGCTACGACTACGCTATTTAGCTTTATCACGCTTCCGGTCGAGATCAATGCCAGCCAACGTGCTTTAGCGTGGTTGAGCAATGCCGGTATAACAAATGCTTATACGCATGATAAGGCAGAGGACGCTTTACGTTCCGCCGCTTATACGTACGTGGTCGCAGCGTTAGGTTCGCTTGCTACATTATTATATTATATAATGATATTCTTGGGGGGAAGAAGCAGGGATTGATAAGTCTCGGAGGAGGCTTTCCTCGAATGCCCATTATAAAGATGTTAGAATGCCCATTGTAAGATGCTTATAACTGCGATTGTAAGCTCCTTACAGTGGGCATTGTTATTTTCTTATTTATTTCGAGCAAAAACATTACCTTTGCGGACAGAATAATCATTTAAAACATAAGATCATGCAAAAACCTTCCATACCCAAAGGTACCCGGGATTTTTCGCCGGAGGAAATGGCGAAACGTAATTATATATTCAACACGATCCGTGAAGTATTTCACTTGTATGGCTTCCAGCAAATAGAGACTCCTGCCATGGAAAACCTTTCTACATTGATGGGGAAATATGGTGAGGAAGGGGATAAGCTCCTTTTCAAGATATTGAATTCCGGAGATTGTTTCGCGGGCATCTCAGATGAGGAGTTAATGGAAAAGAACCCGTTGAGATTTGCTGCTAAGGCTTGTGAGAAAGGCTTGCGTTATGATTTGACCGTTCCGTTCGCTCGTTACGTGGTACAACATCGTAATGAGATCAGTTTTCCGTTCAAACGTTACCAGATCCAACCGGTTTGGCGTGCAGATCGTCCGCAAAAGGGACGTTACCGGGAGTTCTACCAATGTGATGGCGACGTTGTGGGGTCTGATTCCTTGATCAATGAGGTGGAGCTGATCCAGATTATGGACGAGGTGTTCCATCGCTTTGGCATTCGTGTGTGTATCAAGATGAACAATCGTAAGATCCTTTCCGGTATTGCCGAAATCATAGGCGAGGCGGATAAGATCGTAGATATTACGGTAGCTATCGACAAATTGGATAAGATTGGCTTGGACAATGTGAATGAAGAGCTTCGTTCTAAGGGGTTGCCCGAAGAAGCGATCGAACGTTTGCAGCCAATCATTATGTTGCAGGGTTCAAATCAAGAAAAGATCGCTACCTTGAAAGAGGTATTATCTGCGTCTGAGACTGGTTTGAAAGGTGTAGCCGAATTGGATTTTATCTTGGAGCGCATCTCTCATACGCCAATCCGTGCGGAATTAGAGCTTGATCTGACATTGGCTCGTGGCTTAAACTATTATACAGGTGCGATTTTCGAGGTGAAAGCCTTGGACGTACAGATCGGTAGTATCACAGGTGGTGGTCGCTATGACAACCTGACAGGGGTATTTGGCATGGAAGGCGTATCTGGTGTCGGTTTCTCTTTCGGCGCTGATCGTATCTTTGATGTATTGAACCAATTGGATTTATATCCGGAAGGGTCTTTGAAGACTACACAGCTTCTATTCGTGAACTTCGGACAGAAAGAGGAGATTCATTTATTGCCGCTGATCGCTAAGGTTCGCAAGGCCGGTATTCGTACGGAGCTATATCCGGAGCCTGCTAAGATGAAAAAGCAAATGGGATATGCGGACGCTAAGAAAATCCCGTTCGTCGCGATAGTCGGAGAGAATGAGATGGCCGAGAATAAAATCAACTTAAAGAATATGCTCACGGGTGAGCAAACCCTTGTGACTATCGAGGAGTTGATAGAACGCTTTTAGAGAATAGTGGATTATGGAACACGGACTACACGGATGACACGGAACACACGGATAAATACTAATACCGTGTGTTCCGTGTCATCCGTGTAGTCCGTGTTCAAATGGTTCTAAACTTATAAATTAATGAAACGACCATGAAAATACCTGTTTTTATACTCTCAATATCTTTATACTTTTCTTCCTGCTCTTTCACCCCCCGTGCCGAGTGGGTAACGACAACCGAGAATACCCCTTGGGCTGAGCAACCCGATCTGATCTCCGCCCTTGCGGATACGATACCTAATATTGATATAACAATTCTAACAGAAAAGCATCAACAACAAATTGATGGTTTCGGAGCCTGTTTTAATGAATTAGGTTGGCTTTCCTTGAGTAAGCTGGAGCCAAGTGTACGTGAGGAAATCATGGAAGAGCTTTTCTTCCCCGGAGTCGGAGCCAACTTCACGATTTGCCGGATGCCTGTAGGAGCAAATGATTTCTCCCGTGATTGGTATTCGTATGACGAGGTAGATGGTGATTTCACGATGGAACATTTTACCATCGCCAATGACCAACAAACCTTGATCCCTTTTATCAAGAACGCCCAAAAGTATCAACCAGATTTACGCTTGTGGGCTTCTCCGTGGTGCCCTCCCGCTTGGATGAAATATAACAAACACTATGCCTCTGCCTATACGGGTGAGAATTATGACGAGAAGTATCGAAATGGTTTGCCGGCCGATAAGGTCGGCCATGAAGGTACGGATATGTTTATCCAAGACCCTCTTTACCTGAAAGCCTATGCCCTCTATTTCTCTAAATTTATCGAGGCCTATAAGAAACAAGGAATTCCAATCTTTGCCGTAATGCCCCAAAACGAGTTCAACTCTGCGCAAATATTCCCGAGTTGTTGTTGGACATCGGCTTCTTTGGCTAATTTTATCGGTAATTATCTCGGGCCGGCCATGCAGGTTCAAGGAGTGGAAATTATGTTCGGCACGATGGAACGTGCGAATGAGTCGCTTGTTGATACGGTATTGACAGATCCTGTTAGTGGTAAATATGTAAAAGGTGTCGGTTTCCAATGGGCGGGGAAGGGAGCTATCACCGGAATCCACAAACGTTATCCCGGGTTGAAGCTTTACCAAACCGAGCAAGAATGTGGAGATGGCAAGAACGATTGGAAGGGTGCCATGTATTCTTGGGGGTTGATGCGACATTTTCTGGATAATGGCGTTTCTGCCTATATGTATTGGAATATATCTTTGGAAAATGGAGGGATCAGTCGTTGGGGATGGGAGCAAAACTCATTGGTTGTCGTAGATCCGCAAACCAAGAGCTATCGATATACTCCGGAATACTACGTGATGAAACATGTCAGCCATTATGTCCAGCCCGGTGCGTATAAATTAGAAACGGAAGGAGCTTATACGAATCTGCTGGCATTCCGTAACCCGGATAACAGTATCGCCTTGATTATCGCCAATGAGACCAGTGATGATCATTCTCTTTCCATTCGCATCGGCGATCGAGTCTATACTCCGATCGTAAAAGCATATTCCATGAATACGCTGCTGGTCGATTGATTATCCTTTTGAGAGATGCAAAAAGACAAGTTGTCAGTTATCTCTTCGGATATTTGTCCATTTCGTCCGAAATATTGTCAGTCGAACCCGGGTGAATTCGTTTGGCACACTATTCGCATAGGCTTAGGCGTGAACATAAAGTTCATAACTAAAAAAGTAATATTATTAACATTTAAAATACCAAGAAAATGAACATTAGACCATTAGCAGACCGCGTGCTGATTAAGCCGGCCGCTGCGGAAGAGAAAACATTAGGTGGAATTATTATTCCTGACTCAGCAAAGGAAAAACCTTTAAAGGGTGAGATTGTAGCCGTAGGTAACGGAACGAAAGACGAGGAGATGGTTGTAAAGGTTGGTGATAACGTATTGTATGGTAAGTATGCAGGTACGGAAATCGAACTAGACGGTGAGAAATACTTGATCATGCGCCAAGCAGACGTTTTAGCTATTATCTAATTCATTTTTATAAACAACAATATTAAAAAGAGATACAATCATGGCAAAAGAGATTAAATACGATATGGATGCCCGCGACCTTTTGAAGAAAGGTGTGGATGAGTTGGCTAATGCTGTTAAGGTAACATTAGGCCCGAAAGGTCGTAACGTAATTATCGAGAAGAAATTCGGAGCTCCTCACATCACGAAAGATGGTGTAACGGTTGCTAAAGAAGTTGAGTTGACTTGCCCGTTCGAGAACATGGGTGCTCAATTAGTTAAGGAAGTGGCTTCCAAGACAAACGATAACGCCGGTGACGGTACGACTACAGCTACGGTTTTGGCTCAGTCTATCATTGGTGTCGGTTTAAAGAACGTTACTGCCGGAGCGAACCCGATGGATTTGAAACGTGGTATCGACAAGGCTGTCGCTAAGGTTGTAGAGAGCATCGCTAACCAAGCTGAGGCTGTAGGTGATAAGTTCGAGAAGATCGAGCATGTAGCGAAGATCTCCGCAAATGGTGACGAGGCTATCGGTAAGTTGATCGCGGAGGCTATGCAACGTGTGAAGACTGAAGGTGTTATCACGGTTGAGGAAGCTAAAGGTACTGAAACTACAGTTGACGTAGTTGAGGGTATGCAGTTCGACCGCGGTTATATCTCTCCGTACTTCGTAACGGATACAGAGAAGATGGAGTGCCAGATGGAGAATCCGTATATCTTGATCTATGACAAGAAGATCTCCGTATTAAAAGACCTTCTTCCTATCCTTGAGCCGACCGTACAGAGCGGACGTCCTCTTTTGATCATCGCTGAGGATATCGACAGCGAGGCTTTGGCTACATTGGTAGTGAATCGTCTGCGTGGTTCCTTGAAGATCTGCGCTGTTAAGGCTCCGGGCTTCGGCGACCGTCGTAAGGCTATGTTGGAAGATATCGCTGTATTGACAGGCGGTACGGTTATCTCTGAGGAGAAAGGTTTGAAATTGGAAGGTGCTACAATGGATATGCTAGGTACCGCTGAGAAGATCACGGTAGACAAAGATACCACTACCATTGTAAATGGTGCTGGTGACAAGGAGGCTATCCAAGCTCGTATCGGCCAGATCAAGATCCAGATGGAGAATACGACATCTGATTATGATAAAGAGAAATTGCAAGAGCGTTTGGCTAAGATGGCCGGCGGTGTAGCTGTTCTTTACGTAGGTGCTCCTTCTGAGGTTGAGATGAAAGAGAAGAAAGACCGTGTGGATGACGCATTACACGCAACTCGTGCCGCTATCGAAGAAGGTACGGTGCCCGGTGGTGGTGTTGCCTATATCCGTGCTATCGATGCATTGGAAGGTATGAAGGGCGACAACGAGGACGAGACTACAGGTATCGAGATCGTTAAGCGCGCTATCGAGGAGCCGCTTCGCCAGATCGTAGCTAACGCTGGTAAGGAAGGTGCCGTTATCGTTCAGAAAGTGAAGGAAGGCAAGGGCGACTTCGGTTACAACGCTCGTAAGGACTGTTTCGAGAATTTGTGCGAGGCTGGTGTAATCGACCCAGCTAAGGTAACTCGCGTAGCATTGGAGAACGCTGCTTCTATCGCAGGTATGTTCTTGACTACTGAGTGCGTGATCGCTGAGAAAAAAGAAGAGACTCCTGCTATGCCTCCGATGAATCCGGGTATGGGCGGCGGAATGGGTGGTATGATGTAATCGACTCCCGTGATTAATGATATGGGCGGCCGTTCCGGAAGGGACGGTCGCTTTTTTTATTTTCATTTGCTTGCTAATTGGAAAAAACGATTACCTTTGTATGCGCAATACCGATAGGTTGCGCTTCAGAATGATTAAAAAAAGCCCAGGTGGCGGAATTGGTAGACGCGCTCGTTTCAGGTGCGAGTGGTTTTGCGATCGTGCAGGTTCGAGTCCTGTTCTGGGCACTTCCCAAAATAGAAAAAATGCAATCCTATACAGAAGACGAAATTGTAGTACAGCTCCGGGACCCGGCCCGACAACGTGAGGCCTTTGCCAAGGTCGTAAGCTTGTATGGCGAGAAGTTGTATTGGCATATACGAAAGATGGTACTGGATCATGAGGATGCGAACGACTTACTCCAAAATACATTTTTGAAAGCTTGGACGAACATCGAGCTTTTTCGTGGTGAGGCCAAATTATCTACATGGCTTTATAAGATCGCGATCAACGAGTGCATTACTTTCCTGAATAAACAGCGAAATATGAATAACGTATCTATCGACGATGCGGATACCTTTTTGCTGGATCGTTTGAAAGGTGATGAATACTTCGATGGTGACGAGATACAGGTAAGATTGCAAAACGCTATTCTTACCTTGCCGGAGAAACAACGCTTGGTTTTCAATATGAAGTATAACGAGGAGATGAAGTACGAGGAGATGTCCGAGATACTAGGTACCTCTGTCGGGGCTTTGAAGGCCTCGTATCATCATGCGGTGAAAAAAATCGAGGAGTTTTTAACAAAAGAGGTTTAAACCTTTTGCCCGAATCGCTGTCAAAGCAATATAAAAAGAGAAAAAGTATGAAAAAAGAAGAAAACAACCTAGATCGCTTGAAAGGAACTAATCCTTTCACTGTACCGGAAGGGTATATGGAAGGGCTTACGGAGCGGATCATGAGTCAGCTCCCCGAGAAGCAGGAGGAGAGGGCGAAACGGATTTCCTTGATGGATCGTGTTCGTCCGTGGTTGTACATGGCTGCGGTATTCGCTGGTCTTGGTTTGTTTTTCAAGGCTATCGTGGGAATAAACGGTTCCGATGGTAGTACTGCGTCTGATTCTTTACTGGTCCGGACGGAAGTCCCGACAACGGCTTTAGACGCTATTGAAGCGGAAGAAGATGAGGAGTATTTGGAGTATTTGGAAGTTCAGTACGCCAATTATCTCTTAGATGAGGAACTTTCCTATTCTGAATAAAGTTTAAAATAGTAATTTTATCGAAGATTTTTGTAATAATACTTGTATGAATAAAATATTTTTCATTACATTTGTAGCGATTTCGGTTCTACTCTCTTTCAATGCTACGGCACAAGAGAAGAAAGAGCAAAGACATTTTGATAGAGAAGCATTCGAAGCAAGGCGGAATGCTTTTATTACGGCTGAAGTTGGCCTTACACCTGAGGAAGCTGCACAATTTATTCCTTTATGCAATGAGTTGCGACAGAAAAAATTTGAGGTAGGTCGTGAATGTCGTAAGTTATCAAAAGAAATTCGACATAAGGAGAATCCGACAGATGCTGATTATAACAAAGTGATAGACGAATGTCTGGATGTTGAGATAAAAGAGGCACAGTTGGAAAAAGAGTATTTTGAGAGATTCAAGAAGATACTTTCTCCCGAAAAGGTCTATAAGTACCGAAATGCGGAATATAAGTTTGTCCGGAATTTTATGAAGAGTGGTCGGGACAACAAGAAGGAAGAAAAACAGAAAAAGTAAAATATTATCATTATTTGTGTTTTTTGTTTAGATTTAGTTTTGGCGTTTAAGTTAAGGGAGGGGTGGCGACGTGATGTCGGTTCCCCTTTTGTTTTGCCCTTATCCTAGCTTTATAAGCCTTTGGCCTTGGCCTCATTCCATAGTTGGTCCATTTCCTCCAATGTCATATCTTTCAAGGAACGACCTTCTTGGATCGTATGTTCCTCCAGATAATTAAAACGGCGGATAAACTTCTGGTTCGTGCGTTCCAATGCGTTGTCCGGATTTATTTTGTATAGGCGGGCAGCGTTGATCAAGCTAAAGAAGAGATCTCCGAACTCAGCTTCCATCTTATCTGCGTCCATCCTGTCTATCTCGGTTTTCAACTCATTAAATTCCTCCTGTACCTTATCCCATACTTGATCCCGTTGTTCCCAGTCGAAACCTACGTTACGGGCCTTATCTTGGATACGATGCGCTTTTACTACGGATGGGAGGGAAGCGGGAACACCTTCCAGCACGGTTTTGTTACCCCCCTTTTCTTTTAATTTAAGCTGCTCCCAGCTTTGCTCTACCTTTTGGGCGGTATCGGCGGAGGTATCTCCGAATACGTGTGGATGGCGGTAAATCAGTTTCTGGCAAAGGCTGTCGCAGACATCCTTGATATCGAAAGCTTCTTTTTCCTCGCCGATCTTGGAGTAAAAGACGATGTGCAATAACAGGTCTCCTAATTCCTTTTTTATGTTTGTGTTATCCTCACGCATCAGGGCCTCGCATAATTCATAGGTTTCCTCGATCGTATTCGTGCGGAGGCTCTCGTTTGTCTGTTTACGATCCCATGGGCATTTTACTCGTAATTCATCCAGAATGTCGAGTAATTGCCCGAAGGCTTCCATCTTCTCTTCTCTAGTTGCCATATTATTTACTTATTCGATAATGATTGTAAAAGAAAGAGGGCCGGGTTCTACCCTGCCCTCTGTATGTGTTTTATTGTTGTTCTTTCTTGAATTCTTTCAATCCGTTTTGAAGGAACTGGATGTATTTGGAAACATCCTCATTGAATGCGTATGAAGGTCCGAGCGGCTGTCCCTCGTCATTCAATAAGATGTAGAATGGCTGGGCGTTAGAACCGAACTTGCTTCGTTGCAAATAACTCCATTTATCACCGATCGTCTTCAACTTACGAGTCTTTCCGTTCTCTTGGATCTCGATGGGTTGCGGGAGTTTCGTTTTATCGTCTACCATGAGAGTGATTAGCACGTAATCATTTTCTAGCATTTGCTTCACCTTAGGATCCGTCCAAACGGAAGCCTCCATCTTACGGCAGTTTACGCAACCGAAACCGGAGAAGTCGATCATGACGGGTTTATTTACCTTCTTGGCATAAGCCATACCGGATTCATAATCGTCGAATGCGGCGTGTACCTCGTTTTTGTATAGATTGAAATCTTGTGTATACAACGGGGGAGCGAATGCGCTGATCGCCTTTAACGGAGCGCCCCAAAGTCCCGGAACCATGTAAATGGCGAAAGCGAAAGAGATAATCGCCATAAACAGACGAGGAACAGATACATATTTTACTTCGCTATCATGGCTAAACTTGATCTTTCCTAATAAATAAACACCCAATAAGCTGAAGATCACGATCCAAAGCACGATAAAAGCCTCACGGTCTAGTAAACGCCAACCATACGCTAAGTCCGCTACGGAAAGGAACTTCAAAGCCAATGCCAACTCCAAGAAGCCCAATACGACCTTCACTGAATTCAACCATCCGCCGGATTTCGGCATACTTTGCAGCATATTCGGGAAGATGGCGAAGACGCTGAACGGGATGGATAAAGCCAAGGCGAAACCGAACATACCGATAGCCGGTCCTACCGCCGTACCCATAGAAGCTGCCTGTACCAACAAGGTTCCGATAATCGGACCCGTACAAGAGAAAGATACCAATACCAACGTAAACGACATAAAGAAAATACTCAATATACCGGTCGTTGAATCGGCCTTGCTATCCAATTTACTGGTCCATGACGCAGGTAATACCAGCTCGAAGGCTCCGAAGAAGGAGACTGCGAATACTACCAACAGCAAGAAGAACAGGATATTAAAGATCGCGTTCGTTGATAAATCATTCAATGCACTCGCTCCGAAGATGCCGGTAATCAACAAGCCCATAACCAAATAGATTACGATAATAGATAATCCATAGGTGATAGCGTCGCGAATCGCTTTCTTACGATCTTTCGTACGTTTCAGGAAGAAGCTAACCGTCATAGGGATCATCGGCCAAACGCAAGGAGTCAATAAGGCGATCAAACCACCTAAGAAACCTGCGAAGAAGATGAATAACCAAGAGGTATCTGCCGCCGATACCGTAGAATCACCGAACGCTTTCAATTGGTCGATCACCGGAGACCAAAGATTCGGGCTGTCGGTTAAGCTGTCGGATGCTTTAGGAGATGTCGTAGCCGGTGTCTCTTTAGCGGTAGGGTCCGGAGTGTTCAACTCGCTAGCATCTTCCGCTACGACCTGCGTATCCGGCTGTACGGTCGTGGCGTCCTCTTTATCCACCTCTGTAGTCGAGCTATTAGCTGCCAGAGCTGGATCTACATGGATACTTTTCTTATCGAAAGAGAAAGGTATTTGATCTGGGGGAAGGCAAGTCTCGTCATTACAAGCCATAAATTCCACCTCGCCCTCTACCTTGAATTTAGCGGGATCGGTAACCTTTAGTTTTTGGATGAACGATACCGTACCCGGATACCAACGAAGGTTCATGGCGAATTGCTCGTCGTAAACCGTGGTCGGCTTTACAGAAGGAACCGGTTGGCCAATCAGTTCAGCTCCATTCAATGTCTCGAATGTGAAAGATGTAGATACAGGACCTCCTTCCGGCAGGTTCATGTCATACAGGTGCCAACCTTTGTCCGCCGTGGCGGTAAAGACGATCTCTTTCTCGGGTGCGCCCCCCTTGTCGTCTAGTTTAATTTTCCATTTGACAGGCGTAAGTATTTGTGCCTGCGCTACCAGCGCTATTAGCGCCAGCATGATTGAACTGATGAGCTTCTTCATTGTTTTGTCCTTTATTGATAGATTACTTTGCTGTCGATGTGAATTTCTCCGGGATCCGTGTCTCGAAGCGCATCTCCTCGCCTGTTACCGGGTGGATGAAACAGAGCCTGCGGGCATGGAGCATCAAGCGTCCGGCGGGATTTGTCTCCGCCCCGTATTTAGAGTCTCCGGCTATCGGATGGCCGATGGATTGCATCTGCGCACGGATTTGGTTCTTGCGTCCCGTCTCCAGATCGAGTTCCACGAGCGAATAGCGATTGTTCGTTTGCAGGAGGCGGTAGCGTGTGATCGCTTCCTTCCCGTCACCATCTTGTGTCACGTACACTTGCATATGCTTGTTCTCCACGAGGTTGGATACGATCAAATCCGTGTCTTTCTCCGGTCGTCCCTCTATCACGGCCACGTAGGTCCGTTGCGTGATAGCCTCGCTCCAGTTGGACTGTAGTTGCTCTTTTACCTTCTGGTTCTTGGCGAACATCATGATACCCGATGTGTCTCGGTCCAGACGGTGCAAGACGAATATCTTGTTGCGAGGGTCGCATTCTTTCACGTAATCGCTCAGTATACGGTAGGCCGTACGCTCCTTGATACGATCGGTAGATACGGATAGCAAACCTTCCCGCTTGTTGATCACGATGAGGTCGTCGTCTTCCCAAACAATTCTAAGTAACGGGTTGTTGAATTCCACCTTCCCTCTTCCATAGTTGATTCCGACCGTATCGTTAGGGTTCAGCGGGGCATCGAACTGCCGGGTGACTTTCCCGTTTACCGAGATCTGTCCCCTGCTCAATAATCCTTTCACGGATGAACGGCTCTGTTCTTTTAATAACTCGAACAGGAAAGGTAGCAAAGTGTTACTTTCACCCACCGTTACCCGTCGTTCTTTAGAGGGTTTACGTCGATTATCCCCTCCTTTATACTCAGATCGCTTTCTCATATCTATTTTTTATAGTACGCGAAGATACAGGCATTTACGCGAAACTGCAATAGCGCGGAATAGAAAAACCGTTATAAATAGTTTGCTTGTTATAGGAATAAACCTTCAAATCCCCGGATGTAAAAGTAATTGCCATTCACTCTATTTTCAAAATAGTGGCGTGGTCCTTATAAATCACGTCGTGATCTGTACAATCCACGGCTTGGTCTGTATAAACCACGTCGTGGTTTGTAGAATAGTGGCGTGTCCGACAGGGAATGCCTATTGTCTCGGCCGACTATATTTCCCGATGCTCAGCGTTTTTTGTCTATATTTTTTGTACTTTCGCGGATCGAGAAATGTGTAAAGACTAATTAGTTATAAAAATATGGAAATCGCTAGTAAGTACAATCCCGCTGAAGTAGAGGGGAAGTGGTATCAGTATTGGTTGGATAACGGCTTCTTTAAGTCAAAGCCAGACGGCCGTGAGCCGTATACGATTGTAATCCCGCCCCCTAACGTCACCGGCGTATTGCACATGGGACATATGCTTAACAATACGATCCAAGATATCTTGGTTCGCCGTGCCCGTATGATGGGTAAGAACGCTTGTTGGGTACCGGGTACGGACCATGCTTCGATCGCAACGGAGGCGAAAGTGGTGAATCGTTTGGCTGGGCAAGGAATCAAGAAGACCGATCTGACTCGCGACGAGTTTTTGCGGCATGCTTGGGAATGGAAAGAAGAGCATGGCGGCATTATCTTGAAGCAGCTTCGTAAATTGGGTGCTTCCTGCGATTGGGATCGTACGGCGTTCACGATGGACGAGAAACGTTCGGAGAGCGTTATCAAGGTTTTTGTCGATCTATATAAGAAAGGTTTGATCTACCGGGGTGTCCGTATGGTGAATTGGGACCCGAAGGCGTTGACGGCCCTGTCCGATGAGGAGGTTATCTATAAGGAAGAGCATAGTAAGTTGTACTATCTTCGCTATAAGATCGTAGGCGAGGAGGGATACGCCATTGTCGCCACTACCCGTCCGGAGACGATTATGGGAGATACGGCGATGTGTATCAACCCGAACGACCCGAAGAACCAACATCTGAGAGGAAAGAAAGTGATCGTTCCGCTGGTAGGCCGTGAGATTCCGGTGATCGAGGATGATTACGTAGATATAGAGTTCGGTACGGGCTGTTTGAAAGTGACCCCGGCACACGATGTAAACGACTATATGTTGGGCGAGAAATATAATTTGCCTTCTATCGATATATTCAACGATAACGGTACGCTGAGCGAGGCCGCTGGCCTGTACGTGGGCATGGATCGTTTTGATGTCCGCAAGCAAATCGAGGAAGACTTGCGTAACGCTGACCTTTTGGAGAAGGTAGAGGCTTACGAGAACAAGGTGGGTTTCTCGGAGCGTACGAACGTGCCTATCGAACCGAAATTGTCTATGCAATGGTTCTTGAAGATGGAACATCTAGCCCAGATCGCCTTGGAGCCGGTCATGAACGACGATATCAAGTTCTATCCGCCGAAATTCAAGAATACCTATCGCCATTGGATGGAGAATATCAAGGACTGGTGTATCAGCCGTCAGCTTTGGTGGGGGCACCGTATCCCGGCTTACTTCTTGCCGGAAGGCGGTTACGTGGTAGCCGAGACGGAAGAGAAAGCTTTGGAACTGGCGAAAGAGAAATGCGGTAACCCGAATCTGACCATGTCTGATTTGCGTCAGGACGAGGACGTATTGGACACTTGGTTCTCTTCTTGGCTGTGGCCGATCTCCCTGTTCGACGGTATCAATAACCCGGATAATGAGGAAATCAATTATTACTATCCGACCAGTGATTTGGTAACCGGACCGGATATTATTTTCTTCTGGGTAGCCCGTATGATTATGGCCGGCTATGAGTACAGAGGGAAAATGCCGTTTAAGAGCGTTTACTTTACGGGTATCGTTCGCGATAAGCTGGGACGTAAGATGTCCAAATCTTTAGGAAACTCTCCCGATCCGTTGCAATTGATCGAGCAATACGGTGCGGACGGCGTACGTATGGGCTTGATGCTCGCGGCTCCTGCCGGAAATGATATTCCTTTCGATGATGCTTTGTGCGAGCAAGGACGTAACTTCAATAATAAGATATGGAACGCTTTCCGCTTGGTGAAGGGCTGGACGGTAGACGATACGATCGCCCAGCCGGAGGCTTCCGCTATCGCCGTGAAATGGTTCAAGATGCAGCTGGATAAGACAATCGCCGAGGTAGACGATTCTTTCAGTAAATATCGTCTGAGCGAGGCGATGATGGCTGTCTATAAATTGTTCTGGGATGAGTTCTCCTCATGGTATCTGGAGATGGTAAAACCGGGGTATCAGCAGCCGATCGACAAGGCTACTTATGAGGCTACACTCGGTTTCTTCGATGCCTTGCTTCGTTTGCTTCATCCTTTCATGCCGTTTATTACCGAGGAATTATGGCAAGCCCTTGAGCCTCGTAAGGAAGGTGAGAGCTTGATGGTTGCCCAAATGCCGGAAGTAGCTGTTGCGGATAGCGCTTATTTGGATGCTTTCGAGATCGTGAAAGAGATCGTTGGCGGTGTCCGTACAATTCGTTTGCAAAAGAATATACCGAATAAGGATGCGCTGGAATTGCAGATCGTGGGTGAGCACAATGAGGCATTCAACGCTGTGATCGCTAAGATGTGTAACCTCTCTTCCATCTCCAAGGTAGAGGAGAAAGCGGCCGGCGCTGTATCGTTCTTGGTACGTACGACTGAATATGCCGTACCTTTAGGCAATCTGATCAATGTGGAAGAAGAGTTGGCTAAGCTTCAAGAAGAATTGAAATACCAAAAAGGTTTCTTGACTTCTGTCATGAAGAAATTAGGCAATGAGAATTTCGTAAGCAAAGCCCCGGCGAAAGTAATCGAGATGGAGAAGAAAAAGCAGGCCGATGCCGAATCGAAGATTAAGTCTATCGAGGAAAGTATCGCCGCCTTGACAAAATAAAGAGAACAGCTGTTTCTTTGAAATAAGAGCCTATATCAATCTTTCTTTGATTGATATAGGCTTTTTTGTTGATTGAGTTGAAAATTATAATATTAAACTTGTAAATAATGATACGCCGTTGTCTAAATTTTACTAACTTGCCACACATTAACTAATTGATGTCTATTTTGTAAACTTTAAATGCGAAACATACTGTTAATAATATATTTATCTCTTACCCCAATATTTGTAGCTACTGCGGCCACTGATATCGATAGCATGGAATGTGTGCTGGCAAAAATGCCTTCGGGTGACAGGCTTGTGAAGTTGGATGAACTTGCTAGTGATAAAGGACAAGGGCTGGATTATAAATATTATGCGGATAGATTGCTCAAGGAGGCGGAGTTGAGTAAGGATGATACTTATAAAGGCAACGCTTTGTTCCAGATCATCCGGTATTATTATTCCCGGAATATAGACAGTATGCATTTTTTCATAAAGAAAGCCGAGCCTATTTATTTAGCCCAAAAACGTTATGAGGATCTTTGCCGAGTTAAGGGATGGTATATTTACGCTTTATCGAGTAATGGCGAGAAGGAAAGGGTGCTAGAGAATGTACAGGCATTGAAAGATCTATCCAGCGAACTTGATTTTCCGGATGGTATCGATATGGCGAATCAAGCCCTGGCGGATTTTTACTTCAGTACGGGATTTGACGCGGAGGGAATCGCCTTGTATGAGGAGGTTTTCCTGGATATGGAGAAAAGGGATTCCCCATTGGCCAAAAGGATTACCGTTATCCGGCATTTACAAAATGAAAATATCCAAGCATCGAAGAGACTGTTTTATTTAAAGAAATTGAAAGAGTATATCGTGGAATGCGAAGAAAAAGGAATAGAGGAATTAGACGAAGATACTCCTTTATATTATGTTAAATACCTCTATCACCGTAGTTACGCCTTGCTGGGTATTGATAAGAAAGATGTCGCCCTCACATCTTACCTTCTAGTTCGTGCAGAGAAGTTGGTTAAAGACTGTAACATGAGGGATGAATATCTCTCGATTTCTAATATCCGTTTACTCTATTATCGGATATCGGGCGATTATGAGCGGGGGAAAGCATTGGCTAATGAGTTAATTGATTATTGCTTACAACGTAAGAGGGCGGTATCCGTATTGGGATTGATGAAGGATAAGGCCATAATATGCTATAATTCAGGCCATGGAATGGAGGCTGCGGATGCGTATCGCGAGTATATCAGTTTGAAGGATTCAGTGACTAATGCTGCATTTTATAATGATTTAGCGAATTTACGAGCTCGTCATGACGTGGATAAATTGGAATTGGCAAATAAGAAGATGGAATTGGAGGCGGCTCATTCACGTACGAAATTATTGGTGATGGGTGGAGGGCTTGTTCTATTGTTGCTGGTTTGTTGCTCTTTGGGGTATATTTCTTATTCACGGCATAAATATGGATTGCAATTGAAACAGGCAAAAGATAAGGCGGAGGAAGCCGATCGTCTGAAATCGGCTTTCCTTGCCAATATGAATCATGAGATACGTACTCCATTAAATGCCATTGTCGGTTTCTCACAAGTATTGGTTGATGAGGAGGATCGGGAAACAAGACAAGAGTTCGCGGACATTATCCAGAATAATAACGAGCTGTTGCAGCGGTTAATCGCGGATGTCCTGGACCTATCCAAGATCGAGTCAAATTCGATGCCTCTCATTTATAAGGACCAAGATATCCCTACCTTGATGAAAGAGATTTATAGCATGATCCTATTGCGTATGCATGAGGGGGTGGAGCTTGAATTATATGATTGTGAGGAGCTGGTTATGGAGACTGACCGGAATCGTCTGACTCAAATCCTGACAAATCTGTTGACGAATGCGATCAAGCATACACAAGAGGGATCTATTCGTTTCGGATATAAGAGATCGGCTTTATCCGTGGAGTTCTTCGTGCAAGATAGTGGAGAAGGAATACCGGAAGATAAGATCGATACGATATTCAGCCGTTTCGTGCAATTGGATAACTGGAGTAAGGGGGTTGGCTTGGGGCTCGCTATTTGCCAAGGCTTGGTTGAACAGATGGGTGGAAATATCCGGGTTACTTCGAGGGTAGGTGAAGGCTCTGTCTTCTATGTGACTTTGCCATTGATACGGCCGAGGATAAGCTCGTAGTGATAATTATTATAATCTTGCGGTATGAGACAACTACGTATTATTTTCCTATTCCTGCTTTTACTGTCATCCGTTCGTATATTGGCGGCGGGGAGTGATAGCTTGCGCCGGCAGGAGGCGGACGAATTGTATAGGCTAATTCGCTATTACTATTCGAAAAATACGGATAGTATGCGCTATTTCATACAAAAGGCGGAGCCTGTGTTTTTGGAGGTAGGACGTATTGAGGACCTGTTTCGGGTAAAAGGCTGGAATATCTATACCATGACGAGCCGCCGGGAGGATGATGGGGTTCTGCGGGAGGTGAATGCGTTGAAGGCCCTTTCTAAAGAATTGAATTTCCCGGAGGGTGCCGATATGGCGAACCAAGCGTTAGCGGACTTTTATATCGAGACGGGATTCATGAGTGAAGGTATCGCCTTATACGAAGAGGTGCTTCAGGGAATGGAGGAGCGTGACACCCCTTTGCCCAAGCGGATTTATATCATTCGCCAGATATTGAACAAAGGGAGGACGGTCGAGACAAGGAAACGCTATCTGGAGAAGTTGAAAGCCTATATCGACTATTGTGACGGGAATGGGATTACGGAATTGAATGAAGAGATGTCGGTGAATTACCTTAAATATCTCTATCACCGTTCGTATGCGGTTCAAGGTATCGAGATGAATGATGCCAAATTAGCCCATTCGCATTTAATATTGACCAAACGTTGTGTGGAAGAGGCGAATTTAGTTAGAGAGACTCAAACGGTCATGAACTTGGAGCTGGACTATTCTATATTTATAAAAGACTATGACAGGGCTTTAACCTTTGTCGATACGTTACTCTCTATCGTTAGCTCTGAAAAGAAGAATACCCAAATACTATTGATGCTGGCGAAAAAGGCGGATATCCTTTTACAGAAAGGGGAAGGGGTAAAATCCGCTAAGACCTATCAAATATATACGCATTTGAAAGACTCGCTTATGAGCGCCGAATTTTATGCGGATTTGGCTATGCTGAGGAACTAGCATGATGTGGATAAACTGGAATTGGCAAATAAGAAGATGGAGCTGGACGCGAGCCATCTACGTGCTAATTTATTGACAATGGGAGGAGGTCTTGCGATTTTGATGATCATCTGTTGCTTCTTGGGATATATCTCGTATTCCCGGCATCGGTACGGATTGAGGCTGGAGAGGGCTAAGGAAAAGGCGGAGGAAGCCGATCGCCTGAAGTCCGCGTTTTTAGCGAACATGAATCATGAGATACGGACACCTTTGAACGCTATCGTAGGTTTCTCGCAAGTATTGGTGGATGAGGAAGACCGGGAGACAAGGCTTGAGTTCTCAAATATCATCCAGAGTAATAATGAGTTGTTGCAGCGGTTGATCGGGGATGTGCTCGATCTATCCAAGATCGAGTCAAATTCCATGCCTCTGATTTATAAGGAGCTGGATATTGGTTTGCTGATGAAAGAGATTTATAGCATGATCTTGTTGCGTATGCCGTCGGGCATAGAGTTGCGACTGAACGACTGCGAGGCCTTGGTGATGGAGGCTGATAAGAACCGCTTGACACAAATCCTTACGAATTTGCTCACGAATTCGATCAAGCATACCGAGAAGGGGTTCATCCGTTTTGGATATAAGAGAACGGCGGCTTCTGTCGAGTTTTTCGTGGAGGATAGCGGAGAGGGAATACCGAGAGATAAGATCGATTCCATATTCAGCCGTTTTGTCCAATTGGACAGTTGGAGCAAAGGCGTTGGACTGGGATTGGCTATCTGTCGGGGATTGGTAGAGCAAATGGGAGGAAAGATATGGGTTACCTCTGAGCTGGGAAAAGGCTCGATCTTTTATGTAACTTTGCCACTGATTCGTCCGAATGCTGGCTCGTAAAGATCTTTTTATTATCTTGCGGGGTGAAAACTGTTTATGATGATAGTATACATTATTATATATAATATAAACCATGAAACACTCAAGACGTTTATTTTTTAAGCAAGGATTGGCCGGGGCTCTCTTGTTGGGAACTTCCGCTATCGCTAAGGCCGGTTTGCCGGACCCTGTAAAACCAAAGGCTCCGAAGGCCGTAAATCCATTCCATCTGGGAATGGCGGGATATACTTTCGTTAATTTTGATTTAGATACGACGTTGAAGACGTTGGAACGATTAGATATCCATTATCTTTGCGTCAAGGATTTCCATTTGCCGTTGAATAGTACGGATGAGCAGATTCGGGCTTTTCATGATAAATGCGCTGCCCATAAAGTGACGGGATATGCCGTAGGTCCTATTTATATGAAGAGCGAGGAAGAGATAGACCGTGCGTTTGATTATGCGAAGCGGGTAGGAGTGAAGTTGATCGTCGGTGTCCCGAATTACGAGCTTTTACCCTATGTGGATAAAAAAGTGAAGGAGTATGATTTCCATTACGCCATCCACTTGCACGGTCCTGATATTAAGACGTATCCCGACGCTACGGACGTTTGGGAGCATACGAAGGATTTAGACCCCCGTATCGGTATGTGTCTGGATGTCGGGCATGACTTGCGAAACGGCTGTGATCCTGTGGCCGACTTGAAGAAATACCATACCCGGGTGTTCGATATGCACATCAAGGACGTGACGGATTCTTCGAAGGCGGGAGTCGGCATCGAGATCGGTCGTGGAAAGATCGACTTCCCTGCGTTGATCCGTATGATGCGGGAAGTTAATTACACGGGAATGTGCAGCTTGGAATACGAGAAAGACATGAAAGACCCATTCTTGGGGATCGCGGAGTCTATCGGCTATTTCAAGGCTGTGAGTGATTTGACATAATGTGGGGGCGTAAATCGCCCCCTTTTAAATAGATGAAGATGAGAAGCATTCTTTTTATAGGCATAGCGGGTTTGTTGTCCGCTTGTAGCACGATTAATTATGTAGGTATCGAGACGTATAATCCTGCGGAGGTGACGTTTCCTGAGAATGTCGCCAAGGTACTTATCGTAAACAATGCCGTTCCCCAACCGGAGGATGCGGGTTACGAATACACCTTGCAGGGAGAAAAGCAGGATACTTGCAAAGCGAAAGCGGATAGTGCGCTGTTTGACGCTTGCCGTACTTTAGGGGAGGCTATCGTGGAGGCTTCTTATTTTAACGACGTATTGCTTTACCATGATGCGGTTCGAAAAGATAATCAGGCGTTTCTGGATACGAAACTTACCCAAGGGCAAGTAGTGTCGCTATGCGATGAGACTGGTGCCGATGCGGTTATCTCCATCGACCGCTTGCTGTTCGATATGAAGAAAAGCGTAGGTACCTTGGGCGAAGGGTATGTAATGGGAATGATCGACGTGCAGATGGCTGGCGTGATACGCAGTTACGTTCCCGATCGTGAGGCTCCACTGGCGACGGTACATATGAAAGATAGTATTTATTGGGCGGAAAGTGCGGATTATATGCCGATCTTGGATAAGGTATTGCCCTCTCCGGAGAATGCTTTGCGTGGGGCCGGTAAATATTTCGGGGCGAAGGTCTACGCTAATTTTGTTCCTCATTGGGAGAAGGAGACTCGTTGGTACTTTACCGGAATGGGTTCACGTTGGAAAGAGGCTTCCGCTTATGCGGCTAATGAGAAATGGGATATGGCGGAAGATCGTTGGTCCGGGCTTTACCGGGGTACGGAAAACTGGAAAAGCCGGGCGAAGGCGGCCTCTAATCTGGCCCTATGCCATGAGATGAGAGGAGATTTAAAAGAAGCCTATGAGTGGGCTCATAAATCATACGATTTATTCAAGCGTAATAGTGGTGATAATGATAAGAGTACCAAATTATTGGAACTCTATGTGCAGGCGTTGGCCGAACGAATTCGTTCCGATAAGAAACTAAATGTGCAATTTGGTGAGGATTAACGGCGTTATTCGGTGAATTATTATTACTTTTGACGCATATTCGAATAAAGGAGAATTAATATATGAACGCAAATATAGCAAAGGTTCAATCCCTCATCGAGAATGCTTTTACGTCGGCTATTGAAAAGCTGGCCAAGGATGAGTCCGGTAATTTTATAAGCGACTTATATGTGCAGGCCGATGCGGAAAGCGGGGAACTGCAAATTTATGATGATGATGAGCATTTGGTCGAAAAGATCGTTATCTTCGATTGGGTGAACTCGAACGAGGAGGAGAACGCATTCAATAAGCGGGTTGCCGCTTCGGTGAAGGCGGTCCTTACGATCTTATCCACCAAGAATATTTTTGACGCTCCCCGGTTCATGAAACCTCTTTCTGTTAGCTTGACTGATGAAGATTTTGTTGTGATAGAGGAACTTCTCTTCATAGACGATGATGTGCTTCGTCTGGACGATCCTCTATTAAAAGATTTAGATGCGGATTTAGATGATTTTTTAGCGAATCTTCTTGCAGATGTCAAATAAACCCTGTATCTTTGCGCCCGAAATAAAGAAACAAATGTTGCCGAAATAGCTCAGCTGGTAGAGCAACGCATTCGTAATGCGTAGGTCGCCGGTTCAAGTCCGGCTTTCGGCTCGCAATAAAAGGCAGTTATCTAAAAGATAGCTGCCTTTTTTTATGGTTTGTTTAAAATTGAACACGTATCATTTGTATCAAATGAATAAGAGGATATGGAATCAACAGCTGAATATATGAATATCTTGCGTGATTATATGGCGAAGAATGCTTCTAAATATAGCATTATCCGTATGGGAATATTCGGCTCTGTTGCCAGAGGGGAGCAAACAGAAGATAGTGACGTTGATGTTTATTTGGAAACCTCAAAGCCTAATATGTTCGCATTGGTACATATAAAGGAAGATCTGCAAACTCTGTTTGGTTGTAATGTCGATATCGTCCGATTACGGGATCACATGGATTCACTTTTGAGAAACCGAATTGAAAAAGAAGGTATTTATATGTGATACAGAATTAGTCCATTCCTCTTTGATGAAGATACAAACAACTATTGATAAGATGTTATTTGATGGGACTATCGATTTATTACTATATTTGAAAACTGGATTCAAGTATGAAACCTAAATCCTAAAGTTTTCTATTTACACAAAATGCTGGACGGTGTCAAAAAAGATCTACGCTTTTCCTTCTAGCTCTTTGATGCGCTTTTCTAATGTCTTTACTCGTTCTTTCTCTTCCTTTAGGAGACGTTCGTATAACTCTACGATCTTGTCGAGGGGATTGGTGTTATATGTTTGTGTGTATTCTCCAATACTATCACCGACACTTCCAATGTTTGATGAATCGGATATTGTGTTATTATTTTCAATATAAACGCTCATCGGTTCCTCAATCGTCTTTAAATCTTCTACGGAAACGCCGGTTGCCTCGGATACCTTCTCTAGTATCTCGTCCTTGACTACCCGCTGGTTCTCTAGTTGGGACAGCCTTTGTTGGGATATACCGAGCATATCAGCCAAAGCAGCTTGCTTCAAACCTTTTCTATTTCGTGCTATAGAGATGTTGAATCCGTGGTGTACCCGGCTTTTTGTAACTTTACTTATTTCTTCCATGCTCGTTATTTTTAATTTCCAACAAATATACGAAGGATATATTTATTGCCATGCGAAAGGATATTGTTTTTTGTAGATGACGCTCATCGTATCAATATTGGCAAACTCAACGAGATCGTGGAAATAGAAGAATATAAAAACGCACTTAGGTTCGGGTTGTATTAAAATAAAGGTATCAGAAAAGTAAGTTAACTTCGATGACCAAGTAAGTTAACTTAAATGACCAAGTAAGTTAACTCCATGTGCCGATGAAGTTGGCTCCTTTTTACCCATCTGATTTTAATTGTCGGCCGGGAATAATAATGAAGGCAAGCGTTATCGCTTTTCTCGGCGTGAATCATTTCTTTTCGTATATTTGGGAAGTGAAACAAGGAGTCGTATTGCAATAATAGAATGCGAATTATAAAGTATGGAATGACATGGAACATATAAACGGACAGAACAACGAGCTTACATTAATTTTCCCGCATGGTAGAGTCAATTGTATTTCTGCCCCGAATGAGAGATTCGCTAAGGTTGTCAATCGGGCCAACATAACGATCGCAGGAAATAATAATCAGGTCTCAATGTGTTTTGAATCAGAAGATAAGGCGGAGGAATTATTGCTTAGTGATGGCTTTCTCTTGATCGTAAAAGGGGATAATAACATCGTAAATGTGGGAACGATTATCTTACGATACTCTTCGATATTGGGTATGACGGGATTAAAGCTCATCATTGGGCAGTTGCCGGGATTGGGTGCGGGTGTTTCGAGGGTCGCTAATAATTGCCGGGTAGATATAGGGGATCGTGTAGTAATCAATGGCGTTACGTTATACTTGCAGGAAAATGACTCGCGTGTCAGCATTGGTGATGATAGTCAGTTAAGCTGGGGTGTCGATATCTGGTGTACCGATGCGCATACGATAACGGATTTGGAGGGTGCGCCGATTAATTTTGCGAAGTACATAGAGATAGGCAAACATGTGTGGATCGGAAAAGACGCTAAGATCGGTAAGAATGTAAAAATATCTGATAACAGTATTGTAGGCTGGGGCAGTGTCGTAACGAAGGAATTTAATGAGCCGAATGTGATCCTTGCGGGAATTCCTGCGAAAATCGTAAGACGGGGTATCAATTGGGATCGTAGGTGTATCGATAAATATCTAAAAGGATAGGAAGGCTCATTCATGTAAATAATGGATGGCTAAGTAACTTTTATGGAATATGTGGCTGAGGTTTCGGATATTTATTATACCTTTGTTCTTGAACTACTTTTCACTCACGGCGGGTCATATACCTGCCACCTTCCTATGGCGGGCATTTTTATGCCCGTCCATAGTATTCTATATGGCGGCTTCGTACCCCCGTGTGGAGTGTTAATGCACCCACTGCCGTGAGTGGTGTAGTTCAACGGGAAAGGCGGAGCCGTTCATTTTATAGAGAATAGCCGTCTACAATACTTAATACTAGTAACGTATGAACAACCAAGAAGCATCTCAGCAGGTAGTCGGTGGCTTCGAGCTACTACAGAAAACCCTATTCCATGTATCGGACGAGAATTTAAAAGATTATTTCTTGAAAGAAGCTGTCTTGTTAATGCCGGACGCATGTACGCCCAATCGAACAGAAAAGGAAATATTGATTATGTTTTATAAGAAGTTGAAGCTTTCCGTAGACTTTTTAGGATCATTGGTCGCTGTCCCTTGGGATTTGGCGATTCCTAACTTACATGAGGTTTGCATACCCTACTTGATGCGACAGGATATTCCGGTAAATGAGCGTAATCACGTAAGTCATAAACTTACGGAACACTTACGCTTCCTGTCCCGCTTGAACGGGAAAAAGCAGATAGCGAAAGACTTGTTTAATTATTATCGCAACCAAAGCGAAAACTTAAAAAGAGTACTGGATAAGAACTTTGCGGATTGGGAAAAAGAAGCCGTATAGGTTACCTTCTGGCTTCTAAACAAGCCAAAAGGATATTATGACGGAAAAATAATAAAGCCCGCTGTGGTGGATTACTTTAACGGGCTTGACTCAACGAGAAAAGATATGAATCCGCATTTAACTTTGCTTAAGTACGGTTGTTTGGCAATAATTTTGGCCCTGCTTTATTTTAAAGTGGGGCTTTCTTGTTTTTCTCGTAAAGTTTCCTCATTTTTATATCGCCAAATATTATTTGCTTGGTGTTGTAAGCCAATTACAATTGGCATTGAATTTATTGGGCTAGGATTAATAATATATTGTAGTTTCCCTTAAAAATAACCTTTATGCAAAACTATACACAACAGCCTTCTGTTTCAAGAGTTATTCCTCCTTCACGAAAAATAAATAAATGTGTGGGTATAGAAGAATTTTTACAAAGATCGAAACAACCCAATTTTTCGATGAGAGTAGCGCAGTTAGGGAAGGGAGATACCGTAACCCCTGATAAAGAAGACTCAAAAGTAACAGAGGGTGCCCTCGGACATCAAGTAGATAAGGCTCATATAAATGTAAAACAAAATCGAAAACTTAATCGAATATGCGGAGCTTTAAATCCGGATGTTTATCCTCCAATAGGGCCAGTGAGACAGAGTCTTTTTACTGTGATTGCTCAGATTAATCAAGGAGAGAAAATAGATGGAACATTGCAGGGGAGCTTGACAGGGTTAATGTGTGCTTCTATTGATGCTGCTATACTAGGACCAATATATCCGATGCAATATGACATGGTTGTTATTATGGCCCCTCTAAGCTATTGGCTGAATTACCCAGAATCTGCTGATATTGGTGTTTTATCTAGGCTAAGAACATTACGCTTACAAATGGCTCTACGTGATCGGTTATCTATTATAGCGCATCGTGGTATGGGAGCTACGAACCGTTCATTTGGAGGATTGATTCGAGATGATGATCCCGCAAGACAGCGCCCCATTGAAAATTCGCCATTAGCATTTGATATGGCATTACAAAATGCCGCTAGTCAATCTAATCCAGAAGGTATTGATGGCATAGAATGCGATGTTTTTTTGTCACAAGATGGTCTACCTATAATAAGTCACGATAGTAATATTTATGACCAAATGACAGCCGTACGTCGTGATTTATTTGGAAAGAAGAGAATGTCAATAAGAGATATGAGTTCTAGAGATTTGATTAAGACTAGTAGAAGTGATCCTAAAGGTGGAAGGAATGACCTATCAACGGCTTTTTTATGTCTAACAGATTTGCTATCAATGGTACTTCCTGTGGCTGTTGAATATGCTCATTTTTGTGGAAAAGCTTTTAGGTTTGAAATCGAAATGAAAGGAATGGAAAAGGAAAGAGATTTGGTTGCTGCCACAGCTAGAGCTGTTAATCATTTTAAGAAAACTAATCCAAATGCCGCATGTCTTGAGATAATAATGTTTAATGGAACTCCACAGGATATTCTACGGTTTGCTGAAACTAGAGTCCAAAAAACAAGGATGGGAGGAATGCTCGTTGGTTTGGGTAAATCTCCTCTGGAGCAGGCAGTGGGAGCTATAGATGAAGATAGATCTAAGGTTGTACCTTCTAGCTTAATTGATATAACTCATAATCGGATTTTGTTGCCTAGTGTTCAAGGTCGGGAAACAATGGTTTGGGATATAGATGAATATAGAGAATCTCTCGCCCTTCGAAGTAAGGAGGATCCTTTACTGTCTTCTCCTGATTATATTAGAACTTATGTATTACCAGCAGAGATGCCTTTATTTAATCCGGAGGGAAAAGTTCAATGTCTGGAATTTTCAAGAAAGGATATCGATTGCTATTTACCTTTATTTAAAACTTGTCTAGATAAAAGCGATCCATCAGATCTTTTCAAGAAAGTTTGTGCTGATGCAGATGAACTGAGAGCAGATGCAGATCGACTGATAAAGGATGCGGATCGGCTGATAGAGGATGATCAGTATGATCAACTGGATGTAGCTGCAAGTTTACTGAACATATATTTCCGGCTGAAGATGCATGCAAGTGAGCTGGAAGCAAAAGCCGAACGTCTAGTTAAGGGTGTTGAATGGCGTTGGAATATTGAATATGGTAGACGGCATTATATTGGTGATTTTGATAGTCAATTAGGTGAATTGATAGAATCTCGAACGGTGCATGTATTAACTGATTTTCCTGAAAGAGTGGGTGAAACAAGAGCTAGGCTTCAATCTAGTGCTCTATCTGTTAAATCTTAATGCAAGTGCCAATAATAAAGTTTGGAACGACTTAAGATTAAGTCAGAAGAATATGCGAAAGGCATATTTATTAGGCTTTAAAATTGCCGCTTCTGAAGCTGTTCCTTTGAATGACCTGCCAGAAGGTTGGTAATAAATATCAAGTTACGCATTGCTAATTCAAAAACTTTTGCCATATTCACATCGCCTAAACATTGTTGAACCTTATTGAGCTCTCTTTTATAGTGTAATCCGTAGATCGGGTTCCGATATTAACAATCGGTGGGCACACGATATGAGAGGGTTCGCTAATTTATATCATGGACTATAAACCTTTCTCTGGAATTGATTTAGACAATTCTTTTTTTGACTCACTAAAAGCTGATTACAAAGAGTTCGAAACATGGTTTAAGAAAAAGCAAACTGATGGCTCAAAAGCTTATATTGAAATAGATAAATCCACGAATAAGATGGTTGGCTTTCTCTACGTTAAAGTTGAAGATGGGGAGATTAATGATGTTGTTCCTGTGCTATCTGCTAAGCGAAGAATAAAGGCAGGAACATTTAAGGTAGATGCTCATGGTACGAAATATGGAGAGCGCTTCATAAAGAAAATAATGGATTATGCGGTTGCAGAAAATGCGGAAGAAGTGTATTTAACAGTGTTCTCAAAACATACTGGACTAATTTCTTTAATATCTAGATATGGTTTTATTCCCAAGGCAACGAAAATAACTCAAAATGGAACCGAACAAGTTTACGTCAAGGATATGAAATTATATACAGGCAATGTTTTACTTGATTATCCGCTTATCAAAAAAGCAGGCTGCAAAAAGTATTTACTATCCATCTATCCAAAATATCATACTCGTTTATTTCCGGATTCGATATTAAATAATGAAAGCTATGATGTCGTTCAAGATATAGCGCCAACTAACAGCATTCATAAAATCTATATATGTTATATGTATGGATGTGCTAATCTGAAGCCTAAAGATTTGTTACTTATATACCGGACGAGTGATGGAAAAGGTCCGGCAAAATACAGGAGTGTTGTTACATCGGTGTGTGAAGTTCAAGAGATAAAAACAAGACGTAGTTTTAAAAACGTGGAGGAGTTCACGAAATATAGCTCGGCTTATAGTATCTTTGCGGAAAAGGAGTTGAAGGAAATCTGGGAACAAGTAGATCCTAAAACAAATAGGCCTAAGCAGTTATATGTTATAAAGATGACATATAATGCTGCATTAGGTAAACGTGTTATCAATGATGATTTAAAAAGCAAATATGGAATTGGTATTGCACTTGACACGTATTGGGGGTTTATTCCGTTGACTGACGATCAATTTCAAAATGTATTAAAAGGAGGAAACGTAAATGAAAATATTGTTGTCGATTAAGCCGGAGTTTGTGGAAGAGATATTCTCCGGAAGAAAGAAATTTGAATATAGGAAGGCTATTTTTACAAACAAGAAGGTTACTTCTGTAATAGTCTATTCTACTATGCCTGTTGGTAAAATAGTGGGCGAGTTTACCATTGAAGAGGTTTTGGTGGATGAACCTCAGTCGATTTGGAGGAAAACCAGAAAGTTCTCTGGCATAACAAAAAGGTTCTTTGACGATTATTTTACAGGAAAGCATCAGGCATATGCGATAAAGGTTGGAACATTGTTACCCTATGAAAAACCTATTGATCCTTACGAAAAGTGGGATTCATTTGTAGCCCCCCAATCCTTTAGATATATAGATGATTTTATTAATGAGCCAGAATTAGAATTTGCTTATTAAATAAGACATGAAACACCTAATCTGTATCCTATTTGCAGCTATGATTAGCATAATTCTACTGCAGAAACATAAAGGACTTCAGAAAAAGTTTGATAACAACTCATGGGAAGATATTAAGATTAAGCCTCTGAAGCTACTTCTTTAAATGATTCGGAAGATGGGGTATAAATATCAAGTTATACATTGCGAATCCAAAAACATTTGCCATATTCATGTCGCCCAAACATTGTTGAACCTTATATGTATCCTCTCTCATTGCGTAAGGATGGAAAATCTGATTGAGTAGGCATAAAATAACAAAAGGGAATATCCAGCAATGGGTATTCCCTAAATGTTTGATATATGTTAAACAGTGGAGCATATCGGACTCGAACCGATCACCTACAGACTGCCAGTCTGTCGCTCTAGCCAGATGAGCTAATGCCCCGTCTTGTTAATTCATGTGCAAATATAAGGCTTTTCTTGATATATGCGCTATCTTTGTATAAGAAATTTCAAGAGAAAGGAAAGAAGATGATAGTTTATAATACGACTTTTCATATCCATAAGGATATCGTGGATGAGTGTCTGGAATATTTGAAGAATAGTTATATACCGAAAGCCTCCGAGAGCGGTATCCTTTATAGTCCTTATTTGAGACGGATCTTGGATTCGCGGAATGAGGAAGGTGAAAGTTTTTCCGTACAGTTTCATACGAGGGATATCGATTCGTTGAATGAGTGGGTGCGTAAGGAAGGCGGAGCCTTGCAGCAAGATTTGATAGGACGTTATAAAGAGAAAATCGCAGGATTCTCTACCCTGTTGGAAGATATAGAGCTACCTAAATGATCAAGGACCGTATTATATTAGGCATAGACCCCGGTACGATCGTGATGGGATACGGAATCTTGAAGATCGAGGGGAATAAACCGAAGCTGGAAGCTATGGGAATCCTGCAATTGAATAAATATGAGGATCATTATCTCCGTCTGCGTAAGATATTCGAACGGGTCTTGGCCTTGATCGATCAATACCATCCGGATGAGTTGGCTATCGAGGCGCCTTTCTTCGGGAAGAACGTACAGAGTATGTTGAAACTCGGAAGGGCACAAGGAGTAGCGATGGCGGCGGCCTTGGAGCGGGATATCCCGATCTTCGAGTACGCCCCTCTAAAAATCAAGCTCTCGATCACGGGGAATGGAAATGCGGCGAAAGAACAAGTGGCCGGCATGCTACAACGCTATCTGAAGATACCGGATGAGTCTATGCTTCCGCAATTGGACGCTACGGATGGGTTGGCGGCGGCTGTTTGTCATTATTTCCAAACCAATAATCCGATCTCGGAAAAGAAGTATACGGGATGGAAGGATTTTATCGCTAAGAACCCCGGGAAAGTCCGCTGATATGAGCTTAAAAAACATAGTTATGAAATTCTCAAACCATAACTAAGGTTCAAAGAATTCATAACTATGTTTTTATTTAGCCTAAACTGACCTTATTCTTATACGATACCTTGAGCCATCATAGCTTTCGCTACTTTCATGAAGCCTGCGATATTTGCGCCTTTTACATAATTGATATATTCGCCATCTTTACCGTGAGCTACGCATTGTTCGTGGATTGCGCTCATGATCTGATGTAATTTAGCGTCTACCTCGGCGGCAGTCCATGAGATATGCATAGCGTTCTGGGTCATCTCCAATCCGGAAGTAGCCACACCACCGGCGTTGACAGCCTTACCCGGAGCGAATAATTGCTTATGCTCGATGAACAAGTCTACAGCCTCAGCCGTACAACCCATGTTAGAAACCTCAGCTACGCACAAAGTCTTGTTCTCGATCAACTTACGAGCGTCAGCCTCGTTCAACTCATTCTGGGTAGCGCATGGCAAGGCTATATCTACTTTTTGTTCCCAAGGTTTCTTGCCGGGATAGAAGGTAGAGCCCGGGAATTCGTCTGCGTAAGGAGCTACGATATCATTTCCGGAATTACGCAATTCCAACATATAGTCGATCTTCTCGCCGGAGATACCCGCCGGATCATAGATATATCCGTCAGGACCGGAGATAGTAACCACTTTAGCGCCCAACTCGGTTGCCTTTGTAGCGGCACCCCAAGCCACGTTGCCGAAACCGGAGATGGCGACCGTCTTGTCCTTGATATCGATTCCGTGAGTCTCCAGCATTTGATGTACGAAATAAAGAGCGCCGAAGCCGGTAGCTTCCGGACGAAGGATAGAACCTCCGAACTCCATGCCCTTACCCGTGAACGTACCTGTGTTCTCGCGAGCCAATTTCTTGTACATACCGTACATATAACCAACCTCACGGCCACCTACGCCTATATCGCCAGCCGGAACATCCCTGTCCGGACCAAGATTACGCCATAATTCAAGAATAAACGCTTGGCAGAAACGCATGATCTCGGCATCGCTCTTTCCTCTCGGAGCGAAATCGGAACCACCTTTGCCACCACCCATCGGAAGGGTTGTCAAAGCGTTTTTAAATGTTTGCTCGAATCCTAAGAATTTCAAGATAGACAAGTTAACGGACGGGTGGAAACGGATGCCTCCCTTGTACGGGCCGATTGCGTTGTTGAACTGAACACGGTATCCCAAGTTAACTTGTATCTCACCTTTATCATCTACCCAAGGCACACGGAAAGTGAAAATACGTTCCGGCTCAACTAGGCGTTCAATGATTTTCGCTTTCTCAAATTCCGGATGTTGGTTGTACACTTCCTCAATTGATAAAAGCACTTCTTTTACTGCTTGCAAATACTCCTTTTCTCCCGGATGTTTTGCCTCTAGCGCTGATAAAATAACTTCAGTCTTCATAGCATTTATATTCTTTAAAAGGATAACATTCTGTTGGCAAATGTAGGTAATTCTTTGGAATGACCAAGAGTTTCGCTTACTTTTTATCAGTGAAAACCTAAAAATCTTCAGTTAGAGTCAGAATGCGTACTTTCATGTTTCAATAGTTATTATTTTTCCTTACATTTGACTCGAATAATTCTATCAGAATCTATTATGAGCGGTATACCGAACTTAAAAGACTTGGTGTTCAGAGACACCCCGTTTGCCAATCTAATGAATAAGCGTATATATAATGTATTGCTTATCGCTACGAAATATGATTCCTTCATGCTGGAAGATGACGGGCGTGTAGATGAGCAGATATTTAACGAATATACTTCCTTAAGCCTCCGTTACCCACCCCGGTTTACGCAGGTGACTACCGAGGAGGAGGCTTTGAATGAGTTGAAGAACCGGAACTTCGAATTGATCATTTGCATGCCGAATATGGATAACCGGGATATATTCGCTGCGGCGAGCGAGATAAAGGTGCATTATCCGAATATCCCGATCGTTGTATTGACTCCTTTCTCGAAAGAGGTGTCTAAGCGGATCGCCAACGAGGATCTGAGCGCTATCGATTATGTGTTCAGCTGGTTGGGTAACTCGGAGTTGTTACTGGCGATTATCAAGTTGATCGAGGATAAGATGAACGCTCCGGACGATACGGCCAGCGTGGGCGTACAGATCATCTTGTTGGTGGAGGATTCCATTCGTTTCTATTCGTCCGCTTTGCCTCATTTATATAAGTTCGTGCTGGAGCAGAGCCAAATGTTCGCGAAGGAGGCGTTGAACGATCACCAGCGTACGTTGCGTATGCGGGGTCGTCCGAAGATCAAATTGGCCCGGAATTACGAGGAGGCGGTACGTATTTTTGATCAGTATCGGGATAATATGTTGGGTATTATCTCGGATATGAGTTTTATGCACAATGGCGTGAAAGATCCGTATGCCGGTTATAAGTTCGGACAGTATGTACGGAAAACGGGTTTGATCATTCCTTTCGTGCTGGAATCTTCGGAGGCCAGCAACCATGTGTACGCGAAGGAACTGAACGCCTCGTTTATCGATAAGAATTCCAAGAGTTACCCGCAGGATTTGAAAAAGAAGATCATGCAGCGTTTCGGCTTCGGCGATTTCGTGATCCTGAATCCGCATACGAAAGAGGAGATCATGCGCATCAAGGATTTGAAAGACCTTCAAAAGAAAGTCTTCCAGATTCCCGACGATTCGTTGGTTTACCATCTCTCCCGGAATCATTTCTCCCGTTTCTTTTATTCCCGTGCCATGTTTCCGCCCGCCGAGGTTTTGAAGCATGTGGACGTGAGTGACTATAAGGATATGGATGAGGCTCGGAAATTGATTTTCGACTTGATCGTGCAATATCGCCGGATGAAGAACACGGGTGTCGTGGCGGTTTATCAGAAGGATCGTTTTGATGAGTATAGTAATTTTGCCCGTATCGGTGACGGTTCGCTGGGAGGTAAGGGTAGAGGTCTTGCCTTTATCGGTGCGATGGTGAAGCGATACCCTAAGCTGGAGAGTGATAATTTTGCCGTGAATATCCCGAAGACGGTCGTGATCTGTACCGATATCTTCGACGAGTTCATGGAGACGAACGAGTTGTATCCGGTAGCGCTGGGCGATGCGGACGACGAGACGATCCTCCGGTATTTCTTGCGGGCCAGCTTGCCCTCCCGTTTAATCGAGGACTTGATGGCTTTCTTCGATGTGGTGAAAAGCCCGATCGCCGTGCGTTCCTCCAGCCTGCTGGAAGATTCGCATTATCAACCTTTCGCCGGGATCTATTCTACGTATATGGTACCTAAGATCGAGGAGAAATACGATATGCTCCGTACGGTGAGCGACGCTATCAAGGCGGTGTATGCCTCTGTCTTTTATAAGGACAGTAAGGCGTATATGACGGCTACCTCGAACTTGATCGATCAGGAGAAGATGGCTATCGTCTTGCAAGAAGTGGTGGGCTCCCGTTATAATGATCATTTCTATCCGACGATGTCGGGCGTGGCCCGTTCCTTGAATTTCTATCCGATCGGTAACGAGAAGGCGGAAGATGGGATCGCGAATATCGCCTTGGGATTGGGTAAGTATATCGTCGACGGCGGGCAAACCTTGCGTTTCTCTCCCCGACATCCCCATAGTATCTTGCAGATGAGTACGATGGATTTCGCTCTTAGGGAAACGCAGACTCGTTTCTATGCCTTGGATTTGAAGAATATGGCGGAGGCTTTCTCGGTGGATGATGCCTTTAACTTGGTGAAGCTGGGTTTGAAGGACGCTGACGCTGAAGGTTCCTTGAAATATATTGTCTCTACATACGATCCGTACGATCAGATTATCCGTGACGGTTATTATCCGGGCGGTCGTAAGATCCTTTCTTTCGTGAATATCCTACAGCATGACGTATTCCCGCTGGCGGATACGTTGGATCAGATCTTACGGATCGGGCAGCAGGAAATGGGTCGTCCGGTCGAGATTGAGTTCGCTGTCAACATGGACCCTTCGGATCATACAAGGGCGACTTTCTATCTGTTGCAAATCCGTCCGATCGTAGATAATAAAGAGATTATGGACGAGGATCTGAGCTTGGTGAAGAACGAGGAAACCATCCTTTCTTCTACCAGTGTTTTGGGGCATGGTATCGTTGGCGACGTACAGGATATTATCTATGTGAAGACGGGCGCTTTTAATTCATCCAATAATCAGTTGATCGCTTATGAGATCGAGAAGATGAACCGTTCGTTCACCGATCAGGAGAAAGGATACGTATTAGTCGGCCCCGGCCGATGGGGGAGCAGCGACTCTTGGTTGGGTATTCCGGTGAAATGGCCGCATATCAGTAACGCACGGGTGATCGTGGAGTGCGGATTGGAGAATTATCGGGTAGACCCGAGTCAAGGTACCCATTTCTTCCAGAACCTGACTTCGTTCGGAGTGGGCTATTTTACGGTTAATCCATTTAAGGGAGATGGTTGGTTCGATGAGGCGTTCTTGAATGCGCAACCTGCCGTAGAGGAGACGGAATATCTTCGTCATGTACGTTTTGATGCTCCGATTACGATTAAGATGGATGGGAAGAAAAGTCTTGGCGTGGTATTGAAACCATAAAAAGATAGCGTTTCAAGAGAAGATAGTTGTTTGTGGATTTGCGAGACGAGCCGGTAAGACGGGGCTCGCGAATCCATTTTTTATTTCAAGTGGAAAGTGGCAAGAACCGCTTTGTGGTCGGTAGGCCAGATTCCAAGGGGAGTCATGATCGGGTCGGAGGTCTCTTCCGTCTCTCTTTGCCCACGGAGGATGTCACCTTTCGGACCGATGATACATACATCTGTAAGCGTTAATCCCTCGAATGGAGCGTAATGGATGAAATCGATGCGATCTCTATCGTCCGCTTTCGGCGACCAAACTAATTTCTCTAAAGCGATATCCTTACAGTCCGCCGGGCAGGTAAGTCCCGGATGAGTTACAGGGTTCGGGAAGATCTCACGGTACGTATCTTTGAAGCCGTCTTTCTCCAGCATGACGGATACGTGCCAAGGAACAACCAATCCTTGGTGGTCTCTCATCTCTTTGGTCGCCTCGGTCCAGTCCAGATGGGAAGGCTCGTTAAAGTCCCCTCCGAGGATAACGATCCGTCCAGCTTCCCGATCCTTTTTCGCCTCTTTTAGGAAGCAAGCGATAGCGTCGTCACGGACAGATTGTTCGTTCAACCATAGGAGTGTATCCAGATTGGTGACAGGAGGTTCCTCGTCCCATGTATTTCCGTCGTATCCACGGGCATCGTAATAAGCGCAATTGCGATAATCCAGATGGGCGGTGTAAAGAGCTACCTCGGTATCGCCGATGTGGGTAATGGCCTTGTACATACTACCCCTGTCATCGTTCAAGGGATAGACGGTCGTGCTATCTGTGATCGGGTAGCGGCTTAACAGACCGGAATCCTCGGTGTAGAAAGAATAGTACGTTTGTCCTCTTTGCTGCAACGCTTCCACGATCCGGTCGCAAAAACGGGTCTGATGATAATTACGTACCTCGCTTAACGTAACGAAATCAGCGTTACTTCTTACGATCTCGTCAGCGATAGCGTCAAAGCCTCCTTTTACGACAGCGCCTTCCTGCCAGATGTTGAATTGAAGAACCTTGAAAGTCTTCTCTTGCTGGCAAGAGCTGAGGCCCAGCGCGATCAACAAGAGTAAGTAGATAAAACTAGTTTTTTTCATGTGTGAAATATTTTGTTAGATGTTTTGTCGTAGCCATTCCTCGGCGGCGGCCAAGGTTTCCGGCTTGCCGATATCCAATAGTTTTAGGTTATCCGCCATATAAGCCCTGATATCGGTTTTGGCGCAAATAGCCAGATAGAAGTTAATGATAGAGAACTTTCCGGTCCATTCTTCCATCAGCTCCAATATCTTGGGCGAGAGTACGTGGATTCCGCTAAAGGCGTACTCGTTGTGTTGATCCGGGTCAAAATAGGGATAGTAAGATTTTACCTCGCCGGTCTCATGATTACGCCAACCACACAGTCTATTCTCCTTATTAAATAATAGATAACGTGAGGTATTGCGCTGGCTGACGAGTAAGGTAGCCAACGGGTTCGTTTGTACATGGGTATCGTATAGTTTCTTGAGATCCACGTTCGATAAGATATCGACATTATGTATCAAGAAAGGCTCGTTCCCGCATAAAAGAGAAGTGGCCTTCTTGATTCCTCCTCCCGTATCCAGCAGATAATCGCTCTCGTCCGAGATTTCGATCCGGACACCGAAGTTGTTGTTCGCCTCCAGAAAATCCACGATCTGGTTGCCTAAATGGTGGATATTGATCACGATCTGGTCGAAACCGGAGGATTTCAGTTTCAGTATGACGTGTTCTAGCATCGGTTTGCCCCCGATAGGTATAAGCGCTTTTGGCGTGTGATCGGTTAACGGCTTCAGTCTGGAACCAGTACCGGCCGCGAAAATCATAGCTTTCATAATGTAGGGTTAAAGAGTTGTTCTATATTTTGTTCTCTATGTACTAAATGTACTTTTACTCCGAACTTGGTGTTAAGATGTTCCGCCAGATGCTGTGCGGAATAGACCGAACGGTGCTGTCCTCCCGTACATCCGAAACAAATCATCAAATTGGTGAATCCACGATCCATATATCGTTTTACCGAGGCGTCTACGATATGGTAGACATGCTCGAGGAAGTTCGTGATCTCCCCGTCATCCTCCAAGAACTGGATCACTGGCTCATCCAAACCGGTGAAATGGTTGTAACGCTCGTATTTACCGGGGTTATTTATCGCACGGCAATCGAATACGAATCCACCTCCGTTCCCGCTAGGGTCGTTCGGGATTCCTTTTTTATAGGCGAAGCTCATGACCTTTACTTCCAGCATATGTTTCTGGATATCGTCCGTGAATTGTTTCAACCCGGTAAGCTCACGAAGGACGGAGCATAAATAGGGATATTCCGGATAGTCATTCTTCAATAACTGCCGCAGGTTCTCGATTGCGAACGGGACGCTTTGGATGAAATGGGGTTTTTTCTCGAAATATCCCCGGAAACCATAAGCCCCCAATACCTGCAAGGTCCTAAACAGGACGAAATGGCGCAGCTGGCTATGGAAGTAAGCCTCGTCTACCGGGATATATTTACGTAGGGCCGTGATATAATCCGATAGTAATTCATTCCTCAGATCCTCCGGATATTTCGCTTTCGCCTGCCAAAGGAAGGAAGCCACGTCGTAATAAACCGGGCCTTTTCGTCCACCTTGAAAATCAATAAACCAAGGCTCTCCGTCCTTTACCATAACATTGCGTGACTGGAAATCACGGTATAGGAACGTGGCGGATGAACTGCGTAACAATACGTCGCTCATCTTCAAGAAATCATCTTCCAGACGGTTTTCTTGAAACTCCATCCCGGTAGCCTTTAAGAAACAGTACTTGAAATAATTCAAGTCCCAAAGGATAGACCGTTGGTTGAACTCGGCTTGCGGATGGCAATACGAGAAATCGAAACCGTCGGACCCCAAGAACTGGATGTCGGGGAGTTTGGTGATCGTCTTGTGTAATAAACGGCGTTCCTCCTCGTCGAATACACTGCTTTTACGGCCTTTCTCGATGGCGTTGAAAAGAAGCGTATCTCCTAAATCTTCTTGGATATAAAATGAATGGTCGTCCGAGCTGGCATATACTTGCGGTACGGGTAAGCCCTTCCCCCGGAAATGTTTTGCCATATAGATAAAAGCCTCGTTCTCCTCAATAGAAGTGCCACTAACTCCAATCAACGTCTCAGGACCTTTTATCCTGAAATACCGGCGGTTAGAGCCGGATGACGGTAACTCCGTTATTTCCTCTGCCGGTGATCCGGTATATGATTGGTATAGCTTCCTAAGTTCTTCTGTTATCATACTTATCGATTTACGGCACTAAGATACCGCTTTTTAATTGAAAATTAAGAATTGAAAATTGAAAATTGGGACTTCGTCGGAAATAAGAAAGGGGAATAGCCTCTCAAAGCCTATCCCCCTCGCTTATATGATCATCAATCGCTCCTCTCTAACTAATTTTCAATTCTCAATTCTTAATTTTCAATTACCTAGAGTATTCCTTGTGCCATCATAGCCTTAGCTACCTTCATGAAGCCGGCTACGTTGGCGCCTTTCACGTAGTTTACGTAACCATCCTCTTGCTTTCCGTATTTTACGCATTGCTCGTGGATGTTTTCCATGATGCTTTGAAGTTTCTGGTCTACTTCCTCGCTGCTCCAGCTTAACTTCTGTGCGTTCTGAGTCATCTCAAGACCGGAAACGGATACACCACCTGCGTTAGCGGCCTTACCCGGAGCGTAAAGGATCTTGGCCTCAAGGAATGCGTCGATAGCTTCTGGTGTAGAAGGCATGTTAGCACCCTCGGATACGGCGAAGCAACCGTTGGCCAATAAAGTCTTGGCATCGTCGCCGTTCAACTCATTCTGGGTTGCGCTCGGCATAGCGATGTCGCATTTCTCTCCCCAAGGACGAGCGCCTTGTACATATTTGCATCCGTATTGCTCCGCGTATTCACGGATACGGCCACGATACAAGTTCTTCAACTCCATGATATAATCCAGTTTCTCACGGTCGATACCATCCGGATCATAGATATAACCGTCGGAATCAGACATCGTGACAACTTTCGCTCCAAGACTGATTAATTTCTCTACCGTATATTGAGCCACGTTTCCGGAACCTGATACACAAACTACCTTGTCCTTGATATCAATGTTGCGGGTTTTCAGCATCTGCAACAAGAAATATACGTTTCCGTAACCTGTAGCTTCCGGACGGATCAAGGAACCTCCGAACTCGATACCCTTACCCGTGAATGTGCCCGTATTCTCACGAGCCAATTTCTTGTACATTCCATACATATAAGCCACCTCACGTCCGCCTACACCGATATCGCCGGCGGGAACATCCGTGTCCGGACCGATATGGTGCCATAACTCAAGGATGAAGGCTTGGCAGAAACGCATGATCTCAGCGTTTGACTTTCCTCTCGGGCTAAAGTCGGAACCTCCTTTACCACCACCCATCGGCAATGTAGTCAGTGAATTTTTAAACGTTTGCTCAAAAGCCAAGAACTTAAGGATCGATTGGTTTACGGAAGCGTGGAAACGGATACCGCCTTTGTACGGGCCGATAGCGTTGTTGTGCTGGATACGGTAACCCATGTTCGTCTGGATTTGTCCCTTATCGTCCATCCAAGTTACACGGAAAGAGAAAATGCGATCGGGGATACAAAGGCGCTCGATCAAGTTGCTTTTCTCAAATTCCGGATGCTCGTTGTAAGCTTCCTCGATAGTCCCTAAAACCTCTGATACTGCTTGATGATATTCCGGTTCGTTCGGAAATCTTCTTTTCAAGTTGTCTAAAACTTCACTTGCCTTCATGACTGAATTTTATATTTAGAATGTTATACCATTTTGTTATCCGTACGCCGTTTGTTTAACGACGTGGCAAAGGTAAGCTAATTTTTGACACTAGCAAATAATTGAAAGAGAAAATGCGTAAAAAATATCATTTAGATATATTAAGTTTGAAAAAACGACGAAATGTTATTCATCTCTATGCTTGAAACTCTTATAGATCGGAACGAACACAATGATAGCGGAGGCTACAAGGGCAAATATGACGTCGAAATTGATCGTTTCGCTGTATACAAGCAGCATGTAGCATAAGACACCCCATAGTAAGGTGATACATACGGCTTGACTATTTGTTATCTTTCTGCGTGCCATTGATTACATTTGTTTAGTTTGAGGAAATAAGCGATCCGAAGTAAATCACCAAAGCCAAAAAGACAGCTATGATGACGAATAGGATCATGATTTGTTTCTCTAAGGGATATTTTCGTAGAAAAGGGATATGACGTGCGAATCCGGCGACTTGTTCTACCGGTTCCGCTTGCTCGTCTTCCCGGGGTAGGTCGTAACCGCCTTCCTCCATGATCTTCATGGCTCGGGGAACGTCGCTTTCCAGAATCTCCACCCGTGCGCCGCCTACGTCTACGTAACCGGCCATGATCTGGCTGCTTAACTCATTGCGGAGATAACATTCTATCCCTTCCGACCTCAACAGGGCCATCAGCGGTTGGGCATCCGCCGGATAGGTGAACCGGGCTATTTCTACGATCTTGTCCATGGTATTTGTTTTTCTGCAAATGTAAGTAGACAATCACGAATTAACCGTGTTTTTTATTGTAATTTACTTTTTTTATACGTGAAAATATGAAACAGTATGATTTAGCGGAGGGTATGCGGATGTATATAGCCCGATTGAGAGAGCAAGGACGTTATTCGTCCGCCAAGAGTTATCAAGATGCCTTGAATTCATTCCTGCGTTTTTGTGGGCAGGAGGTGATTCCTTATACCCGTATCGACCGGGAAATGCTTTTGAGGTATCAAGACTATTTGCGGGACCGGGAATGCTCGTGGAATACGGTGTCTACCTATATGCGTAGGATTCGCCGTGTGTATGGGTTGGCGATGGAGAATGGGGAGGCTCCTTTTTCCCGTTATTTGTTCAAGGGAATTTTCATGGGAGTGAAAAGCAAACAGAAGAAGGCGTTGCCTACGGAATCCTTGCGTTTGTTGATGACCGCTCCGTTGGATGATTCGGGGCTGCGGAAAACACAGCGGGCATTGTGTTTGATGTTCTTGTTTTGCGGTATGGCGTTTGTCGATTTCGCTCATTTGAAAAAGAGTGATATCCGGAATGGTGTCTTGAGGTATAACCGCCAGAAGACGGGTACACCGATGTTGGTCGAGATACAGCCTGTGGCCAAGGAGTTGTTGGCTGCGTTAATGACCGACACGCTTAGGGATTCTCCTTATCTATTCACTTTCTTGAGTGGGACGAAAACGGGTGAAGAGGCCTTCCGGGAATATACCTCTGCCTTGGCTGATTTCAACAGTTCCTTGAAGGAACTGGCAAATGCCTGTGGTGTGACGGAAATGGTTACCTCGTACTCAATCCGTCACTCTTTCGCTACGACCTTGAAGGAACAGGGTGTACCGATCGAGATGATCAGCGAATTGCTGGGACACCAATCAATCAAGACGACGCAAATCTATTTGAAGAGCTTCTCTTTGGATAAGATGTCTGCGGTGAACAAGGCTTGCTTCGAGAGCATATATAATAATGTATCAAAGGTGGGGTAGGCGATCGGCTACTTGGGAAGTAGCGTAATCTTCCACGCCGCAAATTTAGTAAAAAACACCGAATAACAAACAATTTTTAGGCTTTGTGTAAGCTTTGTTTGTTTTCTGAATTTATCTTTCCTCGATTTTTCGTTTCTATTCGTGGTGTATGGGCACGACAATGGAGACGAAACGACCTCATATTTCCTGCATCATCACGTCTCCAAAAAAAATCGTACGAACATCGTGTAGAGACGGGGCGTGTCCCGTCTCATCCCCTCAAATGGGTATTTTAAATTACTGCCAGACGGTGGGAGACGGAGCACGCTCCGTCTCTACAACTGGGTAATAATCATTTCCTATCTTTTACGCTACTTCCCAAGTAGCCGATCTTCCACGTCCCGATAGAAGAGATATTGACATGGTTTCTATTGCTTTAAAATTTTCGGGAATAGAAAACGATATTTGATTTAAGTATTAGATTATCAGTGTGTTAATAGAATACGCTGATATGGCATTGAAGTATCTATGGGTCATGATCTTCCCCCTTTACCATTGCGTGATGTCCACACCGTAAGATGGTATGTGTTATCTCTTCCCGCTTGTCACAAAGGTCCAGCCAAAGGTTTGCGGAAGGAGTTAGATCGCAGGGTGCGTTTGGGCGAGCCTACGTTCGATTTTTTCGCCCCCTCTTTCGTGGAGATGCATCGCCGTGAGGGGCGTTTGGTGGAGACTCACCGTCCGTTACTCTACAATTATGTGTTTATCCGCTCTTCTGTGTATGAGATCTTCCGTTTGAAACGAGATTTTCCCTTGTATAATTTCCTGCCTAGCGTGGATGGCCGTGGCTCATATCCTTTTGTCTCCGATCGTGAGATGGAAAACTTGCGTTGGGTGGCCCGTTCTTACTCGGATGAGCTTCCGGTGTATGTGCCGGAAGCGGGTTATTTGCGTAAAGGTGACCGGATACGCATCACGGATGGTCGTTTCAAAGGTGTTGAGGCAAGTGTAGTAATACAGCCCGGTGTTGGCGAGCGGGAGGTAATGGTATGCGTGGACAACTGGATGTGGGTTCCTTTATTGCGTGTTCAGCCGGGCGAGTATGAGGTGATCAGCTTGGCCGAGGAAGGCAAGCATGTATATACCCGTTTGGACAATTCCCGGATACAAAATGGTCTTCATGAGGCGTTGGGCCGTCATTGGGGGGATGGTGGCGTTACGGCTATAGATCGTGAGCTGGCGACCGAGACCTTGCGTGCCTATGGAGAGTTACAGTTGGATTCTGCCGTGATGCGGTGCAAGCTCTATTCCCTCTTGTTGCCCGCCTATACGATACTAGGGGACGAGGAGCGGCAAAAGTCGTTGATCGGAACGATCGTCTCGTTCTTACCCTTGATTCGTGCGGAACAGTCGTTGGCATTATTACTACTTACGCTTTATGGTTGTACGGATAGCAGTATCTATTATTATCGTGCGCACGAGTTGATCGATCCGTGGAGCCGGGAATCCTCCCCGAAGAAGAGTAAATTATTCTTGATCCGTCGGTTAGCCGACTACGACCGCTGGCTAAAACACGTGGGAATTGAAAATTAAAAATTCAAAACATGCCTTCTCTTCCTTCTGGCATACGCTTGGTTACGTTACTAAACGAGCATCTGAGCGAGATCATGGATCGTGAGCGCACGAACCGTACCTCGATCCATTTATATTGTACGGGTCCTTATTGGGTGGCTTTCGAGCGTTCTGCCTATCAGTTGTGTCTCACCTTCCCGGATAGCGAGATCACGCCGCTGCGCCTGTTCGCCTACCCGTTCCCGATCGTGATGGTGTCCGTGACGGATCGCTCGTTGCGTTCGTACGCCCGTAAACATATTTTGAGGCAGGACGAGACGGATTACGTGGTGCTGACCGTCCCCGAATCCTCCTTGACTGACTACCGAAGATGGCATGCCGGTGAGGTGGAGGGCTTGCCCCAGCTGACATGAACCAAAAATTTTATTCATGATGAACCTTTTTTCTAAACTCTCAACGTGGTATTTCTCAAGGAAAGCGTTGCCGTATTGGAGCATTATCCTGTTGGATTGCTTGGTGATCCTGTTTTCAGGCTTGCTGGTATATGCCTTGAATAACGGGATCTTCGCCACGATGGGCATCTTTTGGCACCTGTCGCTCACGTGGGGTGTTTGCCTAGTGCCTTATCTGGTGGGCTTTAGGCTGTTCCGTACGTATTCGGGCATCATTCGTTACTCTTCCTTCGTGGATTTGCAACGGGTGGGCTTCGCCGTGCTGTTCGGTGTGGTTTGCGTGGTGACCTTCCAAGAGTTTACGGATTTTTCGCCTTACTTGGTGTATATCCGTAAACGAGACCTTGTGCTATCCTCCCTGCTGGCGATGAGCTTGATGTGGGCGATGCGTGTGTTCGTGAAGTATTTCTACGTGACGACCTTTCGCCAGTCGAAGGCTGAGCGTGCCTTTATCTTCGGCGTGAAGCAGGGCGGTATCAGTTTGGCGAAGAGCATCCAGAACCAAGATCCCGCACAGTACGTGCTGGCAGGCTTCGTCTCGGAGGCCGGGAACATGCAGAATCGTATATTGATGGGAGTGCGTGTGTACCCTTTCGATGAGGAGCTGATCGATGCGATGCGCCGGGAGCGGGCGACGATCCTTTTCGTCTCCCCCTTGAAGAGCGACTCCATCCGGGAACAGCCGGATATGGTGGCCCGTTTGGCGGAGGCGGGGATCAAGATCTACGTGACCCCGGCGGCACAAGAATGGGATGGCAGGAGCGATTTGACACATACACAACTCCGGAAGGTTGAGATCGAGGATCTGCTTCCCCGGGAAAAGATAGAGATAGACATGGAGGCGGTGGGCCGCTTGCTTCGTGGTCAACGCATCCTGATAACGGGAGCCGCCGGCAGCATCGGTGGCGAGATGGTGCGCCAGATCGCCTCGTTCACTCCGGATCGCTTGATCTTGGTAGATCAGGCGGAGACCCCCTTGCACGACATCCGCTTGATGATGGCGAGGGATTGGCGGGATATCAACGCCTATACCTTGGTGGCGGACATCGCTAACAAGTCTCGCATGGAGGAGATCTTCTCGGAGCATCGCCCCGCCTACGTGTTCCATGCGGCGGCTTATAAGCACGTTCCGATGATGGAGGATAATCCTTGCGAGAGTGTGGGTAACAACGTGGACGGTACCCGTGTGATCGCCGACTTGGCCGTGAAGTATGGCACGAGGAAGTTCGTGATGATCTCCACGGACAAGGCGGTGAATCCTACGAATGTGATGGGTTGCTCGAAGCGCATCTGCGAGATTTACGTGCAGAGCCTCGACAAAGCGATCAAGGAGGGCCATGTGGAAGGCGTGACGCAGTTCGTTACGACCCGCTTCGGCAACGTGCTGGGTTCTAACGGCTCCGTGATCCCATTGTTCCGTGAACAGATTGCCAAGGGCGGTCCCGTGACAGTGACGCATCCGGATATCATCCGTTTCTTCATGCTGATCCCGGAGGCCTGCCGGTTGGTATTGGAGGCGGGTACGATGGGTAACGGTGGGGAGATCTTCGTCTTCGACATGGGCAAACCCGTGCGTATCATCGACTTGGCGAAACGTATGATTCAGCTTTCGGGCGCCAAGAACGTAGAGGTCCGGTTTACGGGTCTTCGTGCCGGCGAGAAGCTGTACGAGGAGGTACTGAACGACGAGGAGATCACGCTGCCTACCTTCCATCCGAAGATCAAGATCGCCAAGGTACGGGAGTACGATTATGATACGGTTTGCCAAGATATAGATGAACTCGTCGGCCTAGGCCGCTCGAGGGACGATATGGCCATCGTGGGCAAGATGAAGGCGATCGTCCCCGAGTTCAAAAGCCGGCACTCTAAGTACGAGGTCTTGGATGGATAGCTTGTCGTTACTTTTCTCTTGAAAGAAAAGTAACCAAAAGTTCAAGGCTTAACCGGACGGGCTACTCCGAGACCTACGCTCGCTGTCGCGTCCCAACTCGCTTCGCTCAGACAGGGACGCTCCTGCCGCTAGCTTCGGTCTCTCCGCTTTACGCCCGTCCGCTTAGGCCGGATGTAGAGCCTTCCGGCTCTGTGAGGAGGTCTCACATCCCCCTCTTTTGTAAGTATTATATTATGTATATGATATGCGCACATGTACTTAAATGTAAAGAGGGATGTGAAGAGTGAGAGCCAACTTTAAACTAGAGCATCTGGCAGGCTTGTAGTCCGAATGCTCCGGCGATTGTGGTGGCCACGGCAATGATGACTTTTAAGATAATGCTCCAAACGCTCTTCTTAGAGGTTTCCGGAGCAGGATAGGTTTGTGTGATCATGATGGTTGAATTTTTGATTTATAATTTATGAATTAAGAATTAAAATACCACGGAGGATATAAGAGGAAAGCGACGCTTTCCTTTGGACGGCCTTAGCGGACGGGCGTAAAGCGAAGAGACCGAAGCGAGCGTCCGGAGCATCCCTGTCTGAGCGAAGCGAGTTGGGATGCGACAGCGAGCGTAGGTCTCGAAGTAGCCCGTCAGCGTCAGCCTTGACCTTTTGGTTACTTTTGGGTCAAGCCAAAAGTAACACTAAATCTCGTCAGGCGACTCGGAGTCCGAGGAGCCGTTCTTACCGGAGATATCCACCGTTGTCTTACCGGCCTTCTGGGCCTTGATGACGGCGGCTTGGGCGGCCCGGGTGGGGACGAGGTTGAACTTGAGGCCTTGGAAGATGACTTGAAGTTCCTCGCCGGGGACGAACTGGATGTTCACCCCCTTGATATAGTCGGAGGTGAACAGGTCGGCACTCGGCGCTCCCCCGGAATTGATCTGGAGGCGGAAGGCACCCAGATCGCCGAAATTCACCTGCTTACCGGCTTTCAGACCTTCCAGCATGCACTCGGTGGTGGCGATGAGCACGGCCGAAACGTCGGCTTGGTGCACTGTGCATTTACTCGCTATCAGGGTAGATAGCTCTTTTAGACTGAGCTCGCCGTTGGTTTGCGCCTTGGCGTAGGCTTTCTTGGGTTCCTCTTTTTTCAACGGGTTGCCCATCATGGCAATGGAATAGTTTAATGACATAATCGTAAGATATTTTAAGTGATACATAAAGAACTTGGGGGATGATGAGTTGAGTCCTCACGCTTGATGACTTGGCTCTTCGTGCTCCTTGATTTAAGTCTTCAGTTTGAAAGACTTAAGTCAATTAGGCGACTTTTCTTTATCGATAACCTGACAGCGAAGATTGCCGGGTACGTAAGAGATATGGATCCATCGGGCGCCGGGCTCTAGGATGAGCTGAGTGAACTCGAGTCCGCACAGCTCGTGCGTCTCTTGTATCAGTCGGAACAAGCGGCGATGATCATCTGGAGAGCCGGCTATCAGGTCGGCGGCGCAACCGAGGAGGTGGTGACTGTGCTTGGCTCCCCCGATAAGGATGTTCAATTCGGGGCAGCGATAGCCGCTACTGATGACGATGGGTCTGCCCCAGACCTGCCGTAGCGGGTCTAGTAGCATTTCCACAAGGATCGTGACCATCCTCCGGGCCACCGGGGTGAGGCTGTTGTCGATCCCGTCTCGCCGGGCCGTGGCGGAGTCTTCAAACTCTTGATAATTAAAGTAGCGCATAGGAGACAAGGTTGATGTTTTTGTTTCTGTAGCAAAGATACGATAGGCGGAAAGCCCGGATATACCATTTGTTTCCACCTATTCGCTCTAGGAGAAGAATTTTAGGGTTCCCCTAAAAAATCATAGAATATCTGTACTTGCTTCGGCGTGATGGAGCGGTCTTTCGAGTGATAACCATGACGGATAAGGGCCTCTTTCAGTCCTTTCACGTCACGGATATATCGGTTCAACTTATGCAAAGCGTTCGAAGGGGTGCCTGTCAGGCAATATTGACGGGCGAGATCTATTTTTTTCATCTGTATTGAATTTTAAAATGACTATAGGAGGGTTTCAAGTTTCAAGGTTTCATGAACCCTCTTTCCTCACACACACGTACGTACATTATATGGGTTTCAAATAAATCCCTTTATGCTCGCCATGCAGGAGGGCTCCGGAGTCGCATAGTCGGCGTAGCCATGTCTTGGCGGTGTTCTTAGGGATGTTGGCATGCTCGGCGGTCTCCATCCATTGGACGGTGGTGAACTCGTCTGGCATGGAGCTGAGCAGACTGTCCTTTTCCGAGAGGCCTCGGCTGGTGATCTCGCCGGTAGGCAGGAATGAGAGGATATGGGTGGCGTGGAGGTAGAGCGGCTCCGCCATTGTCAGAAGGGCGGCGAAGTCATCGTCGGTGATATGGAGTTCCCAGCCTCCGATGATCTTGTCCTTTAGGTTGTCGCTGTTGATGCCTTGGGCCGGCAGCAATAGTTCCGGTTGTTCCAAGGCACGAAGCATGGCTACCACCTCCATGAAACGTACGAGGTTGATGGCGAGGCGTACCACGGAACTGTTCATCTCCTGCCCGTTGGATTGCCGGGCACGCAGGAAAAGACGTACGAAGCTGTCGTTGAAAGCGGCTTGTTGCCGCTCGTCGAGGCGCAAGGTAATGGTACCCCGGCACTTGAGCTGATCGATCGTGGCCTTCCACTCGTAGCCCATCCGGTGGAATTCCTTCTCGGCGTCTACCTCGTCGACGGAGAATTGGTCGATCCATTCCCGGATCTGCGATTTGTAGTAGAAGACCTCACGGCTGAAGAGCCCGTTCTCGCCCGAGGGGATAAGCGGCGCTACCTGTCCGGGCGTACCCGAGAGCACCATCGAGAGGAAGGTGGAGTCGCATTCCCGGTATTCGTTATCGGTCCGTCGGTTGAACGAGAGCCCGGCATGGTCGAAAGCGTTACGGAGCGTATCGCTCCAATGCCCGTAATCACCCCCGATAGCGGTGGTGATGGTATCCGCCTCGGTCTCGAAAATGATACCGGTGCCGTCCGAATCGATGATATTTTGCAAGATACCCGTCCCGGTATTGTTGCCGGAGATGATAAACATACTGTTTTTAGGCATCTGGGGCATCTCCATCTTGGCTTTCTCCTTGCCTAAGGCATGATAGGCCGCCAAATCTTGGCGGTACTGTTTCATCGCTAGGTCCACTTGTTGGCGGATCTCCCGGTGGATAGGCTCGATAAACTTACGCAGCCACGCCATGATGCCCTTACCCGATGCGGGCGGAGCGATCACGAAGAGCTGGATACAGGGATAGATCCAATGCATCCCATAGAGGCAACGCACTGTCTTGCCCAAGGTGGCGCCTAGGGCGGTGAGAGCCGTGAGCAAAAGGATATCCCGCTGCTCGGCATTATCGGCGAAACCGAGGATGTTCCGTAGCAACGAGGGCCATGGATAGCCGGGTACCAGCCGTGGCAGGGAGGTGTAAGGCTCGCTGCCGATGTGGAGTGGGGCGTCGTTTGCCTCGGTTTCCCGATCGCTGGTCTCGTGGGCTTGATCTACCGTATCGGCTATATTATATGTACTCACACGTGTGTGTGAGGAAAAGGGTTTCGTGAAACCTTGAAACTTGAAACCTATTTCCACGCCCGCCAGCTTGGCCAAGTGGAAAGCGGTGCCCAGATGGACATTCTGGTTTCCGGTGCGCAAGGCACTGGAGAAAAGCTTGTTGGCGTGTAGGGCGTTGAACTTGGGCGATGGCTCGCAGAGACTGATGAAGTCGCTACGTCCTGCCTCCCCGCAATCGGTGGCGATGGCGAAAGCCAATTGTACATACTCGGCGTAAGTGGGGGCGATGTCGGCATGGGCCGCCCGTACCGCTTCTACTAGTTTGGAAAGATCGTTGTTCATGGTATGAATATTTTAGCGTTAGAATCATGAGACAAGAAACAGCAGCGGGCGATATCCTTGCCACAGGTATCCACCTCACCCTTGAAGGTGTCGGCATACAGGAGCTGTATGTAACTCATGGCCCATCGAACGGTCTCGTCTCCGGGTATGAAAAGTTTCACTCCAAGTCCTCCGGGGCTGACAAAGGCGAGGCGGGTCCCGAGATAGGGGTCCTCGAAGAGGTGGTCCCGGAGTTGTTCCGCCTCCTCGAGAGAGGCGAGATGGTCGATATCGATCACTACCAACCCCGAGGCGGAGATGAGAGCGTCGCTCTTACGACGGGAAAAAACGCCGTGGGGCGTTACGAACGGCAGTTGTCGCTGTTTGAGTTGGCGGTATTCCGCTACCCTGCCTTCCCTGATGAAGGCGCGTAATTCGTTGGTAACCGTTTCGAGAGATTTATCCTCGGTGATCCATCGGTACACTTCCCGTAGTGTACAGTTCCCAGTCGGAAGCGTGTTGGTGATGGGAGGAAGGAAGTAAGACATTTGTTGGTCCATATCAATAGGATTTCAGATTAATTTTCTAAAGCTATTGCTAATAATTGATTCTGCGTTTCAGCCTATAGGCTGAAATATTGGATGATTGTTTAATGAAAATTAGCATAGTATGAAGGAAAATTTAGATTTGAACCAGATTTTATTTGATGAGTTAGTGGAATTTCCACGTAAGCGGTTAGGAATCTCTATCCGTGAGTTTTGTGCGGAGGCCCACGTAGGCACCGCCACCTACAGCAAAGCGAAAAAAAAAGAGTATCAATCCCCAGAGTCTGACCCGCTTGGTACAAGAACTATGCGTAGAGATGGATGAACCGGAGTTCATGGGGTATGGGGCCGGGGCGCTCAAGGAGGTGTATAGGGCGATGAGGCGTGGAATGGAAAAATAGAGGGTTGAAAATTGATCGTTTAGGGAAATAACGTTATATTTGTCTTGACGAACCAATAAACAGAGACGAAGATGGAAGGGCGGCGATTATATCCGATAGGAATACAGACATTCTCCAAATTGAGAGAGGGGAATTATGTGTATGTAGATAAGACGGAATTGGTCTACCGAATGACACACGGTGCGTCTGGTTATATATTCTTGAGCCGTCCCCGCCGTTTCGGGAAGTCGTTGCTTACTTCTACGCTCCATAGTTATTTTGAGGGGCGAAAGGATTTGTTCGAGGGCTTGGCCATCGAGCACCTGGAGAAGGAGTGGACAAGCTATCCGGTGCTTCATTTCGACATGAGCACGGCAAAGCATATGGACAAGGATCGGCTTCTGAGTGAGCTGGAGAGGAAATTGTATGGTTACGAGCAGATATACGGACGTGATGAGAGCGCTATTTATACGAACCAACGTCTGGAAAGTCTCATCCAACGTGCCTACGCCCAGACCGGTCAAAAGGTGGTTGTCTTGATCGACGAGTACGACGCTCCCTTGCTGGACGTGGTGCATGAGGAGAAGGAGCTGCCGAAGCTTCGCGACGTGATGCGTAACTTCTATAGTCCGCTGAAAGCCTGCGATCCTTATTTGCGTTTCGTATTCTTGACAGGTATCACGAAGTTCTCTCAATTGAGCATCTTCAGCGAGTTGAACAATATCAAGAATATCAGCATGCTCCCGGAGTACGCCTCGCTCTGTGGCATCACGGAGGAGGAAATGCGTGAGCAGATGGGCGAGGATATCGGTCGTTTGGCCGACAACCTCGGCGTTACTCCGGAGGGTGCCTTGGGAGCCTTGAAATCGAATTATGACGGTTACCATTTCACGTGGCCCTCGCCCGATATATACAATCCGTTCAGCCTGTTGAACGCCTTGACCGACAGTAAACTAAATTCCTATTGGTTCGGTAGCGGTACGCCCACCTATTTGATCGAGATGCTGAACAAGTATCACGTGAAACCCCAGCAAATAGGCGCACGCAAGGTTTTGGCAGAGTCGTTTGACGCACCCACGGAACGGATGGTCGATATTACGCCATTGCTCTATCAGAGTGGTTACATCACGATAAAGGATTATTCCTCGCTCACGAATTTGTACACGCTCGACATCCCAAACAAGGAGGTACGTATGGGATTGATGAAGAGTTTATTGCCCAATTATTTGCATCAATACACAGCGGATGGACTTACTACAGTAGCCCTTCTTTTCGAGGCGATCTTTGGAGAGCGGATGGACGATGCCCTGCGTCTGTTGCAGACCTTCCTGTCCACCATCCCCCAATGTGACAATACGGATTACGAGGGCCATTATCAGTCCTTGCTTTACACGATCTTCAGCCTGCTAGGAATGTATGTGGACGTGGAAGTCCGTACCCCGAAAGGCCGTGTGGATATGGTGATGCGCACACCGACAACACTCTATGTCGTGGAATTGAAGTTAAACAAGACCGCGGATATAGCCCTTGAGCAAATCAATTTGCGCAATTACCCGGAGCGCTTCGCCCTTTGTGGGTTGCCGATCGTAAAGGTTGGGATTAATTTTGATAGTGGGCGGCATACGTTGGGGGATTGGGTTATTGAGGGTTCTATGTCTTGTTGAAAGTTACAGGTTACTCTAGTCTGATAAAGATGTTTTATCTTCGTGCGGAAGATGTATCATCTTGTTGATGTAAGGTGTATCATCTTATCGTTGTAAGATGTATTATCTTTCAGAGGTATCAGGCTTACGGAAACGAAGGGACTCCTAATCGAATTGCGTACCTGTTGGACAGAGGACAGTCAAAGAATTCAGAATTTAGAAGTCAGTATTATACAGAAGCCCTTAATTATCTGAATTGATTCTGGAAAGAGATATTTGCTTTCTTTATAGCCTTTTTAATCACAATCAAATCGTATGAATGTTCCCAAAATCGACATAATTGTACCAGTGTATAATGTCGAACCATATTTGAGAAAATGTGTTGATTCTTTATTGAATCAAACTTATGATGATTATATAATCTCTTTGGTAGATGATGGTTCTCCTGATGAGTGTCCTGTCATCTGTGATGAATATGCAATCAACTATCCGGAAAAAATCAGGGTTTATCATAAGCAGAATGGAGGATTATCAGATGCGAGGAATTATGCGGTAGAAAGATCAAAATCGGAGTTTGTGATTTTTGTGGATTCCGATGATTGGGTATCGGAGCGTTTTATTCAGAATCTAGTTGAAGGACTCACCTCTAGTGAAATTGATATGGTGGTTTCTCCATATTACAGAGCAACAGAAACTTCGGAAGGATTTTCTATATATTTTAATATGTCAACAAAAGCTCCTTGCGCAATGGAAATGGAAGAGGCTTTAGTGGAGTTGTGTAAAGAAAAATATTATGGAAATCATGCATGGTCTAAACTTTTTCGTTTAGGTTTACTTAAGGCGTATCCTTATCCAAAGGGTAAATATTATGAGGATTCTTATACTACATATAAACATATAGCTCATTCAAGGTTGGTGTCGTATGTTTCTACTCCTGGATATTATTATCTTCAACGTAAGGGGAGTATCGTACGTTCTGAATTTCAGAGAAAGCATCTTGATGTTATTTATGCAACCCAAGAAATGGTAAAGTATATGATTGACAATCATTTTTCTCGGAAAACTGTTTCGTTTGGGGTTTATAAATTATTAAGAAATGCCCATGCTACATTTATTCATGCTAAGAGAGAGCAAGATTTTGATATAATTTATGATGAGATATTTTTGATTTTGAATCAATATAAGGAGTATTTTCCTATTATTAATCAATCGTTGAAAGAAGCGATGATTCATAAACTGATGATGTCTTGTCGTTTATTGTATCATTTTATGATTCTTTATAAAAAAGAATGACCATTATTAATGGTTTGATTGTAATTGATTGATTTTGAGTTATATTTGATTATATGGTAAGATTAAAGCAATATATAGGGTTTGGACTGTATTTGACATTGAACATGTTTTTTATATTGTTTTTTTTGATAGTTCAATCTGACTTTATAATAAGTGGTCTTTTTTTGGTGTGGGCAAATATAACTGTGTATGCTGTAAGAGACTTGAAATCAAAAGGTATGCTGTTTGCCTTTTGTGTGGCTTTTTTTTCGTTTCTTATGGGTAGGCATTTGTTATCTTATTATTTTAATTATGAAGTAGAGGTCTTTTCTGAGGAGATTAATACACATGCGGAATTATGTATATTGCTGAGCTTATTGACTGTTTTTTTTTCTTATATATTTTTTTATGTGCGTAATAGGAGAAAGAATAAACAGAGTCATGCTGAATATGTTTTACCTGATAGATATATAAAAATTATACGCAAATATTCTCTTAGAATATTTTGGGTTGCTTTTGTATTCTCTGTGATATATGCGATTTTTATTGTAGTTTTGGTACATACGATAGGCTATTTGGCTAGCTATACGGTCGAAGGAAAGGAGATGATGAGAGGCAATTATTTATTGTTGACACTCAATAGGATAGAACAGGCTCTTCCTGTTGCTTTTTGTTGTTATCTAGCGACATTTCCTGAAAGAAAGTCGTGTAATAAAATCTGTATGTTCTATTTTTTATACTTGGCTCTTACGTTGTTGGGAGGGCAAAGAGGCCCATTCATATTGGGAACCCTATTTTTGATGATATATTATTTTTACCGGAATAAGAGAGAAGGTGAAATATGGATAAAGAAAAGTTGGATAAGGATGGGGTTGATAGCATTTCCTTTTTTACTTGTCGGATTAGGGATTTTTTCTAAAATACGAACTGGAGATAAGATCGAATTTAGTAATGTGGGTGATTCTATTGTGGATTTTGTGTATAATAACGGAGTAAGTGTTAATGTAATAAAAAGATCTTATGAGTTAGATTCTCGCTTAAGATCAGATCGATTTTATTCATTACATTTTCTTCATGATGGTGTATTTGGATTAGTTTTTGGTTCTGATGGCGCAGGTAATAATGCGGATAAGGCTACCGAGGGTTATCACCTTGCTCATGCGCTTCCATACTTAATGTTCCGTGATAAATATCTTGAAGGGGCAGGAACAGGTACAAGCTATATAGCAGAGTTGTATCATGATTTTGGTTATATTGGAATAGTGCTTGGAAATGTGATTTATGGATTTCTGTTGGCCTCATTAGCTAAGTTAGATAAAAATAAACCCTTTAATACATCGGTTAAACTTTTGATTATAACTCGGCTTCTTTGGGCACCACGTGGAGGATTTACTGAATTTATTACGATATTATCTCTTCCTGCTACAATTTTTATATATGTCGCTGTTTTTTTGGGTGCATTTTTAGTGTTTAGTATTCCACGGAGACGTTATACTAAATTGGGTGTTGGATAAAAATAATTTTTAATTTTAATAGTTGTGAATGTTTCTGAAAACAACAGGCGTATTGCTCGTAATACGTTACTACTTTATGGAAGGAAAGCTGTAACCATGTTGATTGCGCTATATTCATCAAGAGTATTGCTGCAATATTTGGGAATTGATGATTTTGGTTTATACGGACTTATTGGTAGTATAATTGCTGTTTTTACGTCACTCAAATCAACATTCGCCGCATCTGTTCAGAGATTTCTAAATGTAAATAAGGAAGAGAGTATCGCAAGGAAAAATGAAATCTTCTGCATGGGGATGATCATTCATGTGTTAATTGCGGTTGTCTTTATTCTATTAGCAGAGATTGGAGGTGCGATATTGCTCCCTAATCTTAATTTGAATACTGAAAAACTAATAGTTGCAGGATGTATACTTCGTTTTACTATCTTGTCGGCAGCAGTTTCTATAATTACAGTTCCTTTTGATGCACTTGCTATGGCAAATGAGAAATTTGATGCCTTGGCAGTTATTTCTATTATAGATTCTGTTTTGCGTCTTTGTGTGATATTTATTTTGTCATTTAGTCCGATTCAGAGGGTCGTTTTTTATGCAATATTACTTTTATGTGTAACTATTGTACATATTCTTATGATAGGGGGGTATTGTTATAAAACTTTTAAGGATACAGTGAAATTTCATTTTGTAATGGATAGAGTTTTATTTAAGCGAATGACCTCTTTCGCAGGATGGAATTTTTTTGGTAATTTAGGATACTATCTAACAAGTGAAGGTGTGAATTTTATTCTTAATATATTTGGTGGAATAGTCGCTAATGCTTCACGTACAATCTCTTATCAAGTGAAAAACGCATTACAGACTTTGGTGAATGATATAACTGTTGCTTTTCAGCCTCAGAGTATGATGGCTTTTTCAACAGATAAACAACGTTTTTATAATCTTCAATTTTTAGCGACAAAAGCAAGATTTGCTATATGCATAGTTTTGGGGTTCCCTTTATTTTTATTCATTCCTGAGATTTTGCAAGTTTGGTTGGGAAAACAACCGGAAGGAGCAGCGACCTTTATAAGATGTATTCTATTGTTTGTGGTCATACGTTGTTGGCATGATGCTATTGATACAACCTTTAAATCGGCTGCACGTATGCGAAATTATCAAATATGTGAAATGTCTATTATGCTATTTAACTTACCTGTATCTTGGCTTATGCTTCATTTGAAATTGCCTCTGTATAGTGTGTTTATAACAATGTCGGTTATTGAATTTGTAAATCTGATAGCAATAATGGTATTGGCATATAAAGAGTTGGGTTTTATGATAGGGGATTATATTAAGAAAGTAATTGTACCTTCGGTATTTATAATTTGTATCATGGGTATAATATTTCTAAGTTATTCTTTTTTTGATATACGCCTTTATGGGTGGACAGAGATGTTGCTTTTTTTAATAGTTACATTTATTGTTGCGATTGGTTTGATTTTTATGATCTTGTTTTCTCAGATTGAACGAGAGAAGTTAATAACTATAATGAAGCGTATATAATATTACTTTGGATGAAAAGTGAATTTGTTATGACTAATATGAAAAATCTAGCAAACTTTTAAATTATAGAGCTTTGATTGTTTCTATAGGTGATTGAAGTGAGGGTTAACCTAGTTGAAATATTAGTTTTTTTACAGTAATTCAAAATGTTTGTTTTAATTATTTCCCGAGGATTTCCGTCTTTACAAGATGTAATGATCGGAAATTTTGAGGCAGATCAAGCAAGAGCATTGTATGCTTTAGGACATAAGGTTGTCGTATTGAGTATAGACAGACGCCTTAAAGCTCATGATAGACATATTGGTTTTAATCATAGAGTTATTGATGGAATAGATGTGTACAATTTCTATATGTTTCCAATGCCGATAAAGACTATGTATAAATTGGGTTATTTTTATATAGTCCAAATGGTAAGATTTTTGTATAGGATTATTCTACGTAATCATGGTAGGCCTGATATTATACATGCGCATTATCTATATACCATGCCTATAGCTTTGAAATTGAAAGATTTATTTAATGTACCGTGTGTGGGAACTGAGCATTGGAGCTTTTTAGGAAAAAGCGTTATGCCGGTTTTTGTTAGATTTTATGCAGAAAGGATATACCACCGATTGGATGCGCTTATTACCGTTTCAAATAGTCTGGGAATGAATATTCGTAAACAATTTGGGGTAAAGAGTTGTGTCATCCCGAATATGTTGGATGTATCAAAATTTAATATCAACGCTCAAAGTAAATTTAATAGGGGCAAAGCAAATTTTTCTTTTATATCTGTTGGTGCACTTGTTGATGGAAAGTGCTTTGATTTATTGCTTAAGGCATTTTCTAGGTTGAAGTTTGAAAATAAATATTTGACTATTGTTGGCGATGGACCTAAAAAGCATTATTTGAAAAATTTGATTATAGAATTAGGTATTGAAAAATGTGTGGAATTTACCGGGAAATTGAGTAGGGAAGAAATGTTGCCTAAGCTATCTTATTCAAATGTTTTTGTTTTACCGTCAAATTCTGAAACATTTGGGGTCGTTTATATTGAAGCTATGGCTTTAGGATTACCTGTTATTGCTACTAAGTGCGGTGGCCCTGAAGATTTTGTTGATTCTTCTAATGGTTTATTAATTGAACGGAATAGTGAAGAACGATTGGTTGATGCTATGGAATATATGTACAAACATTATAATGAGTATAAGCGGGAATCTATAAGTGGAAGTGTGATAAATAGATATTCTCCTAGTAAAATCGCTAGACAGATTGAGCTTTTATACATGGAATGTCTGGGTAAGTGATATTTTACAAGATTATATGTGCCTTGATACTTTTTGTATAAGTGCTATAATACCTATATTTATTGTTATAATAGATGAAAAAAATAATGATTTTAGGAGCAAGCATCCTCCAGCTTCCTGCAATTAAAAAGGCGAAGGAAATGGGATTGGATGTGATTGCTGTAGACATGGATCCGGATGCTGTCGGGTTTAAAGAAGAAGGGATAACGAAATTGCAGATTAGTACGATAGATACTCCCCGAATTGTAGAGGCTGCTCGTGCTTATCAAATAGATGGGATAATGACGCTTGCTTCCGATATGCCTATGCAAGCGGTTGCTACGGTGTGTGAAGAGTTGGGATTAATAGGTATTACCCCTCAAACTGCTCTTAATGCGACAAATAAGGCGGAAATGCGTATGTGTTTTAAAGCGCATGATGTTCCTATCCCTGAGTTTTATATAGTTAGTGAGCTTGATGAATTTATGGAGGCGACTAAGCATTTTACGACTAAATTTATAATAAAGCCTGCTGATAATTCGGGGAATCGTGGGGTGAAACTTATAACAGATATAGCGGATGAAAAGGTCTTGATCCAAGCTTTTAATTATAGTAAGAAGTATAGCAGGGATGGACGAGTTCTACTTGAGGAGTACATGGAAGGCGATGAGTTTAGCGTAGAGACAATGAGTGTTGATGGTGTATGCCATGTGATTCAAGTTACGGATAAGTTGACTTCTGGTGCGCCCTATTTTGTGGAAATGGGACATACGCAACCCTCCATGTTCGCAGAAGATATTAAGATGAGGATAGCGGAAGTCGCAAAAGCAGGGATTAAAGCATTAGGTATCGATCATGGTCCTTCGCATACGGAAATAAAACTTACGTCTACTGGGCCTAAGATAGTCGAGATAGGAGCAAGATTGGGGGGAGACTGTATTACGACTCATCTTGTCCCATTATCAACAGGTATTAATATGGTAGAGGCTAATATACGTATAGCTTTAGGAGAATATACTGATTTGAAAAGTAGATTTAATAGAGGTGCAGCAATTCGTTTTATCCAATCTTCAGTGGGAGTTATTAAATCAATAAAAGGTATAGATGCTGTGAAAAAAGATTCGAATGTTATAGAATTTGTATTATTGAAAAGAGTAGGTGATAAAATTTCAGAAATACGTAATAGTTTGGATCGTATAGGCTACGTTATAACACAAGGAAATACTCGTGAAGAAGCTGTAAGATTCTGTGAACAAGCTGTCGAAAAGATTCAATTCGAAATGGAGTAAATCATGTATAAGAATTTCTTTAAACGTTTATTTGATATTATAGGTGCGCTTTCGGCTATACCATTTGTCCTTCTTATAAGTTTGTTTGTTGGTTTGGCTATTTATATAGAAGATAGGGGAGATATATTTTATCTTGCTTCCCGGCGCGGTCGTTATGGAGAGATATTTAAGATGTTTAAGTTTCGTTCGATGAAAATGAATGCTCCGGATATCCGTAACTCAGATAATTCCACCTATAATTCACCTGATGATCCGAGGATTACTAAAGTGGGTAGATTTATCCGTAAAACGTCTATTGATGAATTACCTCAGTTTTTTAATGTCTTGATTGGAGACATGAGTTTTATCGGACCAAGGCCTGTGACTACGGATCGACCGCTGGAGGAGTATGATGAGAAGCGAAAGATACGGCTGGAGGTACGTCCTGGAATTACAGGTTATTCGCAAGCTTATTTCCGAAATTCCATTTCTAATGAGGAAAAATTGGAGAAGGATGCGTTCTATGCTCGAAATGTGACTTTTGGGGGTGATCTTAAAATCATTTTTGCGACAGTTAATACAGTCGTTTTCCGTAAAAACATATATAATAAGAAGAATCGATAATGAATGTGAAAGGTAAACGCTTGCTTATATTAGGAGCTGGGCGTGGGCAAATAGGGCTGTATAAGGCGGCTCGTGAAATGGGGGTGGTAAGTATTGCGGGAACGATGCCGGACAATGGTCCCCCTTGCATACCCTTGGCTGATGAGGTGTGCTATATGAATATCCTTGATCCGGATGAGGTGGAGAGTAAAACAGCTGATTTACGATTTGACGGCGTGGCAACTTGTTGCTTGGATCGTGGCTTGAAAGCTCTTGGACGGTTATGTGATACATGTGCATTACCTGGATATTCGGAGGAAGTAGCGGAGCTTTGTAATGATAAATCAAAAATGAAACTTCGATTCAGTGAGTATGGTGTAAATACGGCCCCATTTAAACAAATATATACGGATGAGGCGTTATTAGACGCTATAGATAAGGTTGGTGGATATCCTGTGATTATTAAGGCTACGGATTTAGCGGGTAGTCAAGGTATTTATAAAGCCGTTAATAAAGAAGAGGCTTTTGATGGATTTTGTAAAGCGATGAGTGCTACTCGGGTTGACTATGTGCTTGTGGAGAAATTCTTGCAGGGACGTGAGTTTGGGGCACAGGCATTTATCTCTAATGGTGAAATCCTTTTTGTTATGCCTCATGGTGATATACTTTATCAGGCAGATACGGCAGTTCCTGTAGGACATTATGTCCCTTATGAATGTTCGGATATACTTCGTGAAAAAATAAGGAAAGAAGCCGAAATGGCTATCAAAGCTATGGGACTTAATAATTGCGCTGTTAATATCGATTTTATAGAAGAAAATGGTGTAATATATGTGTTGGAATTAACGGGTCGTATCGGAGCCAATTGTTTGCCTGAACTTGTAAGTATTCATTATGGCTTAAATTATTACCAGATGGTGATTGCAGCAGCGCTGGGCATTGATCCAAAAGAAATATGGAATGGACGTAAAGAAGGTGAGGCGGGTTTGTCAAGAATGATAATTTCTCCAGAAAGAGACGGTATTTTAGAAGACATGCGATATGTAGGTGAAAGGGACTCTTTTATTTATGATTTGACATTCTTTGTGCGTCCCGGTTCTGAGGTGAAAAGATTTGCCAATTCAAGTCATTGTTTGGCTCAAATAGTAGTGAAAGGGCAGGATTTAAAAGAATGTGAAGAGCGAATGGAAGCGGTTGTTTCTAAAATTGATATGAAGTTAAAATGAGGATCTCATTTCTCTGTGAGATACGAAAAATAGAAGATTAAAATTATTTCTTATGAAGAAAGTTCCTTTTTCTCCTCCTGATATAACTGAGAGTGAGGTTAATCTAGTATCAGAGGCTCTTCGTTCCGGTTGGATCACCACGGGGCCTAAAACAAAAGAATTTGAGAGATTAATTGCCATGTGCTGTCAGACGGAGCAAGCTGTATGCTTGAATTCGGCTACGGCTTGTATGGAGTTGATATTGCGTGTTTTGGACGTTGGGCCAGGAGACGAGGTGATTACTTCCGCTTATACGTATACCGCTACCGCAAGCGTAACTTGTCATGTAGGGGCAAAGGTTGTCATGGTAGATACCGCTCCTGATTCGTTTGAGATGGATTATGATAAGTTGGCAGATGCGATCACGGAGAAGACAAAGGTGGTTCTGCCTGTTGATCTTGCCGGTGTGGTTTGTGATTATGATAAGATATTCGCTGCCGTAGAGAGCAAGAAACATTTGTTTTCGCCAGCGAACGATATCCAGAAGGCGTACGGTCGGGTTATCGTACTTGCGGATGCCGCTCATGCTTTTGGTGCCAAATGGCATGGAAAGATGTGTGGTGAGATCGCTGATTTTACTTCGTTTTCCTTCCATGCCGTGAAAAACCTTACGACAGCAGAGGGAGGTGCGTTGACTTGGAGAAATCATGATGGGGTTGACAACGAGTCTCTTTATAAACAGTTTCAATTGCTTTCCCTTCATGGGCAGAACAAGGACGCGCTTGCTAAAACGAGGTTGGGGGCATGGGAGTATGATATTGTCGCTCCGTATTATAAGTGTAATATGACGGATGTGATGGCGGGTATTGGTCTTGCGCAGTTGAAGCGTTATCCGGAAATGCTGTATCGTCGTCGTCAGATTATTGAGAGGTATAATGAAGGACTGAAGGGGCGCAATGTGCAGGTCTTGGATCATTTTGGTGATGACCATTCTTCGAGTGGGCATTTGTATCTTGTACGTTTGCTTGGTGAGGATGTGGAATATCGAAATGCTGTGATAGAACGGATGGCTGAACGTGGGATCGCTTGTAACGTACATTATAAACCTTTACCGATGATGACAGCCTATAAAAATTTAGGTTTTGATATCGTAGATTATCCGAATGCTTACAACCAATACCATAACGAGATTACTCTTCCTTTGCATACCAGTCTTACGAATGAGGACGTAGAGTATGTGATCTCTAATTTTGTTGATATTATTACCCAATAAAATAATCAATCGATTTGAAACGTTTTTTTGATGTTGTAGCCAGCGGGATAGGACTTATCTTGCTTAGTCCTCTATTTATCATTTTGACAATTTGGATTAAGTGTGATTCTACCGGATCAGTTTTTTATAGGCAAATTCGTGTAGGACGTAACAATCGAGATTTTCAGTTGCTTAAATTTCGAAGTATGCGTGTAGGTTCTGATAAGAAGGGACTTATTACCGTAGGAGGGCGTGATCCACGGATTACACGGTCTGGTTATTATATCCGTAAGTATAAATTGGATGAGTTTCCTCAATTGATCAATGTACTCAAAGGGGATATGAGTTTGGTAGGTCCTCGGCCCGAGGTACGTAAGTATGTTGATCTGTACACGGCTGAACAACGGCGTGTGTTGGCAGTTAGACCGGGTATTACAGATTATGCGTCTATAGTGTATATGGATGAAAATAGATTACTTGGACAATCCTCAAATCCCGACAAAACTTATGTTGAGGATATTATGCCGGCGAAAATTAAACTTAATATGAGATATATTAATCATCCTACATTGTTTGAGTACTTTAAGCTGATATTTCTTACGATTTTTAAAATAGCTAGATAAAAAAGATCGATTTTGTTTTTATGTGAAATGTTATCGGGAGAGTTGGTGTAAGAACCGGCTCTCCCTTTTTTTATTTCTATCGAACGCTTGCGTTTAAAAGGCGATCGCCACCTCCGCACCGATCTGGAAGGGCTTACCCAGTTGGATAAACGGATTCCCGAATGACTCGAAATAAAATGCAGAGTAATGGGTGTTCGTTATATTACGGCTCCATAGGTTTACGTTGACGATACCTTTGCGTACGCCTACCTTTGCGTTCACCGTTCCGTAGAATTTCTGGTAGATGTCGTTTCGCTCGGTCCAGAAGATCTTTCCGACACCGCTGAATTGGGCGGAGGCGGAGAATTGGTCTATCCATGCGTTACGGAACAGGCGGGTGTATTGCAGTCCTACGTTGAAGGTATGACGTGGGGTATATGGGATGAAGTTGTTCTTGAAATCCTCTTTCCCATTGTTGTAATCCCGGAACGTAGCATGGGTGAAACCGTAATTAACGTCGGCGGTTAGCCCATCGATGATGCGGGCACGCAAGGAGGCCTCTATACCGTAGCTTTTGGCTTTCCCGGCGTTGGTGAGGATACGGCCGTTGCCGCTGTTCACGAATTTGGTCAACTGCACGTCTTGAATGTCCATATAGAAACCTGTTAATTCTGCGCTTAGGCGTTGGAATAGCAACTCGCTACGGATACCGATCTCGTAGTTCCAGCTTTTCTCCGGTTTGTAGGCGGCTACTTCCTCGATGGGGGTAGGTTCTTTGACCTCGATCGGCATCATGTCCTTGAAAGCGCTCATCATATCGTATTGCATCTGGCTTTGCATCACGTCTGCCGACATTTGTACGTTGTAGCCCCCGGTCTTATAACCTTTCGCTACCGATACGTAAGTGAACGTGTTTGGTGAGCATTCGTACTTTAAAGATATTTTCGGAAGTACTTGCCAGAAGTCTTGGGAGACACTGGCGTCCATCACGGTGGTTGGGATCGGGAAAAGTTTCTCTATGTCGATAACCGGTCCGTTTTCTACGAAGCCGAACCCCATTCTCATCTTAGCCTCAGAATTGTAATCCATCTTTTGCTTCTCGTAATCCAAGCGGATACCGGCGGTAATTGACAGACCTTCCGTGAACAGATTGTTATAAGTGGATTGGTGATACAATGCAAGACCGTAAGAAGGGGTGTCGAAAGAACCCGGAATATAAAGATGATCGTCCAGTATTTTTAGATAGGGCATCTTAGGGTGATCTTTCTTCAATTGATCGAATACGGGCTGGAGAACGGTCTTAATTCCGTCTTCCTTGAAATCGACCGGGCCGTCCGTATGTAGATCATCGTAGAAACCGTAGAGTCCGAAGGACCATTGGTAATTATTCCTCGTGTTGCTCTTGATCGCCAATTCCTCGCTGAAAGCGTTTTGCTTTTGCTTTTGGTTGAGGGTAAAGATCGAGAGAGGGGAGAAGTCTTGATCCATCTTCATGTCATCCTTGAAATATTGATGACCGGTGGTGCTGCTCAGTATCACGTGCTCATTCCGGTATTCGAGGGACAGGTTATTGGCGATGACCGTCCGTTTATAAGAGCTGGGATCGTTGATATTGATAGGATTTACATACTTGTGATCGGTATTTCCGGTTCCGATGAACATACCATATGGAAACGCTCCTTGATCCGTATAATCTACGGAAAGGGAGTAGGAGGTACGGAAGTTTGGATTGAAGCGACCTTCTAACTTGAATCGGCCGCCTACATTGTCTTCCTTATCGATCTTTTTCCCATCGTAGGCATTGGTGTAGAAGCCGTCGCTATGGTCATAGTAAGCGGCAGCGGTGAATCCGATGGTCTCGCTCAACTTAGCATAATGAGAGGCCTTGACTTTATATTGCCCGTAGCTTCCGGCCGATAGGGAGAGTTTCTTTCCTTGGTAATCGAACGGGGAGATGGTATAGATATTTACGATGCCCCCCATGGCGTTACGACCATACAAGGTTCCTTGCGGCCCTCGTAATACCTCGATGCGTTGGATATCGGTCAGCTCGAAATCGAAGGTGCTTTTATCCAGATAAGGCACGTTGTCTACATATAAGCCCACGGATTGTCCGCTACTTCTGGCTCCGATACCGCGGATATAGATGGCCGAGGTTAGTTTTGCCCCATAATCCGGCATGTATAGATTCGGGACAAAAGAACTTATATCCTTTAATGCGTCGATCTGCCTGCCGGAGATCATTTGCGGGGAAAGGATTGATACGGAACCGGGTAACGTACGGAGGTTATTTGTCTCCTTCGTGGATGAGGTCACGATTACCTCACCCATGTTATAGGTTTTTATCGTGTCGTTCTCGTTAGCCTTGATATTCTCGGCGTATACATTTTGCAGCCCCAACGCACCTAGGGCGATGATACCTAAGTAGTGTCTCTTCATCGAATTTCTTTTGTTAGTATATTTTTTCAATCGCGAAGAAACGGTAAAGAAACAGGATGGTCAATCACTAGATGTAGTGATTTTGAAAGCTGGTTTGTTGGCTTCGCTATAGTTCGATATCGTCACCTGAGATGATCCCGTTCATGATGGCGTAGAAGGTGAGGCCGGAAACGGTCTTGATGCCCAGCTTGGCGGTGATGTTCTTACGATGGGTGAGGACGGTGTTCAAGCTGATGTTCAGCTTATCGGCGATCTCTTTATTCGTGATGCCTTTTACGATCAGTTGAAGTACGTCTACCTCACGGCTGGATAGGTCCTTGTTGTTTTCGGTAGTGGTGTTGCCGGAGCTGTCGCTCGTAAATAATTGTTGCAATTGCTCGATAATGGTCTCTTGGGAGGAACGTAACGTGATACGGTTCGTAGACGAGAGCGCCCCGTGTTCTTCGGTGCTGTCGATGAGGAGGGCGGTCTTGTTTCTTCTCGGGAGGAAGAAATCTGCGTTGAGCACAAGGGTATCTGAATCGGTGAAATAGTAATCGTAGGTGTCGCTTCCTGTGGAGGAAAGCATCTCGAAATTTGGAAAATAGCAAACCTCTACCGGGGGGAAGTAGTCGGTCAGCAAGCTTTGCAGCCCAATACTTCTTAGGGTATCAGACAGTATGATCGCTATTTGTTTGTTTCGATGCATTTCAGATCGTTAGATACATAATTTTTCCATGGCCGAGACCATGGGGGTAAGGATTCGATACCGGATCCGGTTGTGTTGTTTGATGTCTTTCTCCAGACTACAGACGGAGAAGAGGACGGCATAACATAAATTCTCGTCGTAATCTCCCGAAAGATGCTTGACCATGATACTTTTTAAGTCGGCTAAAAGGGCCTCGATGGTATCTTCCGTACGTTGCTCGGAGGTGATTTGCAATCCATCGATCGTTCGCGCCGGTTCTTTTCCCAGCTTTTTACTTAACGACATGCAGTAGGGGAACCATATCTTATCATCTTTCTCAATGCGGGCGATGAGTTCTTCCTTGAATGAGGAGAAGAAGCGTCCTATCAATCCAAGAGTAGGATTGCCGGGCGTACTCATCGAGATAAAGGAACCTAGATGGCGTTCTATATTGGGGAGCTGATAACGTAAATAGTATTGGTTCGTCTTTGTCAGGTAATCAATAATCTGCGATGTATGGAAAGTTTGTAACTTCTTCTCCGGAAAATACTCCTCGTTGAGGAAGGTATTGATCACTGTCAATAAAAAGTCCGTATCCAGCGAATGTTCTTCACAGAGCGTCTTCACCGATTTGTCGCCAAGCCCGAGACGAATCCCAAACCGGTTGATTACGGGAATGAGTGAGGGGTGTTCTTCCACCACCTCACTCAATTGCATATTTGGGTATACTAAAGGCATCTTATCAAGCTTGTTCCCATTGTTCACGTAATAACTTGACGGCGGCGGGGACTACCACGTTACGGTCTCCCTGACATCCGCACTCGAAACTTACGTAGTTGTTATAACCAATCATTTTCAATCCCTTGAAGCCATTGATATAGTTATCGGCATCTCCATCCTCACCCGGCATGCTGCGACGTTTGCGGCTGGCCACGTGTACGTGTTGGAGATACTCTCCACCGGAGATAAAGGCTCCCATATCAGAGGTCTCTTCCCATGTCATATGCCAGAAGTCGCCCATGCAACGTACACCCGGATTATTGATATCCCGGCATAAAGAGGCGGCGTCGGCTACTTGACGTAGATAAAAACACTCTTTTCGGTTCAAAGGTTCAAAGATGACGCTAGTCCCATGCTGGGCGGCGAAAGTTCCCATCTCGTTGAATTGCTCGCAAAGGAAATCCCGTGTCTCCATCGTATGAGGCAAGGCGGGGACTTGACCATTAAAGGCAGGAACGATAATCACGCCCGTAGAACCTAATTCACCGGCTGCGGCGATGATCTCTTTCATCGTATCCATGCATTCCTTGCGGATGGCTGGATCGGTAGAAAGAATAAAGCCTTTGAAGCCGGCGCAAATGGCACTCACTTTGATATTACGTCCGTTTAAGGCCTGCTTGATCTCGTTTACCCGGCTGGCTAATCCTCCGCCACCCGGCTCAAAACCTACAACGCCCAACTTCTCCATAAAATCAAGTTTCTCGTTCAAACTTTCACCCGGGGCGATTCCCTCTTGGAAAGAAAGCTTTAATTCAAGGTCCTTGCCGGGCTTGTCGCTCCCTTTTTCTCCTTTGGCAGTGTTTGCCGACTTGGAAGAGCAGGAGGCCAAGGCCGTACTTCCTACCGCTAAAGCAGCGCCGGATAAGGAGGTTCTTAAAAAGTTTCTTCTATTTAATGTCATAAACAGTCTGGATTATTTCTTGTCGATTGGTTTACCCGGAACAGGAACGACGAAGCCGCTCATATCCATCTTTCCTAAGTTCAAATCTTTCGGAGTGTAATCCAATGCTGAGGCAGTCATGGCATCCCAAGTGGTCTCGGCACCCGTGTAAGCGGACTCACGACCCATGATTGCGGCCATATTGGAGATAGCAGTCTCAGAAGCTTGCTCGATTTGTTTACCACCACGGATGCAGTTGATCCAGTTTACATGCTCTAATGTATACGGGTCAGTTTGCTTGAAGTTCGCTTTTTCGGCCTCACTATCATATTTCCAGATAACGTTTCCTGCCAAATCCTTGATCTCCATCGTGTCACTGCTCCATGATCCCTTGGTTCCTTGGATGAATTCGCTTACATTATTTGCACAACCATCTATCTGGCGGCACATACTATGCATATGGATACCATTTTCCATTGTGAAATCAACGCTGAAGTTATCATATTGGTCGCCAGTGATACGACGGTGGCGAGAACCGAAACCTACAGCCTTGACTGGTTTCAATCCGCTGAACCAAGTGAATACATCTATATTATGTACGTGTTGCTCTACGATATGGTCGCCGGAAAGCCATTTCCAGTTTACCCAGTCTTTGATCATATATTCGCAATCGTTCCATCCCGGTTGACGATCCCGATACCAAAGCATATTCTGATTCCAGTAAACCGTACCGCCCGTGATCTCACCGATCAATCCTTCCATGATCTTCTTGTAAGACTCGACATAACTGCGTTGGTGATGGCGTTGAGTACCGGTTACGACACATAAGTTCTTTGCCGCAGCTTGTTTTGCGGTAGCCATAATGGTACGGTAACCAACCGGATCAACACAGATAGGTTTCTCTAAGAAGGAATGTTTGCCCTTTTCTGTGGCGTATTGGAAATGAACTGGACGGAATACGGGAGGAGTGGCGACGATCACTACATCTACACCGCTATCAATCACTTGTTTGTATGCATCCAAGCCGACGAAACGTTTATCAGCCGGTACATCAATTCCTTTCTCATCTTTTAATTTCTTTGCCAAATCATCGACACGTTCTTGGAACGTATCGCCTAAAGCCACGATCGTAACGCCGTTCGCAGCGTTCAAGAAGTTAAAAGCGGCTCCGGAACCACGTCCGCCACAACCGATTACACCAGCTTTTAGTTCTTTTCCATCAGTCGCCAGATCTGGTAATTCGGGCACGTAATAAGTACCGGGTTCTTTCAAAGGCTTTATTGCGTTCGCACTTTCACCTCCACCACAAGAAGTTAATACACCAACTGTACTACCTGTTCCAATTGCTCCAAGCGCACCCGCTAGGGCTGAACTTTTCAGAAATGATCTTCTGCTAATGCTGTTCTCTTTTTTCATGATATTATTTTTTAGACACTATTTATTAGGTTCACATACAACACGGAAACCGATTCCTCTGATATCGGAGTACCACCAGATACTCTTCGGTTGTTGCGGATCGGTTTTTAACCAAGCTTCATGTTTGGTATAATCACGGGAAGCGCAGCGAAGATCTGCCGCATCGGAGGTGTAATTACCGCCTCTCACTACCCACTCAGTACCTTCGGTAACCAATGGATCTGTGGCGCTACTTCCGCTTTTAGCGTAAGCTTCAGGATCATACTTGTCGGCACAATATTCCATTACATTACCCAACATATTCTTTAAACCAAAGGGATTGGCTTTTACTAAATCCGGTTCTTGCGTCTTGTTTTTGCTGTTCTTGCTATAAATCACATAAGAACCTATACTATCAGTCTTTGCGTCGAAAAATTTACGCCAGAAGCCTTGATCGGAGAAATCTTTTGGATTGCCCGTAAAGAAATAAGGCGTTTCCGTGCCGCCACGTGCCGCATATTCCCATTCCGCCTCGGTCGGTAAACGATAAGTCTTTCCTGTTTTCTTGGATAACCATTGGCAGAAAGTCTCGGCCGCATAATGAGTCATTGTAATAGCCGGGCGATCTCCACCACCCCAGCCTTGATCCGGAAAACCGAACGGAGGTGTAGGACCGGAGATGGCATCGACATTCGGATTACTGTTATTTGCGTATACGGTCTCTGGAGGGGTACGGCCCTCACTCATCGTATTCCCATAGAAAGCCCAGTATTGATCCCAAGTCACCTCGACCTCAGCCATGAAAAACGGACTGACAGTTACGTTGTGTACAGGCGACTCATCTGCTTTATGAAATGCCTCTTTTTCCTCACTACCCATTTTGAATGAACCTCCGGGGATAGCAATCATCTTGAATGAGACCATTGTTCCGGGAATTTGTTCTACATAGTCGGTGAAAGAGGTAACTGTAGTTGGTTCCTTAAAAAACAAACTGGTATCCGAAGATGCCCCGGATGTATTTTGTCCTGGTATACCAACCATCTTGGAGTGATTGTAGTTCGGATTGTAATGTCCTGCATCCAAATGGCAACTAATACATTGTAGATCTAGCTTTTTCTCATTCTCATCATAATATAAATGTGCCGTTACACCATCATCGGTAATTCCTTCGGGGAATAAGTTCTGATGGCACTCCTTACAAGATTCATTGGGGATATATTTAACGGCGTGTTCCAACTCGGACTTAGTTTCCCAATTGAAATCCGCGCTGTCTTTAGTCAAGTATGACCAAACATCTTTCATACCCAATTTAGCCTTTGCGCTATAATGTTTCCAAGTATTTGTTTGGGGTGGGAGGTGACAAGCTACGCAATGTGTCTTAACGCCACTTCCATTATTTACATGCTTGGAAAGTTTCCAACTGTTTTCTACGTGAGGATGCACGTGGCACATCATACAAGATTCATCTGTCGAGAAATATACAGATGTTTTATAAAGGGCGATCATAATCCCAGCTCCCAAAAATAATCCGAGGCACAGGATAAACGCCTTACTTTTGAAAAAATACTTTTTCCTCTCAGACGAGTATCGATTTGAAAATTTGTTAGTTGTCATCTGTTTCTATGGTATACGATTTACACTAAGTCTCAATTAGATTTAAAATCGGCAATAAAAGTAGTATATTCCTTTATATATTGAAAGAAAAAATAGTCTCTTTAACGAAAAATGTTGTCTTATTTACGCTTTTTTATCGCAATGGGAAGAGAAGGAGAATAATAAAAAAGCGGCAACACATATTCATAGTGTTGCCGCTCATGCACGGAAGGAGAGGCTCGAACTCCCGACACCTGGTTTTGGAGACCAGTGCTCTACCGACTGAGCTACTTCCGTATTGCGGGTGCAAAAGTAGTTTAATAATTTGAATATGCAAGTAAAATATGAGAAAAAATAGTCTGCTTTTTAAAAAGGCATTTAGATTATATTTAGTATGTTTGCCAAATCAAAGAAAAAGGAGTGGGAGTTTTTGTGCGAGATATCAAAGGGTTGCTTGAATCTGTGTCGGTAGATAACAGGGGAGCTTTCGAACGTTTTTATAATTTATATTATGATCAGGTTTTTCGCTTCGCTTATTATTGTTTAGGCGAGAAGGAGGCATGCCGTGAAGTTGTGACAGATGTTTTTTTCTCGGTCTGGCAATCCCGGAAACGATTAAAGGATATTGATAATATAGATACCTATTTATATATTTCCGTACGTAACGAGTCTTTTCGTTTTCAAGCAAGGAATAAAGACTTGAATAGGGTTTCTTTAAATGAGTTGTTGCCATTAATGGAAGAGGAAGATGAGGGTTCTCCGGAGGAGCATTTGGAGTTAAAAGAGATGAGAGAGATGCTTGATAAAGCGATTGACGAACTTCCTGAGAAATGCCGTCTTGTGTTTTTGATGTCTCGTGAGGAGGGATTGAAAACGAAGGAGATCGCGGAAATATTATCGGTTCAAGAGAGTACGGTTCGTGTACAGATGAAGATCGCTATAGAAAAATTGGTAGCCCGGTTGAAGCCGAGCTTTCCAAATATTTCATTCTCTTTATTGCTGATGTTTATTTTTAATGTGATTTATAGATCTGCTTAAGCTTTCTATATGGGGATATTCCCTGTTAGAAGGAAAGATGATAGTTCTTTTATATCAGTAACGATTTTGTTTGCTCCGGCATTCGCTAGTTCTTCTTCATCCCCGTAGCCGTAAAGGACTCCTATTGAATCTATGTTATTCGCTTTGGCCCCTTCTATATCATATTTACGATCACCGATCATGACTACGTCAGACCGTGTTTTTATATCGGTGCTGTCTAATACATATTGTATTACATCCGCTTTTTCGGAACGGCTTCCGTCGAATGTGCTTCCTCCAACAAATGTAAAATAAGATTCTAAGTGGAAATATTCTAGAATTTGTTGAGCGAAGGGCTGCGGTTTTGAGGTGGCTAAGTAGATTTTCATTTCGTTTTCGGTAAGCAAACGGAGTAATTCATCAGTACCTTGATACAGGGTATTCTCGAAAATACCTTGTTTTGAAAAATATTCCCGGTATTTAGCAATGGCTACATCTGCTTGCTCATCTGTAAACTGATAGAAGTCCTTAAAGGATGTTTTTAATGGTGGCCCGATGAAAGGGCATAAAGATCGTAAATCTTCTACTTCTATATTGAAATAGGAGAGGGCGTACTTTACAGAACTGGTAATACCAATCATAGGATCGGTTAATGTACCGTCCAGATCGAACAATATATGTTGATACCTTTTGTTATTCATTAGATATTAATAGGATTGAAAAAAGAAAGGCAAGATCTCTTTCAAGATTCTTGCCTTTTTGATGAGTCGGGATGAGAAGACTCGAACTTCCGACCTCCACGTCCCGAACGTGGCGCGCTAGCCAACTGTGCTACATCCCGTTTTTTTGTATCGTTGTCTCGATTACGGGTGCAAAGGTACACATTGTTTTTGAACCTGCAAGAGAAAAGTGGATTTTTTTGCAGGAAAAATAGATAATTTACTGTCCTGTGAATTTTTCTTTCAAAACATTTGCTGGATTAAAAATAATACCTACCTTTGCACCCGTAATCGAAACAACGATATACAAAACGACATGATGGTGCCATAGCTCAGTTGGTAGAGCAAAGGACTGAAAATCCTTGTGTCCCCGGTTCGATTCCTGGTGGCACCACTTTTAAGAAAAGAAAAACGATGTAAATTCTTGAATTTCAAAGAAATTCAGGAATTTTTCATTTCCAAGAATAAGCAAAATAAGTGGGACTAAAGCAAACTATACATCCTTATTCGGGGGATAGTTTTAGAAAGCCTAAAATGTTACACAGCACAAGTGCTACTTCGTTTTTTTACAGCACATTGATCTATTTTACATAACCGGGTTCTCGGTTCGATTTCCTAACTTTGTATCATTAAAAATTGAGCCGTATGGAAAGAGAAATATTCAGCGTGTTGTTCTTCATTAAGCGTAGTAAAACGTTAAAAACGGGAAAGTACCTCTGCGTGTGAAATTCTATCAGATTTACCAAGACTTGGAATTGGAGGAAAAGATTGTCTCCGCACGTGCCATAGTAAACCGCTATCAGGGAAAGGACGAAACTTTCAAAACATTATATAATGTGTTCAAGGAGTATAACGACAACTTGGAAACTCGAATGAAACAGATCCCCAATATCCAACTTAAATTGACCCCCGATTTATTTTTCCTAAAATACAAAAAAAACATCACATAATCAGTTTATTAGTTTTCGATTTGTGCTGGGTTTATAATTTTTATTTACTGCCAATATAGTCATTCATTTCTTCCCGCAAATTTTGCGTATGGACTCTCCGTGCAGCTCAATTCTTACGGCTAGGTGAGTTATTCTGTTCATGACTGCGCCGGCTATTGTCTCCTTGCCGATGACATCATACCTGTCTTTGACCGGCAATTGTGATGTAATCAGTGTTGATTTCTTACCATATTGGTCTTCGATGATGTCCATCAGATGCATTCTGCTTCCGTTGTCCAACGGCTGCAAGCCGAAATCATCCTGTATAAGCATATCTGTCCTTTCTATTTTTTTCTGCTCCTACAGGATGCTACCTTTTACCTTGGTGGCCTTCAACTGCCCTAAAAGTCTGGAAGTATTGGCATACAGTACTTTCAATCCTTTCTGGCAGACTCTGTATCCCAAGGCTGTGGCAATGTAGCTCTTTCCTGTACCGGAGCTTCCCATGACAAACAAGTAGCACACCTCCTTGACAAATCTTGTTCATGCTGATTGATTTATTGGGAATACTATCTGTTTTGTCTATTTAATAGATTAATGTAGAATTATGAACTGATTCTGTAACTCTTTTAATGTTTTTTGGGTGGGGCAATTTAAATTGGATTTTGGGGAACTCTTTAGATAGGACAATGGGGGGACAGTTTATACCAAATTTTCCACCTGTCAATACACAGAAGAATTTTCATTGTTTATTACCGAAAAATAGAAGCAGTCTCTACAAAAAAAGACTGCTTCTGCTTCATTTCTAAAACAAATCAAAAAACAAATATGCTCAACTATTAATCTTAATTTTCTTTTAAGAAACGGATGATAACACAGGTTTGTCTGATACGGAAAACAAGTGTTCACTAAGCGCCTTCAAAGCATGCACTTTATCTTCCGCTTTCATCACCAACGATACATTACTACTACTTCCGCCGTATGAAATCATCCGTACGGGAATATCTTTCAATGCATTGATGATGCGTGCCTCAAAAACGACATTTTGCCATTCTAGGTCACCAACAACACAAACAATCACCATATTCTTTTCGACTGTAATCGTTGCGTATTTCCGTAATACACCCACAATCTCGTCTATATGCTTGTCATCATCAATCGTTACGGAAACCCCGATATCGGAAGTGGTCACCATGTCCACCGGCGTATTGTAATTATAGAACGTATCAAACACGATGCTCAGAAAATGAGGTGTCGGTATCGTATGGAGCGACTTGATCTTGACATACGTGATGTTGTCTTTGGCGGCAACAGCTTTGATCGTACCCTTTTCCACCGTATTCGAGATCAATGTACCCGACGCATTTGGCTGCAATGCGTTCAAGAGGCGTACCGGTATGTTCTTTTCCTTGGCAGGCAGGATGCAAGTCGGATGTAGTATCTTGGCACCGAAATGTGCCAACTTAGCGGCTTCGTCGAAGTTCAACTGCCTAACAGGAGCGGTGTCATTGACAAACCGTGGATCGTTGTTGTGCATCCCGTCAATATCCGTCCATATCTGTATCTCTTCTGCTTGGATAGCCGCTCCAATTAGAGAGGCGGTGTAATCGCTTCCTCCTCTTTCCAAGTTGTCAATGCTGCCGTAAGCATTCCGGCAGATGAAACCTTGCGTAATATATATTTCTGCCTCTTTGTTTTGCTCCAAAAGTGTATTTAGGTGTTTAGCGATATATTCCATGTCCGGTTCATTGTCCATTGTAATTCGCATGAAGTTCAACGCAGGCAATAAAACTACCTTCACTCCTTGTTCTTCCAGATAGCAGGTCATCAGAAAGGTTGATATTAGCTCACCCTGCGCCAAGATTTCCTTTTCATCGAACATGCTGAAAGGCATATTAGAGAAAGACCAGACATGTTGAGACCGTTCAAGCATGTATTGCATGGCCCTTTCTTTGTAGGTATCGCTTTGGTATAATTCTTCTATATGATTGACATAAGCTTGTTCCAAAGCAGAAAGGATCGCATTGGCTTTTCCCGGATCTTTCTTATGGAAACACTCAGATATCTCCACTAAAGAGTTTGTTGTCCCTGCCATGGCAGAGAGTACTACTATTTTCTGTTCCTGATCGCAAATGATTGATGCGACATTCTTGATCCGCTGGGCAGAACCGACTGAAGTACCACCAAATTTTAATACTTTCATTAGACTATCTGATTTTTGATTTTACTTTTTATACATTGAATCTGATCACGAACGTGCTACCTTTACCGACTTCGCTTTCGATACGGATCGTACCACCATGAGCTTCCACAAAGTCCTTGCTGATGGCAAGTCCCAAACCGCTACCTTGTACTTTTGTTCCCGGCACACGGAAATAGTGGTCGAAAATACTTTCGTGGTAACGCGAGTCAATGCCCTTTCCGAAGTCCTTGACATAGATCTCGACGGCTTTGTCGATCTGTCGTGCACCGATGATAATCCGTCCGTTCTCCGACGAATAACGGATGGCGTTCGATAACAGGTTGGTCACAACCCAAGCAATTTTCTCGCTGTCGACAAACAATTTGGTGATCTTTTCAGGATACTCCACTTCGATCTGACAGTTAAAACGCTCGGCCTGTACCCGGTTCGCCTTGATGGCATAGTCGATCAGTTCGATCGGTTTGGTAATCTTCGGATTCAGGTAGAGCTTACCGCTTTCTACCTGTGACATCTTCAACAATTCGCCAGTGATCTCCAACAAACGGTTGCTATTTTCCTTTATGTTCTTGGAAAGGCTCTCCTGTTCTGTATTCAGTTTTCCGATCCGATTGTCTTCCAGCAGTTCCAAGCTCATCATGATAGCCGATATCGGTGTCTTCAGTTCATGAGAGATCGTTGAAATAAAGGTTGTCTTTGCAATATCTTTTTCTTTAAATTCGGTCACGTTCTTCAACAGGATCACATCCCCGACATACTTACCCTCCAGTCCAGTCTGCCTGTTAACGTTGATCGGGATGTATTTTACTTGAAAATAGCTTTCCTTGTTGTCCGCATAGATTTTCAACGGATCCTTATTGTCATCGGGATGTACCAACTGGCGGATCAAACGGCGCAGCAGATCATTTTTTAACGCCACTTCGGGAGCCGGTTTGTCGATAATGTTTTCCCGTGTCAAATTCAAAACAGTCAAAGCCTCGTCATTGACAAACAAAATCTTCCGTTCCTTACTCAAGCCTATGATAGGTTCTGCAATGCTGTTGATAATTGTTTCTATATATTTTTTCCCTTGCAGGATATCTTCCAGCGAACTGTTCCTGTATTCGGCCAAGCGCTCGGCCATCTCGTTGAACAACGTGGCTATTTCCTTAAACTCCGGTTCATTGCCCAAATTGAGCCGTTTGCTGTAATTGGCATTGGTGATTTCCTTGATGCCATCCGTCAATTTCCGGATCTGTACGCTGACCGAGCGTGGCAGGCGAGCCAGAAAGAGGAAGGCGATCACGATACAAGCAATCCCTACCGTCCAGATCCAAAAGAGAGACCTTTCCGCCGTGTGGACAGCCACTTCATTCTTCTCATAAATGGCAGACATATTGACTGCCATAATGGTATAAATCGTCTGGCGTATCTGCCGAATCGATTCATCATCCATGTCATCCAACGCCTTTTCACAGTTCGAACTTAATCGGTTAGTCAGTATGTCTTCATCCTTCTCTGTCAGATTTTTTTTCTGAGCTTCCAACCCGGCCTCAAACTCTTTTCGGGCATTCGGATTTTCCCGAATGGCATCCAGTGACTCGAGCATCTGACGGGAATAAAGGAGTGAATTATAATTATCCGCTAGGATATTCTGCGTGTCATCCGATACATTATGAATGTTTTTTATAGCCAATCCACCTAATAAAGTGATCAGGACAAATAAAAGTCCTATCCCATAAGTCAACTTTGTTTTTATATTCATATTCATGGAAGGATTTTTATGCTAATATTATTAAATCAATGCCTAATTGAGCCAACTCTTCTAACATGTTCCGATAGTGAACCATCGCAAGGATAGCGGAAGGATATTTTAAAGCTGGTCGTCCGATACATAGCGTACTGATTTGCTTTTCTTTACAAACCTGTACGATCGCATCCGTTATATGTGGGGATTGCACTTGAATGATTTCTCCTCCAAGTTCCGTTGCCAACTTGAAATGGTTAAGCAAATGCCTTTGACTTGCCAACGGAATCCTGTCGGAACTTTCTCTTGGGGTTTGTACATACAGTACAAAAAACTTGGAATTATATCGGGTTGCCAACCGTGCGACTTTCCGTATGATCTTACGGGGAGTTTTCTCATTACTGCTGATGCAGGCCATAAACCTTTCGTGGCGTACACCGAGATTCTCTGGAATGGTATTCTCCACTTTTTTTTCTACCCGCAAAGCTACCTCTTTCAATGCCAACTCCCTAAGCTGAAGAATATGTTCAGCCTTAAAGAAATTATTTAATGCTGTTTGTATCTTATCGGGTTTGTATATTTTTCCGGCTTTTAACCGAGCCAGCAATTCGTCAGCGGTAAGGTCTATGTTGACCACTTCATCAGCCTGCTCCAGTACGATATCAGGAATACGTTCCTTGACCTCAATGCCAACCACGTCCTGCACCATCTCGTTAAGTCCTTCTATATGCTGAATATTGACCGCCGTGATCACACTGATACCGGCATCCAGTATATCCATGACATCCTGCCAACGCTTTTCGTTCTTACTGCCTTCGACATTGGTATGAGCCAATTCGTCAACGATGACAACTTCAGGATGGATACTGAGAATCGACTGCAAGTCCATCTCTTCGATCTCTTTTCCTTTATAAAATATCTTGCGGCGGGGGATGATAGGCAATCCTTCCACCAATGCCTCCGTCTCGACTCGCCCATGTGTTTCTATATAACCGATCTTGACATCGATACCGCTTTCCAGTAATTGGTGGGCATCTGATAGCATCCGATACGATTTACCTACACCGGCAATCATGCCGATGTAGATTTTAAAATTGCCACGACGAGACTTTTTCAACAAATCTAAAAAATGTTGTACACTTTGTTCTCGGTCCATGCGTATTATTATATCAAGGTCTTAAAGAAATTCCCAAGACAAGATGGGCATCCTCCATACGAGGGTTCCAAATTGCCTGTGTAAAAATAGGTAATGAGAAAGAATCCGTGATTTTGATATCTTTCGTTGCTTTCAATGCAACATTCGTTACTGCAAATCCACTATTTACATCACCTCCATACGTAGTTATTCCCGCATCATACGGAAGAACACCACAAGTTGCATTCAGATCGACGCCCTTCACTGTGAATGGAAAATTCAACTCCACATAAGAAGAATAGTTTTGGTTTCCATTTTCATCTTTGTCTTGACCGGCAAACATGAAATTCCAAGTGATAGACAAAGGTAACTTCTCAATAGGCAAAGTGTAAGCCAAACCTGCTTCAAAATGGTGATCTGTTTCATGGCTTTTGAAGTTAAAATAACGGCAAGAGCCTTGCCCTGCCCACCATAAGCTAGCGACAGACAATGTAGGACCAGCTGATCCGAATGTATACGCTGCCGTTAAATCTATCTCTTTAGCCGCAGGCATAGATGTAGAGTTTGCTCCCTGAAAATCGGTAGATCCCCAGGCTGTCAAAGAGAAATTACCTACCCCCAGTGATAGTGTCGGCTGGAAGCTAGCACCAGTTTGGTAGAAACCACGCCAAATATAGGAACTTACCAAATCTCCCTGTACAGAAAAACTTACTTTACCATCCTCTTCCTGTGCATTAGCCAACGTAGAAGATGCCATTGAGAATACAACTGCCAAGGCTGCTACTTTTTTTACGAATGATTTCATAACCTAAATCTAATTGACTTATTAAAAATTTGTTATTTGTTATTTGATGCTTGATCAAGCGCAACATTTAATTTCAATACATTTACTTTCTCCGTTCCGAACATACCCAATAACGGTTTCTCAACATGAGAATTGACGATACCCATTACCTTTTCTTCCGACCATCCACGAGCGTCCGCTACACGTTTGGCCTGTGCATAAGCGGCTTTCGGTGAGATATGGGGATCCAAACCGGAACTGCTGGCCGTGATGATTTCAGCCGGAACTTTTTCACGGGTTAGGTAAGGATGATGAACCAAGAATGTATCAATACGTTCTTCCAACAAAGCTAAATGTTCTTCATTGGAAGGTCCCTTGTTACTACCTGCCGAACTGGATGCATCGTAACCGTCACCAGCATGGGAAGGACGTCCCCAGAAATAAATATCTTGCGTGAAATTCTGACCAACATTGGCGGCCCCCACTACTTTTCCATTCAATGTAACCAGTTCGGCATTACCCTTATTCGGTCCTGCCACTTGGGCAAACAACCACAAAACGAAGATGTAGAAAACACTGAAGAACAAACAAAATGCAATTGTCAGTCTTAATGATTTAAAAAGATTTGATATCATAATGAATTATTGTTTTATTTTCTTAACCTTCCTCCTATCTTCATACAGAGGGAGGAAGGTTTTTAATATTGATTTTACTTTTACATGAATAAACTTACAATCATATCTATCAACTTGATACCAATGAACGGGGCAATTACACCGCCCAAACCGTAGATCAGCAAGTTGCGACGAAGCAATGCGGAAGCACCGATCGGTTTATAAGCCACACCACGTAATGCCAGAGGGATCAGAATCGGGATGATGATCGCATTAAAGATGATCGCACTCAGGATCGCTGATTCCGGACTGTGCAGGTGCATGATGTTCATCGGGGCCAATGCCGGGATCGTAACCATGAACAGAGCTGGTACGATAGCGAAATACTTGGCCACGTCGTTAGCGATACTGAAAGTAGTCAGCGTACCGCGAGTCATCAGCAACTGTTTACCGATTTCGACAATCTCGATCAGTTTCGTTGGGTCGTTGTCCAAATCAACCATATTACCAGCTTCCTTGGCAGCCTGCGTACCACTGTTCATTGCGACACCAACGTTTGCCTGAGCCAAGGCCGGGGCATCGTTCGTACCGTCCCCCATCATGGCGACCAGCTTACCGTTTTCCTGTTCCTTACGGATATAGTTCATCTTGTCTTCCGGTTTGGCTTCGGCGATATAATCGTCTACACCGGCTTTTTCAGCGATATATTTTGCGGTCAACGGGTTATCACCGGTTACCATTACCGTCTTCACACCCATCTTACGCAAACGTTCAAAACGTTCTTGGATACCCGGTTTGATGATATCCTGTAACTCGATCACACCAATGATGAAATCATCCTGTGAAACAACCAGCGGAGTACCGCCGTTACTCGTGATCTTCTGAACCAAATCGGCCACTTCTTTCGGATATTTGTTGCCGGCAGCCTCACTCATCTTACGAATAGCATCAAAAGCTCCTTTACGGATGCGAGTACCGTTTGCCAAATCCACCCCTGAACATTTAGTTTCTGCCGTAAACTTGATCATCTTTGATCCGGATGTATTCAGATCATGTACACGTACACCTTTTTCACGTCCCAGTTCCACGATTGACTTACCTTCGGGTGTATCGTCAGAAAGAGAGGACAGTAGACAAGCTTGTACAAAAGAGTGTTCGTCAATGCCGGATACCGGATAGAATTGGGTTGCTTTACGGTTACCGATCGTGATCGTACCGGTCTTGTCGAGCAGCAAAGTATCAATGTCACCGGCTGTTTCAACCGCCTTACCGGATTTGGTGATTACATTAGCAGACAACGCACGATCCATACCGGCAATGCCGATGGCAGATAACAAACCACCGATCGTAGTCGGGATCAAACAAACGAACAAAGAGATAAAGGCTGCGATCGTAATCGTCGTGTTGGAATAATCAGCAAACGGTTTCAAGGTACCGCAAACAACAACGAATACCAATGTAAAACCTGCCAGCAAGATTGTCAAGGCGATTTCGTTCGGAGTTTTCTGGCGAGAAGCGCCTTCCACCAAGGCGATCATCTTATCCAAGAAACTTTCACCCGGTTCGGTCGTCACTTTCACCTTGATCTGGTCGGACAATACTTTCGTACCGCCTGTTACAGAACTCTTATCTCCACCCGCTTCACGGATCACCGGAGCAGATTCACCTGTGATGGCGCTTTCATCGATAGAAGCCAGACCTTCGATAATTTCACCATCGGAAGGAATCGTGTCGCCGGCTTCACAAATAAAGATGTCGCCTTTCTTCAACTGAGAAGAACTGACCGTTTCGATCTTGTTACCGACACACAATTTGGCAGGAGTTTCTTCCCGGGTCTTACGCAAACTGTCGGCCTGAGCCTTGCCTCGTGCCTCTGCAATCGCCTCTGCGAAGTTGGCGAAAAGCAACGTGGCGAACAATACAATAAACACTAAGATATTGTAACCGAAAGATCCTTGCGTTGTATCACCGGTGGCAGCAGCCCAAATCGTAACAAACAACATGACGAACGTCACCACCTCCACGATAAACATGATCGGGTTACGGAACATCATCCGCGGATTCAACTTAACGAATGATTGCTTCAAACTTTCTATAACGAGCTCCTTTGGAAATAAAGAAGCAGTTTTGTTATTTCTCATCTTCTTAATCTGTCAATTAGTAAATACTAAAATATTCGGCGATCGGGCCTAATGTTTGTGCCGGGAAGAATGACAAGGCAGCAACGATGACGATTACGCAGAATGTCATCACACCGAATGTAACCGTATTAGTCTTTAATGTACCCGCGCTTTCCGGAGTGTACTTCTTGTTTGCCAAAAGACCTGCAATAGCTACCTGTCCGACAATTGGCAAATAACGTGAAATGATCAGTGCCAAACCGCAAGTGTAGTTCCAGAAATAGGTATTGTCGCCTAATCCTTCAAAACCGGAACCGTTGTTAGCAGAAGAAGAAGTATATTCATATAACATTTCACTGAAACCATGGAAACCGGGGTTGTTCAACCAGCCACCCTCGCTCTCTACGAATTCAGGGGCATATACCCATACGTAGGAAGAGATAGCCGTAAAGATCAAAATCACGAACGGGTGAGCCAACGAAACGATCGTCGCAATCTTCATTTCTCGGGCTTCTACCTTTTTACCTAAGAATTCCGGCGTACGTCCGACCATCAAACCGCTGATGAATACAGCTATGATCAAGAATGCATAGTAGTTCATGAAACCTACGCCGACACCACCAAACCATGTATTGATCTGCATGTTCAACATCTCCACCATACCGGAAAGAGGCATTGTGCTGTCGTGCATACCGTTAACGGAACCATTAGAGGTGACGGTCGTAGTCACAGACCACAAAGCGGTTGCGCCCGGACCCAGACGGGTTTCCTTACCTTCCATAGCACCGCAAGACTGGTCAATACCCATCTCGTCGATTTTCGGGTTACCTGCCATCTCATAGTGAACGTTACAGAATACCCCCAAAAGATAAGCAAACAGCATTACACCATAGATCACATAACCTAACTTTTTACGTTTCAGATAAAATCCCAAAGCAAATACCAATGCCATCGGAATGATCAGAATAGACCAGCATTCTACAATATTGGTCAGGTAAGTCGGGTTTTCCAATGGGTGAGAAGAGTTTACTCCGAAGTAACCACCACCATTCGTACCTAACTGTTTAATCGGAACGATTGCAGCTGTAGGGCCTTGTGAAACAGTTTGTTCTGCTCCTTCCAATGTCGGGATTGTCATTTTGGAGTCGAAGCCCATCGGCGTACCTTGTATGATCAGGATGAAACCCACGATCAGAGACATCGGGAAAAGGATACGTGTACAGCTGATCACTAAATAGTGCCAGAAGTTGCCGATTGTTTTAGTTGTTTTGGTAGCCATCGATTTCATAATTCCAGCCATAGCAGCCATACCTGTTGCAGCAGTGATGAACTGGAACAACATGATGACGAACAACTGTGTAAAATAAGTCAAACCGCTTTCTCCGCTATAGTGCTGCAAGTTACAGTTAACCATGAAACTAATACACGTGTTGAACGCCAAATCTGGACTTTGTCCGCTGTTCCCATCAGGATTCAAAGGAAGATATCCTTGCGATACCAACAGGATCATACCCCAGAAGAACCAAAATACGTTTATAATAAGCAGAGATTTCAAGAATGCCTTCCAATCCATCTCTTCATTGGGGTTGATACCCGCCAGTTTGTAAATAAATCTTTCAATTGGAGCCATGAAACGCATGCAGTCGTTTCCATCCTTATACACCTTGGCGATATGCTTTCCCAGCGGGTAACTGATAACCAGCAGCAGCAATATCTGCAATGCTACACCTAAAATTTCTGTATTCATCTTTTCACTTAAAAAAATAATTACCATTAAAACTTTTCGGGCTTAATTAGGACATACATCAAATACCCGAAGATCAATAAGCAAAGTATAAACAGTGCTAAAAACATAATTTAATTCTCCTTTCTTACATTAAATTTTCTCAAACCAGTCCACACACTTGAAGAAAAACCAATAGCATACTACACCGGTAGCACACAAGAACAAAAATGATAACGTATCTTCCATACTTGTCTCTTTTAATTGTTAATACTATTTATTTGTTTTCCGCCCTACTATATGCCAAAGTTGTGCCAAAAAATCGAGTTTATGCACAATATATTGTTTATCAGTTATATAATCAAAAAAATAATATTATTATGTAATATGCTCAATCCTTTTCAAAATGAAAATATCCTTTTCATTTTGAAAAGGTATATAAAAAGGCAAGCTGCCTGTTTTAGGTAACCTACCGGGTATGCAAGAACAAAGTGTTCCACATTATAGTCCATAGGCTTCCATCTTCTTATAAAGTGTGGTTAAGCCTATCCCAAGAAGACGAGCTGCTTCGGGTTTGTATCCGTTGGTATGTTGGAGAACTTTCTGAATGAGGTGCTTTTCAACGCTGATTAGGTCCAATTCAATATTATTCCCCATATTTTCAGATAATTGACATTTCCTTTCCATGGACATCGTTTTATGGCTGCCATATATTTTTTATGATCACTTTAAATCTCACCAAAATCTTTAGATATCTGCCCTGCACAGACAGGCTTCCAACAATCGAAATTTCTCTTTTTAGCTAAAATCGTGTTATTGATTATAGGCAATTCGCAACTTTCGCTGATATATAAAATAGCATGTCCCCGAGCTGTTGTTTTCAATTGTTTTCTTAATGTGTTCCAAGCTTCTGTATCAGAAATAAAATATTGCGATGCGGTAGACTCCGTTTCATACACCAGTTTGTATTCATTCAGCACCAATTCATTTTCCTGATTTGTCTTCTTTTGAGGATAGCATAAATAGGCAATTCCTGTCAAAAGGATGATTCCTGTAAAAGTATTCAGCAGATATTTAAAATAATAATCATTTTCGAAGAAATAGAATTCATTGATGTTACCACATATACATACGCTAGCCACAAACAGTAATATTACCGTTATCCGTTGCTTCAAAAATTTCATCCGCATATTCTTTTCCATTTGTATCCTAATTTTTGAAATTAAATCTTTTAAATAAGCCGTGAATAAATTATATCCACGGCTCAAAAAGAAAAAAAACAATTCAAATCTTTACATAATGAATGGAGAAAAAGATTTTGGTACACATAAAACAACTTTAATTGCAATAATATATAATATGAAACTTATATCCTTCTATGGGCAACCAAATACTTCTTGCAAGGCCACCATTTTTCAATCCTGTTTTTCAAAATGAAAAAATATCCAAAAACACCAATCCAGCTTGTTACTAGTAACAGAACGATAATCTTGTTTTTGATCCTTTGAGGAACATCTTTTTTATTAAATTGCTGATTGCCCATACAGAGGCAAGCGAGCCTAATTGATAAATAAAAAATACCATTTTGTTTCTTTGTTGTTCTACACTGTTTCTTATAGCAGACAACCGAAGATGAATATTAATGATACTTTCTTCGGAAATCTAAACTGATAAAGATAATGCCAAAATCAGACCAATTTAAGAACAATAAACATAAATCACTATATATCAATAGATTAAAAATATCAATTCTAAATTGAAAGTAAAAAAAACAACTAAAATGAAAAACACTTTTTCATTTTGGTAATATTACTTAGGCTTCCCTATTTGCAAACATCTGTTTATCAATGACAAATACAAATTGGTATGGATTTTGCTTTGTGTTGTATATAATATTTCAAATATGAGATTATTTATCATTTCGAATAGGTTGCCTGTAAAAGTTACACGTTCCTCCGATGGAAAATTTGTTTTTTCACGGAGCGAAGGAGGGCTGGCTACAGGTTTGAAGTCATTGGACGTTGATTGTGAAAAACATTGGATCGGTTGGCCTGGCGTCTGCGTAGAACAAAAGACGGAAAAAGATGACATTTGCAGTCAATTGGAAAAAAATAATTATCATCCGGTATTCTTATCCGACAGGCAGTATGAAAATTACTACGAAGGATATAGCAACAGTACCCTATGGCCCCTCTGTCATTACTTTTTTGCTTATACGTTATATAAAAAGAACTTTTGGGAATCATATAGGGAAGTCAATGCTGTTTTTTGTGAAGAGATATCGCGGATAGTTGAACCTAATGATTGGGTTTGGGTACAGGACTATCAGTTAATGCTGTTGCCGGGCATGCTCCGTGAGAAGTTTCCCAACCTTCATATCGGGTATTTCCACCATATTCCGTTTCCTTCACATGAACTTTTCCGGATTCTGCCCGAAAGGGTCGAGATCCTGAACGGACTTTTGGGAGCCGACTTTGTCGCTTTTCACATTCACGATTATATGCGTCATTTCATCAGTGCGACGGAACGCGTCCTTCATAAGAATTTCAATCTGGATGAAGTTCAAATGAATGATCGTGTAACCCGTGTGGATGCATTACCGATGGGGATAAACTATGATCTTTATCACAATGTGATAGCTGATAACAAAGTCCACCACGCAGTAGAGAAAACACGAGTTCTATTTGGAGATCATAAGTTAATCATATCGGTAGACCGACTGGATTACAGCAAAGGAATATTGCACCGTCTTTACGGATTCGCCTCTTTTTTGAAAAATCATCCGGAATATCACGGGAAAGTGACATTGGCGATGGTTATCGTCCCCTCTCGCGACCATGTAGGCAGTTATGCCGAATTGAAAACCAAAATAGACGAGGAGATCGGTTCTATCAATGGAACTTACTCTACCATGAATTGGACTCCGGTATGTTATTTTTATCACGGTTTCTCTTTTGAGGAATTGGTAGCGATGTATTATGTTGCCGATATAGCCTTGGTAACCCCTTTGCGCGATGGTATGAATCTTGTGGCAAAAGAGTATGTCGCTACCAAACAAGATAATCCGGGGGTACTCATTTTAAGTGAAATGGCTGGTGCTTCGGTTGAATTGTCTGATGCTTTATTGATTAATCCAAACGACACGGACCAGATCGAACAAGCCATTTGCCGTGCATTGAAAATGCCATTGGAGGAACAAAGAGAAAGGCTTCAGCGAATGCAAGCCATCCTTTCGGTTCAAACCGTAAACAAATGGGCTGCGGATTTCATGAGAGAATGGCGGCAGACCGCAGAGAAAAACAAACGATTACAAAAGAAAAAGATCTCCGCACAAGACCAGAACGAAATCAAAACATTATATGACCAAGCGAAAAAGCGCTTGATTTTGCTGGATTACGACGGAACATTAACTGCATTCAAAAATCATCCGGAAGATGCAGTTCCAACACCTGCATTACGAGACCTGTTACAGCGTTTTTGTTCCGATTCTCGGAATCATGTAACCATTAATAGCGGGCGGGACCACTATACATTGGAGAAATGGCTGGGAGATCTTCCTCTGTCTTTTGCCGCCGAGCATGGTGCATTTTACAAGGAAAAAGGCGCATGGCATAAAAACATAGGCAATCGAGAGTGGGATTCGGAGCTATTGTTTATTCTAAATTTGTTTGTAAGCAAAACCCCGTACTCTCATCTTGAGACAAAAGAAGCTGCTCTTGCCTGGCATTATAGAGAATCGGACGCCTGGCTGGGAGAGCTGAGAGCGCAACAGCTAACAAAGGCTATAATGCCTGTTTGCCTGAAAAAGGGATTACAAATCATGCAGGGCAACAAAGTCGTGGAAATAAAATCTCCAGAATGCACAAAAGGTTCGGAAGTAGCTCGCCTATTATTGGCTTCCCGCTATGATTTTATACTAGCAATGGGAGATGACACGACGGATGAGGATATGTTCCGGGCTCTTCCAGTATCCGCCATAACAGTTAAAGTTGGAATTGTATCTGAAAAAGCCAAATACAATCTGTCCTCGCAGGAAGAAGTATTGCCTTTTTTGGAAAAACTGTCGGGTGAAGGTGTTAGTTACGGAACGACTTCCAAAAGCATAAAAGGTCAACTGAAAGCCACCGTTGATTTTTTTAAAGGATTGTGGACAAATAAAAAATGGTAACTATATACAATCTTACAGTATAACCCTTGTAAAGAGGTGTAAAGACTTGTTAAGTCATATTGGCAGAATATTTCCTTATAAGAATGTATTCTTGTCAGTTTCTCTGACGCAGCAACTTACAAATCATGAATTATAAACTTTGGCATACGATTCGCATTATATTGGCTAGTGTCATAGGCACCCGCTTGCTGATAAATCTAATACGGTTATGCGGCAGTTTACACTTATCTTTCTGGGATTAAGATAGCGGAGCTTCATCCTCCGTATAAAAGGGGAATTAACATGTTAAATTTTTTGTTTTTTCATGAGTAAGAGAAATACATATAAGTACGAACTTACTAAAGGGAATAAAGTAGTGTACGTTGGTATTACCAATAATCCCGGAAGAAGAGAAGCAGAACACCGTCAAAATAAAAATTTCGACAAAATGAAAATAGTCGGAAATGTTTCTACTTTAGACGGTGCTTCTCAATGGGAGACAAATAGGATACAAACCTATATGAACAACCACAAGGGACAAACACCACTTTACAACCAAAACGAACATGGTAAGTAGTAATGTGATGCTTTTTACTCAAATCGTGTAGCAGCACGATTTTGAGGTCTAATCAAAGTCACTGTTAGTTTGGCACTCTAACAGCGATTTTTATAACGGTAGAAGTAATATTTTATTATATATCATTTTTAGATAGATCATATATTTTCTTTCATCCATTCAAGTAAATTTTCATCAATATCATATGTTGCCCAAGCAGAATCTGTTATATTAATAACAACGACTTGCCCTTTTCCTTCAATAGCTTCCACTAATTCATCTCTAACCTTTTTTGAAGAATGAGATGTATTGATTATCCAAGCGCGAGCAAACAATTTTGCCCAATTAGGATATTTTTTCAATCTTTTGCTCAACTTTGTATAGTCAGTAGAGTCTTTTAATGTATATGTAACAAAATATGTACTCATTCTTTTGATGCTTTAAAGTAATATCCAACTATAAAACCAAGAGGACCTGACAATACTCCTGACACGGTGACAAGCATGTCTTTGTATTCATCAACCTTGAAACATTTTAAGAATCCAATTACAAATACTATAGCTATTACTATAAAAAATGCACAAACATATATCATAGCAATTCGACTTCGTGTATTCTCTTTTGGGTCTGAACTTCCTTTTGAGCTTATTTCCGGTTTATCTGTTTCTGCCATATAGTTACGTTTATGTCCGCAAATATATAGAGAAATCGTAAAACCTCAACTCGTTTTATTGAAACAATGTGTATATAAATACTGTTTAAATTGAAAATTTAAATTCTTATATATATTGTAAAGAGAGTATAAATCTAATACCTCTTTGATAAAGCATCATATTATTTTCTATACAAATCATTGATAGTCATTGTTTTATTTTCAGAATTGGAAATATGTGTTTTAGATGGTATTTGCTGTCCTTTATATTCTCGTTGTTCTGTTTTACATTCTTGTCGACTTTCTACTCTATTAGAATTTTTGTATTCATCTTGATTGCTTTTTCTGCAATACATGTTTCTCCACTCTTCCTCTTGAATGATTCTCTCCTTGCGTTTTTCATCTGTCTCTCCTATACAAGCAATCATCAAAATTGCTAAGAAAGGACTGGTGAATATCGCTAATACAAACCAAAGCATAATATTTCTACCTCTTTTGGCTGCCATTTGAACAGGGATTATGCAAAGTAGAAGGTAGATAACTACTATCAATGCAAGAAAAAATGCTAAAAAATTGAAGATAAATTCCATAAGGCGATTTTAACGATGTTCTCTTAGGCAGTCAATAAGAGATATTTTTAATAAAGAAAATGGGCTGCCCCTGTACATACTCGTTAAGTATCGCCAAACACTTGTATATACGCACAGATGGGCAACCCACTTGATATAGGTTGTCCTCTGTGCCTTGTATATACCTTCTTGAGATTGGCGATTTCAACGAGTATAAGGCACTTTCTCTTGTTTTCAAAAAACTTTGTCTCGAAAGACGGGACAAAGATAATGAGAATATTGATATATACTTACATAGCTTTCTCATTTTCTTTCAGTCTATGCAACAGCAATAATATTTTGATAAGTCAATTTCTTTTCAGCATTGCAGAGAAATAGCTTAAATCTACTTCCTTCACTAATTTGTCTTGTGTTATACCTAAAAGCGAACTCATTTGCATATAATTGTAAATGCTTCTTACTCATGTGATGATAGATACCAATGATTCCTCTTTTAAGTATAGACCAAAATCCTTCTATTGTATTGGTGTAAATATCTCCATCAACAAATTGCTTTTTACTGTGATCTACTGAAAAACGAGTATAAATTTCAGCAATATCATTATATCCTTGCCATTCATCAGTATATAAAACAGATGAAAATTCAACGAACTTTAAAATATTGGGAGTAATTTCATATTGAGAAGTATTTTCTACTACTCGACAAATGACATCACCTTTTCTCTGTAACATTCCAAATATTGGAGTTTTGTCTTTAAAACTTCTTCCTTGAGAATTTTTCACTTTTTTATTCTTATGCCTATTCTTATTTTTACCACCTACAAAAGTCTCATCGCATTCAACCTCTCCATCAAGCTTACCTTTATTTTTACAAATCAAGCAGGTTCTAATCTTCTGTAATATATACCATGCTGTTTTTTGAGTTATTTTCAAATCTCGTGATAATTGCAATGATGATATACCTTTTTTATGAGAAAGAACCAACCAAATAGCCATAAACCACTTTCTTAAAGGCAATTTAGTGCTATGAAATATAGTTCCTACTTTTACATTGAATATCTTTTGAGTATTTTTACACATATATCTGTGATTACCTAAATGATAAACTTTTGATTTTTTATCAAATGGAGATTTTACTTTATTTGGCCACCTTAAATGCTCCAAATAAATAATGCAAGATTCTTCATCAGGAAATGCATCAAGTAATTCTATTAAAGAATCAAATTTAGCAATCTTTGCAAGCTTCATATTTATATTGTTTTATTATTAATATTACAATTAATATTTTATTATAAATAATTGATTATTAATTATTTATATCTCAATAATGCAAAGGTAAAAAGAGAATTTACGATTCAATATTGAAGCTTGTAAAGATGTATTAATAAAGGTTAAGTTGTTGATTTATAATTAATATATATTACTATTATTTTTATCTATAAAAATAGAATTTATTTTTTTTGATATGTAGGGTGATTTATTAAATATGAAATCATGATTTTTTCTTGTATTTCGATATTTTTCGTATATTTGCAGCACAATTATAACGTATGAATCATGAATCAAAATAAGAAAATTAATGTAGGATCATATATTAAAGTTATTAGAGGAGCTATGTCTGGTGAAGTTTACAAGGTTTTTTCTATATCCAGTAAAGGAACGTTTATAGGTGTAGGGATTCTAAATGCAACAGATACAGTAAATACAAATGATATAATTATAGTTTCAGAAGATACATTTGATAAAGTAAATCATGATAAAATTTCACATGAAAGTTGCTTTTTAGATTAATTTCCACTAAAATATAAAGGAACTAATACTTCTTGCATTACTTCTGGTGTCATAGATTTCCCATCACCAGTCCAAGTAAAACCAACCTTTTCATCATTAATAGGTAAATTAAGTTCATCTGCAATTGCTTGCAATTCTTTCCTTACTTCTTCTGGATCAGAATATATTTTTCTTTTCATAATCACTTTTTTATATTCAAACTAAATATAAATCCGATCACCTTTATTCCTAATAATATCTATATATAATAATTTGTTTTTCAATATTATATATAGATATTATTTTAATTAGAAGTTACAAGGTTTAACAAGGGTTATACTGTAAGATTGTATATAGTTACCTAAAAAATAATTTTTATGGACAAGTTAAATTACGGAGTAATAGGAAATTGCTGCACTGCGGCTTTGATTTCGGATAAAGGCAGTATAGATTGGTTATATTTCCCTAACTTCGACTCACCTTCCATCTTTGCATCATTGCTCGATCGGGAGAAAGGGGGATATTTCGGCTTCGAGGTTTCTCCGGATTATCAAATATCGCAATCGTATGTTCCTCATACAAATATTCTTTCGACCAACTTCGTATCAGAAGAAAATGAATTTGCCGTTGTAGATTTCATGCCTTGTTACCATCTGAGCGATGCGAGCAATTGTTATCGTCCGGCAGAGATCTACCGATATATCCGCAGAATCAAAGGTACTCCCCGTTTTAAAATCAACTATGAGCCGGCTCCGGACTATGCCCGTGGAAAGACAATTTTCAACACGACCTCGGAATATATAGAGACCTACTCTACTTCTAACAGCAAAGATAGGCAATATCTTTATTCCTCACTACCTTTGCACAACATCTTGGAACAGAAAGAAATCGTACTGGCTAAGGACGAGTTCTTGCTACTTTCATATAACGAGAAAGTAATACCCGTCAACATTGAGCGTGAGAAACTGGAATACTGCCGGACGCTGGTTTATTGGTTGAATTGGACTGACCGAACCAAGAAGTTTACGGTCTATAACGATATCATTGAGCGAAGTCTCCTAGTTTTAAAATTGATGTCTTTTTATAATGGAGCCGTATTGGCGGCCATAACAACTAGCCTACCGGAAACGATCGGAGAAGTCCGTAACTGGGATTATCGTTTTTGTTGGCTGCGCGACGCCTCCATGTCCATTGAAACTTTGTTCCAGATAGGCCATGTGGAAGCCGCAAGGCGGTTCATGAGATTTGTCCAGTCTACTTTTGTTTCTCAACACGATACTTACCAGATCATGTACGGTATTCGCGGAGAAAGAAAATTGACGGAAGTTATTCTGGGACATCTTTCCGGTTATAAGAACTCACGACCCGTTCGGATCGGTAATGATGCTTACCACCAGCTTCAAAATGACTCGTTCGGCTATTTAATGGACCTGATCTACCAATACTATCGTTTGATGCCCGGTACATTGGACGAGGTGGAAGATATGTGGGAAATGGTAAAAAGTATCCTGACGAATGTGATGATTGACTGGAAAAAACCAGACAAAGGCATTTGGGAGATTAGAGGAGAAGGACAGCATTTTGTTTCCTCCAAAGTTATGTGCTGGGTCGCATTAGACAGGGGAGCTCGTATTGCAGATTTATTAAACAAACCGACATACCGGAGACGTTGGTCGGAAGAAGCGACCGTAATCAAAGAAAATGTCATGAAAAACGGTTGGAAAGAAGAGATGCAAAGTTTCTCGCAAGCCTACGGTAATTCCGACCTTGATGCGTCCTTGTTGTTAATGGAACCGTACGGATTTATCGATCCGAGAGACATACGCTACCATAAAACAGTGCAAGCGATAAAGAATGCGTTACTTTACAAAGGGTTGATGTACCGTTATAAATCTCATGATGATTTCGGACTTCCCTCTTCCGCCTTTACTATTTGTACGTTCTGGCTCATTCGTGCTCTTTATGTCATAGGAGAAAAAGAAGAAGCACGTAGTCTGTTTGAGGAAATGCTTCATAATTCAAATCACTTGGGACTTTTCAGTGAAGACATTGATTTTGAAACCAAGGAGCAACTGGGGAATTTTCCTCAAGCATATTCCCATTTGGCACTAGTCAATACCGCTATATTGTTTTCGGAAGAGGACATACGACTGTTTTTTAAATAAACCTTCTGTATCTCTTTCATTTTGGAAATATTTTTTCACTATGAAAGAGATTTTATTCTATTTTTATAGGACAAAGCTCATAGGAATCAATATGGAAACGAATAATTTACTGGCCCCATTATTTTTTGTATTGATAGGGTTGATGGGAGGTGCGATTTTAAAATTCGGATTAAAAAAGATGCCTCTTCCTTACACGGTCGGGCTATTTGCCTTTGGATTATTGATCGGTACGTTTGACCGGATAGGCTGGTTAGAAAGCATTCCTATATTAAAATCATCGATCGATTTTGCCGGAAATGCTAATCCCGATATGATACTTTATATTTTTCTTCCGATCTTGATATTCGACGCTGCTTATGAACTGGACGTGCATATCTTTCGAAAAACATTGACAAATGCCACTATATTGTCCGTACCGGGTGTCATTATTGCGATGTTGCTGACGGCTGCCTTGATGATAGGGATCGGAACGTTCGCCCCTTCTTATGAAGGGTGGAACTGGACATTTGCATTGATGTTCGGAGCCTTGATAAGTGCGACAGACCCAGTGGCCGTTGTCGCATTGTTGAAAGAGCTAGGCACCAGTAAACGTTTCTCGACGCTAGTGGATGCCGAGTCAATGCTGAACGATGGAACCGGTATTGTCCTTTTCATGCTGTTTTTCGGAGCCTATACCGCTACTGGTGTTTCGGATTCTCCCGTAGCGGACTTTATAATTGTATCAATAGTTCATTACTCGTATAAAAACCAATAATCCATAGATTACACAATAAAGCAATCGCAACCAAGGGAAATCCTATGGCATAACCTAATTTCAGAATTTTACTACAGATTGAAAATAGTGTCTTCCCTTCTCCCGCACCAATCGCATTACTGACTAATGAGCCTGTTGTAAGCGCAAAAGAATTCGCTATCACAAAAAATATAGCCGATACGCTCCGGGTTATATTGGAAATCGCTAACTCTATTTTTCCCAAATGCTCAATTGAAACGAAAAACAAGAACCAAGGGGCTACACTAATAAACGCATGAAGCATACTCCATATTGATAACTTCAAGACTTTTATAAGTAAATTACCATTATAGACCGGCCTTAACCCATATTTTTCTTTATCCAATCGTATCCACATATAGAAGAAAAGCATCATAAAGGAGCCCATCTCTGCCAAAGAAGAGGCAATTGCCGCCCCCGAGATTCCTAATTCCCTAGTGAATATCAAATAAAAATTTAAAGGGATATTGATTAATACCGCTATGGCAGCAGCCCAAGATAGAGCTTTTGTATGCGTTATCCCCACTAAAAAAGAACGTATCGCTAAAAATGGGAATGAAAACAACAATCCAAAGCTACGCCAATCCAAGTATAGGATTACCGCTCGATAAATATCCGAGGAAACGATCAGCTTCTTTAGTATAAATGGGGAAACCGTATGAATGAGAAGGTAAAGAAAGATAGCCAATCCCAAAAGGAAAAATAAGCCTTGAAAAAAGGTCTTGCCGGTTTCCTTGTAATCTTGCTCTCCATTCCTTCGAGCTACCATTACTTGCAACCCAATGCTAAATCCAAAACCAAGCATATAAATCGCTAAATAATAAATTCCGGCGATAGCGGACGCTCCTAATTCTATCTCTCCAACGTGGCCTAAGAAAACAGCATCCGTAATATTGATTAATTGTTCCATTAAGATGCTCATCATTACAGGAAAGTTGATGAGCCATATTTGTTTATATGTATAATTCATTGCTCAACTGTATAATAGTACGATACAACATACCGCTTTTATGCAGTATGTTATTTCGTAATCCATAAAATAAAAGGATATAAAATCTCCGTGACAAATAAAGCTGTATTTGTCAAATAGCTGAATAGCTTTATTGGATAGGGCTAAAAGAAAAAACGGCTAAATAGACGTCTCTATCCAACCGTTCAAAAGATCTTCGCGATAATCTTTTGTGCTCACAGTCAAGGTTAAACTCGAAAAACATATAACTTCAAAATGAATTTATAACATCATTTTGTTTTGATGTTGGCAAAGGTAAGCCTTTATTTGTAAATAACAATTTTTTATCCTGTTTTTTTTACTATTATATCTTTTTTTCTTCTCTAGAATATTTTCGTTTTAATTTATGGTCTCTCTTGTGCTCGGATATTCAAAAAAACACAATGGAAAGTTCAAGAGATGAAAGCAGGGCATAAAAAGGGTGTGTCATGACACACCCTCTTGTGAAACCATAAAAAGGATTTTCAGCCACAATGGAAATAAGTATTGACCAGCTTCAACATCTCTTCCGGATTATTCTCTAGGTCCTTGCGTAAAGAAGTGTCATCATAAGATTCCAGTTTACGGATGATGCCGTCTATCATACTCGGACTAAACACATTATATTTTTCAAAAACAGCACGCTGTTGTCTTAAACGGGCGGCTGAGGCTGCGCAACTGTCTGGGAGTTGATCCAATGTCTTTAGGCGATCTTGATTCTCTTCCTTATGAATATTCACGTTTACATAAGTCTTCTCAGCGATTTCCAAAGCATCATCGATCTCAAAACCATGGCGGCACGCAACTGCCAATCCTGCCAATAATTGGTATAAATCAGCGGAGCCATCCGGTGAGCGCATCTCGACCGTTTGCTTTTGGCTCGTATCATAATGGCTGGCAGGTTCCAATGGGTTCGCCAAAGCACACATGTCCGTTTTTGCGGCCCAACCTAGCGGAACACGAACTAAAACTGAACGATTCCGATCTCCCCAACAAATATTCGTAGGTGCTTCTTGGTGTGGAACCAAACGGAAATATGAGGTTGGATTCGTATTTCCAAAAGCCGTAATAGAGGAAGCTAAGCACATCATTCCAGCGATGGCCTTACGGGCGGTTTCGGATAAGATACCATTCGCTAACATCTGATTCTTGCCATCTTTCATGATACGCATATGGACATGCAGACCGGAACCTGCTTTTCCCACCGTAATTTTCGGAGCGAAAGTGATGTTATATCCATATTCATGCGCTAGATTGCGGATCGCCCATTTTGCGATCATCAATTGATCCGCTGCATTTTCCGCAGGACATGGTAAGAACTCGATCTCATTTTGCTCATAGATCAAACCATTTAACGTAAAGTTACCAACTTCTGAATGACCATATTTAATTTGTCCCCCGGCTTGCGCTATGCAGTGCATGCACTCCGTCCGGAACTCATTGAACTTAGCGTAAGGAGCGGATTCATGATAACCTTTTTGGTCGGTAGCAGGGAAAACGCCTTCATCCGGTGCGATTACGTAATATTCTAATTCACCCATTGCCTCAAAATCCATTCCCGTCACCTCATGAAAAGCCTTACAAGCTTTATGCAAGGTATATTCCGGGGAACTTTCTAAGGGTTCTCCATCCTTATTGAAGAATGAGCAAAGCATGGTAAGCGTAGGTAATTCCGCAAACGGATCCTCGAAAGCCGTACGGAAACGGGGCACCACATACAGGTCACTACTTCCCGCCTCGATAAACGAGAAAAGACTAGAGCCATCCACACGCTCACCGCAAGTCAAGATCGCATCCAGATAGGCCGCATTGTTGATTACAAAGTTTAGTGTTTTCAAACGTCCGTCGCCTGCAGGATACATAAAATTAACCATCTGGATATCTTTCTCATAGATATAACGGATAATGTCCTCTTTCGTAAACTCGGACGCTGGCTTTTGTAAAAACTCCACTAATACGTTGGGAGTCATTTCTAGTTCTTTGTTCATGTCTTATATTGATTATGTTTATAGTGTAGAGAAAAACTTTCCTTTGGAACTGCTAACCGGAATCAAGCTAGAGATCGCTTCAGCAACCTCTATAGGTCGGTCAGACTCTATGATGTCCACACCTTGACGGATGATCATACGGTATGCTTCAGCACGACTTTCGGGTGTGGATAGTTTATCGTCGGAGGGAGCGGTAGATATCATGCACATGACACCTCTTTCATGTAACATATCGATCACCTCACGGACTTCGGGGGTAATCTTCGGACCTACGTAAGCCATGATATGATTCCAAGGTATACCGTTATCCTCATAGTCTTGAACCGCCTCTTTCGTTTTCACGAAAGCCTCAAACATGAAATTCGGATTTTTCTCGTAAAAGAAACGAGCCGAGGCACCATCATGAACCGTAATCATTACATAAGGTTCCGCTTGCATATCGGTAATCAACTGAGCAGTGCGCTCCATCGGAACATCCTTCTTATCAAGGATTAGGATTGTTTTTCCACGGGCCCAACGAATCGCTTCCTCTAAAGTCGGGATACGATAGTTTGTGATATTTCCTTCGGGATCCTTCAAACGGAAATTTTGCAATTCTTCCCAAGTATAATCAGAAACTTTCCCAGTCCCATTACTGGTACGCTCCAGTGTATCATCGTGGAAAAGGACGATAACACTATCTTTGGTTAACCTCGGATCTATCTCGAACGTGGCAGGAGTATAAGAGAGGGTATTTTCAAAGGTTTCCATACTGTTCTCAGGATAGCCTTTTCCCCGTCCACCTCGGTGTCCACTAATTAAAGGAATTCGGTCATCGGCATATTGGTAGAAAGATATCAAATCATCTACATTTGATATCTGTAGCGTATTCATTCCGTTGTATTCAAGCTCCTCCTTTGGCGTGTTCAATACGCAAGAACCACAAAGCAGGGCCAGCATTAAAAATCTGGCGGATAAATTGATTTTCATTTCACGATCGTATTTTAGGTGAATGATTCTTTCTATCCGCCAAACTTACACAAAATAAATGATTTTACAGAGTTAGCACCTTAATATTCGTCAACTTTCTGGTCTACACGGAACTTATCCAAACGTGCTTGCAGGCGAGTTTGGATATCAGCATATTCCGGATTATCGTATAAATTATTCAGCTCATTCGGATCACTTTGCAAATCGTAAAGCTCATTGCAATTAATCGCGTCATTATGCTCATTCTTCTCTCCATAGAAATGGATCAATTTATAACGACTGTCACGTACGCCATCGTGGCGACGTACCATATGGATAGCTGGATAATCATAATAATGATAATATAGATACTCACGCCAATCTCTTGGTGTCTCGCCTCCAAACAAGGGGACTAAAGAAGTTCCTACCATATAATCAGGTTTCTCGATACCGGCTATATCCAGATAAGTCGGGGCATAGTCAATGTTCTGTACTAAGGCCGTACATTCACTTCCCGTCTTGATTTTAGCAGGATAACGGATAATCAACGGCGTACGGAAAGATTCCTCATACATGAAACGTTTGTCGAACCAGCCATGTTCACCCATGTAAAAACCTTGATCCGAGGTATAAACGATCACGGTATTATCCATAAGCCCTTCTTTTTCCAGATAGGCGATCAAACGCCCTACCTCATCGTCAATCGATTTGATGCAACGTACGTAATCCTTGATATAACGTTGATATTTCCATTTAACCAAATCCTCACCTTTCAGGTTCTCGTTAATGAATTTTTCGTTACGAGGCTTATAAGAAGCGATCCAAGCCTCCCGTTGTTCCGGGGTCATACGATCCAAAGAGGCCTCCCAACCACCAATATTCCATTCCTTTTTATAAGCCTCCTTATCTTTAAGCTCATCTACCTTCAAATCATAAACCAAAGTCATATTTTTGTCTATACTCATCTCTTGTGTACGTGCGGCATCGCAACGAGTAGCATAATTATCATTGAAAGTATCTGGATATGGGAACTCTACATCCTCATATAAATCCATATATTTCGTATCCGGCATCCAGTTACGATGTGGAGCCTTATGATGAACCAGCAGGCAGAAAGGCTTATCCTTATCCCTCTCTTCCAAAAACTCGATAGCGTGATCGGTCGTAAGGGTCGTCGCATATCCCTCTTCTTTTACATACTTGCCATTCGATTCTTTGCTTTTAAACTCCGGATTATAATAATCTCCCTGATCCCATAACACATGATAATAATCAAAACCTTTCGGCTCACACTGCATATGCCATTTACCGACAACACCTGTTTGATAACCGTGCTGTTGTAAGATTTCAGAGAAGAATACTTTTGTCGTATCAATACCTTTTCCTAATTGTCTTTGTCCGTTTTGATGGCTATAAAGACCGGTCATCAAACATGCACGGCTAGGAGTAGACAGAGAATTCTCTACGAAAGCTTGCCGGAACAACATTCCTTCCGCAGCCAAACGATCTAAATTTGGTGTTGGTGCCAATTTACCTAGCGCATGTCCATAAGCGCTAATAGTTTGATACGAATGATCATCCGTCATGATATGAATGATATTGAGCGGCTTCTCTGCCACTTCTTTTTGCCCGGTTCCGCATGCGGAGAATAAGAAGGCCGGAGCCAAGAAGACCCCATAGTTAATCGCATTCTTCATGTATTCAAAATTTTAAAATTACACAAACGTACAAAAAACAGAAATTATCACCAATAATACTTCCGGGCTATCTCAGCCATAGTCGGATATTTACTATCCTCATCGTCATATTGTTGTTTCAATTCCAACAGTTTTGTCTTCAACTCTTTAATCAACGCCTTTTTCGATGGGTCGTGATACAGGTTCTTCATTTCCATTGGATCCTCTTTCAAGTCATACAATTCCCATTCGGGAGTTCTGGACTCATTCTTGGTCCCGGTCATTCCCAACGACTCTCCATAATAGAATATCAATTTATAGCGATCCGTACGGATACCATAGTTGGCTGTCACGTTATGGTCGTTATCCGCATTCATCCAATAGCGGTAATACATAGCCTGTCTCCAATTAGCTGGGGTCTCATTTCTCAAATTCGAGCGGAAACTTTCTCCCTGCATTTGGCTAGGCTTGTCCATTCCGGCATAATCCAAAAATAGAGGAGCGAAATCGATATTCAATGTTATATCCTTATTATCCGTGCCGGGTTTGATTTCTTTCGGATAACGGATAACAAACGGCATACGCAAGCATTCCTCATACATCAATCGTTTATCAAACCAACCATGTTCCCCCAAAAAAAATCCTTGGTCTCCGGTATAGATGACAACCGTGTTTTCCGCCAATCCTTGCTCATCCAAATAGTTCAAGATACGCCCTACGTTTTCATCAATACCAGCGATACAGCGCAAATAATCTTTAATATACAATTGATAAGCCCAATGGCGCAACTCATCACGGCTCATATCCGTAGGTATATCCGTTTTCACATCCGTCTGCCTCAAATGCTCCATGCTCATCCGTAGCAACTCCGCATACTCTCCCTTGCCCTCATATGTGTCCAATAAGTTCTCCGGCTCCGGGATCGTTACATCTTTCAATAAATCCTTGAAACGCTCGGCGGGTGTCCACGGTCTGTGAGGAGCCTTGAAATGGCACATCATAAAGAAAGGCTTGCTCTTATCTCGATTTTCCATATATTTGATAGCCTCACTTCCTATCACGTCGGTAGAATGCCCTTTATACACTTTACCCGTTCGGGGATTCGCATGCGGATCATTCCCCCATGTACCTTTTTCTATAAGCATCGGGTCATTATAACGGCCCTGTCCAGGCAAGATATTGTAATAATCAAAACCTGTAGGTTCCGCATGCAAATGCCATTTACCGAATATAGCGGTTTGATATCCTGCTTGCTGCAAGCATTTCGCTACATTCGGATGATCCGGATCTAATGGATCTTGCAAAGTATATACACCATTCTTTTGGCTATATTGTCCTGTGATAATCGCTCCACGGCTCGGGGTACTGATTGAGTTCGTCACAAAACAATTCCTCAATATTGCGCCCTCATGCGCTATTCGATCAATATTGGGGGTCGGTAAGACCGTTGATAAAATTCCACCATAAGCACTTACCGCCTGCGAAGCATGATCGTCAGACATGATATAAATGATATTCGGTGTCCTATCATTCTGTGCCATGGCTGTTTGAACAGCACTAAAGTCATATAGGAAAATGCTTGATAATAAAATGTATTTGCATTTCATCGTATTTGTATTAATTTATTATACCAAACTTTTATAAAGCTATTAATAAAAAAGGATATATTATAATCCTTCATAAATCATACTTCTTGCGAATCAGTAATGCCCTTGATTCCGATGATCCGTGTGAGGTCTCACGGTTCGTTTCAAAGGGATATTCATTCCATCCGTAGACTCCAGCCAGTCATAAATCTGAGCATTCAATTGTTTGATTGTCTCTTTATATTCAGGTTCCGCAATCAGGTTCGTAGTTTCATACGGATCATTTTGCAAATCATAGAACTCATTCGTATCCCAAACCCCATGATAACGGATATACTTATAACGATCGGTGCGGATACCATGCATCGTTGGTGTCTGCGGAAATTCATATTCCCAATAATACTCGTAGAAGATATGATCTCTCCAATCCACCTTTTCTCCCTTGAGCAAAGGCAAGAAAGAATATCCCACCATCTGCTCAGCCTTTTCTAAACCCGCACAAGCCATAATTGTAGGAGCGACATCTACATTTTGTACCATATTCTCTATTACCTTACCTCCCTCAAACATACTAGGGCAACGAACCAACATAGGAACTCGCACAGATTCCTCGTAGAACTGTCTTTTGTCGATCAATCCATGTTCTCCCCACGCAAAGCCATTATCACCCATGTAAATAACCAACGTGTTATCATCTAACCCTGCTTCTTTCAGATAATCCAAGACAGAACCGATACTTTCATCTACAGAACGCAAGGTCTCACAATATTTACGAACTTGAACATCCCAAGGACGGCCATGGTAGGAATAGTCCACCCCATGCCAACTTTCTCTTTGACTTTTCACCCAATCCGGAGCCATTTTTTCTCCATAATACTCTTTTCCAAACGCAGCCTTTCCTGTTTTCTTATCAATAGTCGGCAACTCTTTAATGCCATAATGAGGCGTATTGAAGTTCGGAGGTAATACCAATTCCTTATTTTTATAACAATCCTTATGGCGCTTTGCGGCTGAAAAATTGTCGTGCACACCCTTATGAGACAAATAGACAAAGAACGGTTTATCCGCTTGTTTTTGTTCTTTCATGAATTGGATCGCATGGTCGGTCAAGAGATCCGTAACATAGGTACTGTCTTTATATTGTATCCATTCCCCATTTGTATTTATACGAGGGTTATAATATTCCCCCTGCCCCTTGAAACCTTCCCAATGATCAAAGCCTGGTTGAGGAGCCCCTGAGTCATTTCCCATGTGCCATTTTCCAAAGAAAGCAGTTTTATATCCACACTCCTGCAAATATTGTGGAAAAAAGATCAATCCATCAGGAAGAGGAGCGGCATTATCAACCACCTTATGGCTATGTGAATACATGCCGGTCAAGATGGAAGCACGGCTGGGAGAAGAAAGAGAGGTCGTAACAAACGCATTTTTGATATGCGCTCCTTCCTTGGCCATCCGATCCATATTAGGAGTTTCCAACCAAGGGATCGTATTCATGAACCCCATATAATCATACCGGTGGTCATCCGAGAGAATAAAGACAACATTTAATGGTTTCGTTTTTTGTGAAGTATTGTCTGCTTCCTGATTTTTAGGCTGGCAGGCCAAACATTGACTTACGATAGTCAATGAAAACAAGGTATTATTGATATTTGTATTCATATTGATAAAAGTTGAGGAGCTGTAAGTTTTACAGCTCCAATTAACATTTTATGACCAACCCGGATTTTGCGTTAGCTCAGGATTCAAATCCAATTCCCGTTGAGGAATAGGCATGAGAATCATGTAATCCTTTATATTACTAGCAATGTCCGTCTTATTCTTCTCAGCGACTTTCGCTTCGTATGTGCTGTGCTCTTTCATCCGTTTTATGAATGTACCTGTACGTACGAGGTCAAACCAGCGATGTCCTTCTATCGGAAATTCCAAATAACGCTCTTGTAAGACTGCTGCCCGGAAAGCATCTTTAGACAAACCCTCATAATTTTCAGAAGAATCACCAAACGCACGCTCTCGAACACGATTTAAAACTTGATGAGCTTTCTCTGATTCTCCGATTTCATTTAACGCTTCCGCATACATAAGCAAGGCATCCGAATAACGGATGATATGCATATTGATCTCACAGAACTTAATAGCCGTTAATCCATCTTGCCAATACTTGCCAAACAAAGGAATACTTGATATCAATTCCTTTCCATTTACAGGGTTCGTATAATGCGTTCTTAAATTCACGGCTTTACGTTTATCATTTTCCTTAAAGGTATTATTTAATTCCATAGTGGGAATATCCGCCTCATTAGATCCACTAACTCCGATCGGTTCAGGCAAAGAATATTTGGGTCCCGTTAAACTCATTTCATCATTATGAGGTAATGGGTCCGCCTTATATTCAATATAAAAGACAGCCTCTTTACCAGCTTCAGTATCCAAGTTCCAATTATCTCCATACTCCACATGTAAACCATACCCATAAGCACCTTCTTGTTCAACAACCTCTGCCAGTTTTTCCTTTGCTTTGGAATAATCACCTTTCGTCAAATACACCTTTCCTGCTAAAATCTTGGCAGCACCTTTTGTCGCACGCCCTATATCTGTAGTCCCATATTCTGAGGGATAAGGAAGGGCACTTTCCGCATCTGTCAAATCAGATAGAATCTGTTCATAGATCTGCTCTTTCGCAACTCTCGGCCCCATAGCATCATCTATTGTCTCTAACTGAGTCACCAAAGGAACATCTCCAAAAAAGCGGACTAAATTGAAATAATAAAGAGCACGTAAGAATTTTGCTTCTGCTATAAATCTTTTTTGTAAATCAGGATTCATAGTAACAGATGGAATGTTATTAATAGCGGCATTAGCTTTCATAATGCCCGAATAATTATTTTGCCACATATCTCTAATAAATGTGTTTTCCGGGGTGTGACGCAAAAATTCCAAGTTCTGTAGAAAGGCATTAGGCATACCAAGACCGTTTTTCATCCCATCACATGTAAGATCGCATAACATATACATGCACCTACTATAAATACTATTAAGTTGTTGATAAGTTGCATCAACTGCCGCTTGGGCATCTTTCTGACTCGTGTAAAAGTTATCCACGACCAGCCTGTCTATTGGTTTCTCGTCTAAGAAAGAACACTGTACATTGAACAATGAGAATATTGATATACAGCCAAATATTATATATTTATTCATGATAATACAATTTAATTATTACTTAATATCAAGTTTTATACCAAACATAAATGTACGAGATTGTGGATAGCCACCGAAATCTTCGCCCGCTTCAAGCGTAGAGGCACCTCTATAACTAACTTCAGGGTCATATCCCCGATATTTTGTCCATGTTAATAAATTTTGTCCAGTCACATACAGACGCAAACCTTGGATATGCTTTAAGTTTATTTTAGGAAAGCTATAAGATAGTGATAACGTTTTCAATTTCAGATAAGAGCCATCTTCTATAAATCGATCACTTACCAATAAGGCTCTATTTGTTGTTGCCTTTGGGTATATGTTACTCGGATTTTCCGGTGTCCAACGATTTACCATGTCCGCATAAGCATTTTGCCCACCTGTTGGATTCTCCAATTCCATGGCATTATAATTAAGAATCTTATTTCCATAGGAATATTGTAAGAACACATTAAGTTCGAAGCCCTTATAAGCAAACGTATTTGTTAATCCTCCGAAAAATTTAGGATTAGCGTCTCCCAATATTTCCCTGTCATTAGCGGCATCTACCTTTCCATCACCATTTAAATCCTTATATCTACGCAAACCAACACCAATAGGTGAAGCAGATGAAGTTTGTTGCTTACATTCTTCCTCATTTTGAAAAATACCATCAAAACGATATCCATAGAAAACACCAATGGGCTCACCTACAATCAAGCGACGTACAGAGCCTGTTTTTAAATGCCCATCGCCTTCTGCCATTTCCTTATACTCTTCTCCGCCTAATTCAAGAACTTTATTCCGATTGAAGGCGATGTTAAAAGCGGTTGTCCAACTGAATGCCCCTGTCAAATTATCACTTTCTATTGATAATTCATATCCTTGATTTTCTATGCTACCTATATTCTTCAACATGGTTTGATATCCAGATGTAGCAGGAACTGCAACACTATACAGCAGGTCTGTTGTTTTCTTCTTATAATAGTCTGTTGTGATGCGTAATCTATTATTGAACAAGCCTAAATCTAAACCAATATCAAATTGTCCGGTGCGCTCCCACTTTAAGTCAGGATTAGGAATTTTGTTTGGGAAAAATCCTGATACGAGTTGATTCCCTAAGATCCAATTACTAGTACCTAAAGTTGCCAATGATTCATATACACCGATCTCCGTATTACCTGTAAAACCATAACTGGCTCTTAACTTTAAATTCGAAATGACTTCTTTTACAGGCTCCATAAAAGCCTCTTCCGATATTCGCCACCCAGCAGAAGCGGAAGGGAAGAAACCATATTTGTTGTTTGTCCCAAAACGAGAAGAGCCGTCAACACGGGCATTCACGGAAAATAGATACTTATGTTTCAGCGTATAATTAATACGAGCTAAATACGACATCAAACTCCATTGAGTAGCGTTGGATTCCGGTTTGTTATAAACAGAACCAGCTCCCAGATTATTATAAAGCATTACATCATTCACGAAATTTGAGGAGGATCCCATTACATATTCCGCATTATTTTTTTGCATCGTAAAACCACCCAACAAGCTTAAGTCGTGCTCCTCTGCAAATGTTTTATTCCAAGTCAGTGTATTTTCGTTCAGCCAATTTATACTTTTATTTACACCTACATAAGCCGAGGCAACTCCTCCAGACTGATAAATATTGGACGGGGTATATCTGTTTGTCTTATGATACATCACATCCGCTCCCAATGATACTTTCAGTTTTAAATCCGGAATGATCTCCCATTGTGCATAAATATCTCCAAGCAAACGTGAAGTCGCATTATTAAATTTCCGTTCTTTTGCTGTCGCTACCGGATTTGGAACTAATATTCCATGAACATTAATTTGAGTGTATGCACCTGTCAACTCATCTTCATATACAGGCTGTATAGGATTCATTCTTAATGCACCAGAAATAGTTCCGTCTTCTCCTCCAGTATCAGTTGCTACGGAATTACTAATCGTATGGCTGGCGGTCATGTGTGTTCCCACACTAAAATTCTTGAATATTTTACGATCCAAATTCAAGCGTATGGAGTAACGCTTGAAATCAGAGTTGATAACAATTCCCTTCTGATCTGAGTAATTGCCTGATATCGCATATTGTGTCTTCTCGTCACCACCCGAAAAACTTAATTGATATGTTTGCGTACTTCCTCCACGAAAGATCTCGTCTTGCCAATCCGTCCCATTACCGATCTTTGCGATCTCAGATAAAGCCGTAGCATCATAATAGGGTTTCAATCCATCATTTGCATAAGCCTCATTCACTAATTTCGCATAATCTTGCGCATTCATGACATCTATCTTTTTGGATACGTTTGATATTCCAAAACTTGCCTCAAAAGAGATAATATCCCGTCCCTTTTTACCGCTTTTTGTTGTGATCAATACGACACCATTCGCCGCACGTGCTCCATAGATCGCCGTGGCGGCGGCATCTTTCAAGATCTCTATAGACTCAATATCTGATGGATTCACTGTAGACAAACCACTCATCTGTGTCTTACCACCCGTATTACCGAAACCACTACCACTATAAACAGGGAAACCATCGATAACATATAGAGGCTCGTTTCCACCTTGCAAAGAACTACTGCCACGTACCCGAATAGAGGCTACGGCTCCCGGCATACCAGAGGTTTGGATTACTTGCACACCAGAGGCTCGACCGACTAAACCTTGATCGATAGAAGTCATGGGCGTTTGCTGTAATTCAGCTGTTTTAACAGAAGATACAGCACCCGTTAAATCACTCTTCTTCACAGAACCATAGCCAATGACAACAACCTCATCAATATTTTGGGTATCCTCAGTCAGTTGGATTTTAAGGGAACGTTGCTTGCCTATTTTTACTTCTTTAGTCATGTAACCGATATAAGATATCAGAAGTATATCCTTTTCCGACGCATCTAAACTGAAATGCCCATTCATATCGGATATGCTACCTATAGAGGAACCTTTTACGATAACATTTGCACCAATGATGGGTACATTCGCTTGATCGGTAATGATACCTGTAATTTTACCATCTTGTTGGACCATCCGAGGCTGTTCATTTTTCTTGTAGATTATGATATGTTTATCATCGATTGTATAAGACAAACCTTGTTTACCAAGAATGCCATGCAATACTTGGTTGATACTTTGCTTATTAGCCTTCACAGAGATCTTCTCATTAAGATTAATCTCATCATTCTTATACCAAAAAGAGTATTCACTTTGGTGCTTGATCTCTTCAAGCGCCTCCGAGATAGTAACATTGTGCAGATTCAATGATATTTCCGCTACTTGAGAGTAACCCGTTTTCGCGGATGCGCAAAATAAGCTGAGCATACATAGTACAACAGATAGTCTCATGATGTTATATGTTTTTTTTAGGTTAACATTAGGCATATAATGCCTTGTGTGTGAAATAAATTTCATACTTTTGCAATGATTTAAAGTTTTTAATTGTGTTGCGATAATTAAGACTTGAGTCTTTAGAAACGGAAGATGTTGGTAGCATTTTCCGTTTTGTTTTTCTCTATTCCCTCTTTTTTCTATTTCATAGGCATATCGATTTAACGTTTATAACTCATTTGATTTACTTTTTCGAGATCGTGATTTGATCCCCTTCTATCTCATACTTTATAAGTCGATTAGCGGTCATGACCCGGAGGATTTGGTCTATGTTCTCTCCCCGTACGAAATCACCGGTAAAAGCTGCGTTCCTCAAATCATTCCCGAGGATCTGTATCCTTACGTTGAAACTCCTTTCCAGTTGCTTAGCGATTTTCTCTAGTGGATAGTTGGTGAAATAGAATTTACCACAAATCCACGAAGTATAACTTTGTAATCTCACTTCTCTCTTGATAAAGCGATGTGAGGCTTTCATATATTTTATTTGCTGTCCCGGCATTATCTGGATGAGATTTTTAGTGTCAAGTCCGACACCGACTTTCCCTTCCGCTAAAGTCACCTCTATATTATCATCGTCATCATAGGCCTTCACATTAAACTTCGTTCCTAATACTTTCACCTTAACATTTTCAGCGCTAACGATAAAGGGATGCTCCTTGTCGTGCGATACCTCGAAGAATGCCTCACCGTTCACCTTTACCTCCCTCTGCCCGGAGACGAAAGCTGTCGGATAACTCAATGTCGTACCGGCGTTGAGGATCACTTTCGTGCCGTCAGACAGGACTACGGAGGATCGCATTCCCATCGGATTCACCATCTCTACCATTTGGCTGTTCAGTTTCTTGTAGCCTTCGTGGAAAGAGATATAATTGGAGATGCTGAACAAAAGCGTGACGGAGGCGGCGACCGCAGATATTCTCAACCAAAACCTTCTGCGCAAGCTGCGTTCGATACGGTTGTTGACCTCTAGGAAGATATCTTCCCTCATTGCGTCACCCATTTGCTTTATGATCTCTTTTCTTGTCTCCATATTTCGTCTTTCTTATAATGAGGAGTAAGGATCGATGAAATTCGTTTAAAGAGAAAGACGTTTTTTTTAAAATGTTTGAAATATGTCCTAGATGCATAAAACATCCAAATAATTGTCGTGTAGAAAGTCATTTTCACCTAGTATTACTCCCTTCTGTGTAGAATATATACTTTAAGTGCTATAGGATATATACTTCAAGTGCCTTGGAATATATACTTCATTGGCTAATTTGATTTTATTGGAAAATGGATATTAATATGAAAACAAACGAAATATCAGGAAAATCCGATTTCAACCGTTTTATTAACTTCTCCACCGCAATCTTCATTTGCACTCGGACCGTACTCTCTTGGATGGATAGGATTTTAGCGACCTCCTTGGTACTTAATCCTTCCTCACGGATCATCAAGAATATTAGGCGACATTTTTCGGGAAGCTCATCAATTGCCAGATTAAAAAGTTCCCGCATTTCTTGCGATTCCAACATACCCTCAGGAGTAGCTTCTTCCTCTGGTTCAAATGAATATAACTGATCCATCTGGATTTTATTGACACTATTGCTTCTTGAAATATGACGAAGCGCTTCGTTGCGTACCGTTATATACAAGTAAGTATCTATATTGTCTATCTCTTTTAAGCGTGCTTTTGATTTCCAAATAGAAAAGAACACGTCGGACACGACCTCCTTGCAAGCCTCTTTCTCTCCAAGGCAATAATACGCAAAACGGAATACCTGATCGTAATACAAATTATAAAAGCGCTCAAATGCCCCTCTGCCGTCTGAAGAAACAGAAGATAACAAGTTCTTAATATTTTGTTTAGATACTTTCATGCCCTTTTATGCTTAGAAAAAAAGCGGGTTGTCGCCCACACTTCGTAAGGTATCGCCAGAGACCTATGCACACGTAGACAAGCAACCCGCAGATATAGCGAGGGCTTGTGCCTTGTGTGCTGTTAAAACTGGCGATTTCAACGAAGTAAGGCACTTCCAAAATTTTCACGATACAAATATAAGGTTTTTATCACATTTAAATCTCTTTAAAACGTACTATTGATTTCTGTGAGATCATTATCTTTGTACGAAACATATCGGTGAAATTATGGACGAGAAAGTGCTCGAGAAATTGAAAATCTTGGCCGAGTCGGCAAAATATGACGTATCCTGCGCTTCCAGCGGAACCTCCCGTTCGCATAAGAGCGGGGCTATAGGAAGTGCCGCGGGATGGGGTATTTGCCATAGTTTCGCTGAGGACGGACGGTGTATCTCGCTTTTAAAGATCATGCTGACGAATTATTGTATGTATGATTGCGCCTACTGCATCAACCGGCGAAGTAATGATTTACCGAGAGCTACGCTTTCCGTTACCGAGTTGGTGAATCTTACGATCGAGTTTTACCGGCGTAATTACATTGAAGGATTGTTTTTAAGCTCCGGCGTGGTCCGAAACCCGGATTACACGATGGAACGGTTGGTGAGAGCCATCAAGGATTTGCGCCTCGTACATCACTTCAATGGATACATACATATGAAGAGTATCCCCGGAGCCAGCCAAGAATTGGTAAATGAGGCTGGGCTTTACGCCGATCGTTTAAGCGTGAATATAGAGATCCCGAATGAGGCGAGCTTGCGGACTCTAGCTCCGGAAAAGGATTTTAAAAGCGTATTTGCCCCTATGCGTTATATCCAACAAGGTGTATTACAAAGCGCCGAGGAACGCAAGCGTTTCCGGTATGCCCCACGATTCGCTCCCGCCGGGCAAAGCACGCAGATGATCGTTGGCGCTACGGCGGATACCGACAAGGATATACTTCGTCTATCATCGGCCTTATATCAGAGACCTACGATGAAGCGTGTTTACTATTCGGGATTCATTCCGGTAAATGCGTATGATAACCGTCTTCCGGCACTTACCACGCCTCCGCTGGTCCGTGAGAATCGTTTATATCAAGCGGATTGGTTATTGCGTTTTTATCAATTCAAGGTAGATGAGATTGTCAATGACGCATATCCGGATCTGGATCTAGACGTGGACCCGAAGTTGGCTTGGGCCCTGCGGCATCCGGAGGTCTTTCCGGTAGATATCAATAAAGCGGATTACGAGATGCTTCTTCGGGTTCCGGGAATTGGCGTGAAATCGGCAAAGATCATAATCGTTTCCCGGCGTTACGCTAATCTCGGTTCAGAGCAGTTGAAGAAAATAGGAGTGGTCATGAAAAAGGCTAGCTATTTTATTACTTGCCGGGAGCTCCCGACGCAGACCGTGAATGAGGTCAGCCCTGAAACCGTCCGGCAACTATTGACGAGAAAGAGCGGAAAGAAAGTAGACGATCGGCAGCTTATACTGCCTTTTATAGATTAACGCCTGTTTTATAAGAAGGATTGATAATGATTATATTTGTTTACGACAAGACTTTTGAGGGATTGCTTACCGCTGTATTCGATGCCTATTCCCGTCGAACTTTTCCGGATTTGTTAGTAACCGAGGGTGAGCCATTTCCATTGTTCTATGACGAGGCGATCCGGATTTATACGGACGACCGGAAAGCAGAGCGGGTATGGAAAGGGCTTGAGAAGAAAATCTCCAAGTCTTCTCTTTCCGGGTTGACGGTAACTTGGTTGTCGGAATTACCGGAAGTAGACCTGTTGTTATTCAGATATATCCGCAAAGCGATCGATGCTCCAGCCACGATTGAGTTCAATCTTGGTGACCCGGACATATTGGAAACGGCCAAGATCTGGAAGAAAGTAAACAACGAACGCTTGCGAGTGATGCAATTCTTTCGTTTCCAAAAAGCGGCGGATGGAACTTACTTTGCTGCCATCGCACCTATATATAACGTATTACCTTTGGTATTACCTTATGCGCAAGACCGTTTCGCTGATCAGCAATGGCTCATTTACGACTTAAAAAGAGAGTATGGATATTATTATGATCTTAACGATACGATAGAAGTCCGTTTCGAAGAGAAAGATTCACACTTATTGACCGGATTGCTCAGTGAGGATATCATGGATAAGGATGAGAAACTTTTTCAAAGTATGTGGAAAGAGTATTTTAAGTCTATCGCTATCAAGGAGCGTTTAAACCTGCGGCTTCATCGCCAACATATGCCGGCTCGTTTTTGGAAATATATGCCGGAGAAGAGATAATAGTATAATTACTATTAATCAGCCAATTACAGTTTTTGTTAATTTCATGTCTTATGCTGATATAGGTAGACACATTCAATAACAATAA
>NZ_QTLI01000019.1:0-67034 GCF_003434625.1 Parabacteroides sp. AM17-47
CCGTGTCGTGAAAAAGAAGGTATTTCAATCAAAAAGATACCTTTCACGCCAAACTCGAAGCACAGGATCTCAATCCACCGCCCACTCTTTCATCTCATACATATCCTTATATTCTTCCCAATCCGGATCCATCTCGGTATAAATAGAGATGGGCAGTAACTCGAAAGGAGCCAAGGCCTCATTCAAGCGTTCGCCGAATACACGCACGGTACGTGTGTAAAACACCCAGACCTTCTCTCCTCCTCCGGTATAGACACCCGTCAGGATAGCCAGCTTGTCTTTCTTTTCCATCGCCTTACGAAGCGCTTCCTCCACGGCCTCCATTTTCTCGCCAAGGTCATCGCTAGGAAGGCCTCTCCCATCTCCCTCGTATTTCCAAGTGATCTCGACACGTTCCTTGAACTTACCGGATTCGGTGAACTCATTCAACTCGTCCCGCCCGTAAACGGTAATCATTTGCCCTGACTCGTTTTCCGAGAGAGCCGTAAACCATACATCGCTTAATCTCATATTTATATTTTCTATTTATCTATAAGTATTCCTTACTGACTTTACCGGGTAAAAATACGACAAAAAAGGCTGCGTCCGGTGAAGATACAGCCTTTTTATATTTCTCGACGGAAATTTATTATCTCTTTCCTAATCTATGATCCATAATGGCGTAATGGCATTCCCCATAATTCTTCAATTGATCCACGATCTCTTTAGCCGTAGATTCTTCCTCTACTTGCTCGCGTACGAACCAGAACAAGAAATCACGGGAAGCATGATCCTTATCAGCCTCGGCGATATCAACCAATTTGTCGATCAACTCTGATACATAGCACTCGTGTTTGTAAACATGCTCGAATACCTCCAACGGATTTCCCCAGCCTGTCGGAACCACGTTGATCTGGCCGATCGTAATATCGCCGCCACGATCCAAGGCGTAATCGATCAACTTATGAGCATGCTCCAATTCCTCAGCCGCTTGTTTCTTCATCCAATGGGCGAAACCGTTCAACCCTGCTTTCTGGAAATACACGGACATTGACAAATACAAATTCGAAGACCACATCTCCGCATTAACTTGGGCATTGAACGCCTCTGATAAATTTCTACTTAAGATCATAATTTTATCATTGTTTAAAAATGTTGAAGTATTATCCGTTCACGAAATTTCACTATGCAAATATAAATAAAAGTAGGATTCCTTATCTCATTTCCGCCCTTAGATATTGGCTACTTTCGAAAATTTTTCTAACTTACGCCCTTATTTGATAAACATCATGCAATACACCGACAAATATCGATCTCCCTTGGGAGAAATAACCCTAGCCAGCGATGGCGACCACCTGACAGGATTATGGTTCGACGGGCAAAAATATTTTGCCGCCACTTTATCGGCGGAACACCAAGAAAGAGAACTGCCGATATTCGAGTTAACCAAAGAGTGGCTGGATAGCTATTTCATGGGTAAGATTCCCAGCTTCACCCCTCCTATCCATCTGGAGGATACGCCTTTCCGACTTGCGGTATGGGACTTATTGAGCAAAATACCTTATGGCGAAGTCGTAACCTACAAGGAGCTCGCCGGCGAAATCGCCCGGCAAAAAGGTATCCCGAGCATGTCTACGCAAGCGATCGGAGGAGCGGTAGGCCATAACCCGATCAGTATCATCATCCCCTGCCACCGTGTCGTAGGCAGCGATGGCAGCCTAACCGGATACGCCGGAGGTATCGACAAAAAAAGGAGCCTGCTTACAATCGAACGGGTCCCAAAAGTATCGTAAAGAGACTTTACCTTGCAAATCCTTGTGGACAAACATAGAATGTAACTATCCCATTAACGTTATCTCCTTCACCTCATGGTCCTCAATATCAGCATATAGGAAGTGGCCGGCGAAAGTGTCTTCCGTGTCTTGGAAAAAAAGCTCCAGTTCGTAATGGATGGAGCCGTCTTCTTTCTCCTTGGTCTCTATATGAACAGATTGCAATTCTACTTGGAGGGCAAACTCCTCTCTGGACAATGCCGGAAGTTCACAATCTTCCCGCCATGCGTTTGCTGTCGGGAGCAATTCGTCGGCCATGCGCAATTGCCATATCGCTTCCCCTTCCTCTTCCAGCCTATTCATATAGCCACTAATAGCTTTCAGATGTTTCCGGATAAGGGATTCGTGCGGACAACGGGGCTCCAAGTTTTTACCGCATTGCTTCCTAATTAGTTTAATGGTCTCATTCAAACATTCAATTTTAGTACCGATAGAAACCGAGGGCATTTCCCAAAGTCGCTCGTATAACTCCAATCGTTTTTCAAACGAGTGAAGGGCAGACCTTGCTCCAATCTTTATATCAAGATAAGCATCATAGGCTTTAGACTCTTCCTTAGTCATATCTCGCTCAACGCCGTTTAGCTTATTCTGACCCTCATCCATGCGAGTAATGATGTCATTGGTAAATTTCACTAATTGACGTACCTGCTTGGGTGTTTTTATTTTGTTTTTCTTCGCATTTTTCTCTACGCTTTGCGCAAAGAATTGAATAGTGGCCATTGTAATTGAAATATTCGTATCCGCACGCATCAAATCATCCGGCAGTTGGACATTACGCACAAGGTCATATAATTCAATTTTATAAGGAATGAGCTGACTGATTTTTTCTTCAACGGGCAAATCCGGGTTGCTCCATATCTTGGTGCAGTCTTGAATGATTACCTTAATCCTCTCGGCGTTCATGTAATCCAAATAGCGTTGCTCTAACGCCTCGTCCACCTTAGGCGGCAGGAGTTTTTTGAGAGCTTTTATCTTCTTTTTGAGTTCGTCTACGTAGGCTTGCTGTTCCGGGGGAAGCAGCTCATTCTTACCTTTTGCCGATTTCTCTTCAATGATAGGTAATTTCTCGGTCGGTGTCTCCAAGGGAGCGATGGAGATGCATAGGTCTACCTCCCTCCCCCAAATCGTCGCTTTATACTCTTCGGGTGTTTGATAGCCACGAAACCATGTCTGGAGTGTACTAAGCCAAAACTCCGTATGCATTTCCAAGGTCATTTTGGAAAGATGGGCGATCTTATCTGTCAGATGAAATTCCCAACTATTTTCATCCGTTTGTTCCTTTTCCATAAGTATGAATAATTATTATACTGAAATAGACAACTTGATCACCTTTGAGCCAATAAGTTTTCCCCGTAAACGTATATCCTGCAATTAAGATAAATATATGATGGTTATAGCTTCAAAGCGTAACGAACGCTGTTCCATGTAATTCACCACGTTTTACCCAAATCAACAATTCATATCCCATGGGGCGATTGTTGTTATCATATTACAGAGAGTCTATCATTCAACGTATTCGCAAATATAAGGAATAAAATTAAACTTATAGGACTTGATTCGCATAAGAAGGCCAATGTTGCTTGATGTAGTCAAGGCTTTTTGCGGATGAAGAAATGTATAAATAAAGAATTCATGAGCAACGGAAATCAAAGCTTTTATTTATCTTTGTAAATAGACTTAATTCTAAAACAAACAAGTATGGTGAGAGAGTTAAATTTTACGTTGGAAGGCGTACAAGGCGATTTGAAATTGGAGTACGGCCCTTTTAAGCAGCGTTTATATCAAGACGGCAGAGAAATCGAAAGACAAGGACGATTCAATCCGAAATACTATGTGACTAATACCAATGGGGAAAAGGAAGAGATAAAGATTGTCTATGGCTTTGACTTTGTTCACGTCGCTGTATTCCGTGGACAGAAAATCGATTTGGAGGAGCGGTTGTCTACCCGAGAGTATATCGTGGGCGGACTGCCTGTGTTACTCATCTTTTTAGGGGGATTGATCGGCGCCGTATTCGGTTTTGTGGGCGCTACATTCAATTACAATTATATGCGGCAGGAAAAGTCTTTCATGAAACAACTGCTTGTTTCCCTAGGTGTTTCCGTTTTCTGCTATGTAGCTTATTTCATATTTGGGATTTGCTTCAATTTACTGATAAGAGGATAGGAAAGAAAATTAATGAGGCGGCTCCATCGTTATTTCGGTGTGCCGCCTTTTTCCGGGTCGCATTTATTATTCTAGCTCATTTTTCCTCTTTTTCCACAGCTGATAGCTATTGAAAATATTTTGCCACAGGACATAGCTCCCCGGGCCAACAGAAGACAAGGGGTTCAAATAGGTGTAAGACATCCAGATCGCTAACACGGTATTTTTTTGCCCCAAGGCTTGTCCGGCACTAATACGGTCATTGTATTTCGTGCCGATGCGCTTTCCCCAATAAAACTGCGCGATACAGGTTATCAAGCCGCCTAAAGCGATCAAGATTTCTACATAAATCTCCGCCTCGCTATTGACCAAGGATTTCACGGTCTGCCCGGTCACGATAGCTAGAGCGACGGCCCAGAGGTAAAAGGCCATATCCCGAAGCCCCGCAAGGAAGCGATGGATAGGTGGTATGAATCTACGCAAGAACAAAGCGAGGAAAAACGGGAATAACAGCAATGGGAAAACTTTTCCCAAGATCTTCAAGAATGCGGCGAAGAAAGTAATCTCGGCATGCGGTTCCACTAATGGGAAGACCAGCGGCACGACAATCGCAGCTAATAGATTCGATAATAAGGTATAAGTAGTCAGACTAGAGGCGCTTCCCCCTAATTTACCCGTAATCACGGCGGCCGCCGTAGCGGTCGGGCAAATCAGGCAGACCATCGCTCCCTCGAACACATCCCGGTATTCCTCTCTCATTGGCAGCCAGAGCAATAAGGCGGCAAGCACCAAACTGGAAACCGCTTGGATAAGCAATAGCCAACCATGCCAAGGGCTGGGCATCAATTCCCGGACAGAGATCTTACAGAAGGTCAGGAGCAGCTGGGCAAAAATCAAAAAGGGCGTCAGATACGCTATTAAAGTGTACATGAACGGCTTTGTAGGCTCCAGAAAAGTAACATTGGCGAAAACAAAATACCCTATCGCACCCGCTAACATGGAGATAGGGAGTGTCCATGTCTTGAAGAATTTCAACATAACGCCTATTCTTTTAATTCGGGATGCAAAATAACATCTTTCCACCGAAAGAGGCAAGAGAAACGGGGATTAATTAGGGATAAAGAGAGACGGGGCATGCCCCGTCTCTACATTAGATATTCTTACAGCTTAGTTTTAATGTCCTTATTCCGTAACGGGGGATAGAAAGACGCATTGAACTGGCGCCTTTCTTCTCGGTGACGGTTAAGTCCTCAACCAGACGGTTATCCAATTCCACCAAGCTCGCTTTCACGTCTTGTCCTTGGAAGATTATCGTTTTAGGGGAAGCATCGCTTTGGGCATTGAATAGGCGGATATAAAGGTCATTCCCTTTATAGACCATGGAGACCAACTCGTAGGCATTATTCTCTATCCGGAAAAGGGAACCGGATGTCAAGGTAGCATCGCCGCCCAAGGTTGCGACCAAAGGCTCATTGCGTCGTTCGCTTTGTGTCCAAATACGGCTTTTCTCCCAAGTTCCGGCATGAGGGATCAAGGCATACGAGATCTCGGTCGGACGGTCTATGATATAATCCCGGCCCCACAAGCCTTTACCGGCGTATTGTACGTTCAAGGCCAATGGGAAATCCTTACCATGCGCATAGCTGGTCGTATGATCCGTGAATAATGACAGACCGCAAGAGTTATCCTTGCTCGTAACATCCACCCAATTCAAAATGATATTATGCTTGATGCTATCCCAACGATTGAAAAAGGTATTCTCCAACCGGCTCTCGCAAACATCGAACGGAGCATCCTTATAAATCTGTTGGTTGGCGATCTGGATAGGCAGATATACCAGAAGTTTGTAACGGTCGTCATAGAATGACTTACGAGGATTATCCGCACGGAATTCGATACCCGGCTCACCAATACGGGGGTTTCCTGTCCAATCCAGTTTAACACTCATATCGATGCGAGGCTCTCCCTGCGTTAACCGGATCGTTTGGGTAAATGAATACTTTCCGATCTTGCCTTTCACAGCTACCTTCACGAATAAGGGCCCTTGCTCCAACACGCTCACCTCAGCCGGTTGATCCATACTGGAAAGGAAACCACCCTCGTCGATAAAATATCCCCGAAGCTCATTGAACCCACGTTCATTCCGGTTATCCACGAATTCCTTGCCTCGTACGGCTTTCGCTTTCAAGCTTTCTATTACACCTCCTTTAGAGGGGTTTAGCACCAAGGTGTATAAATCACTTTCCATGCGAAACGTACCGTCTTTCTGTCTCTCAGCCTTCAAGGTTCCAGACTGTTTATCCTCTGCCTTCCGGATCGCATAAGAGGCATAACCGGCCGAGGGGACTTGCGCACGAAACAAGAGTTTTGAAATGCCGTCTTCCGTCAACCATTGAGCCGGTTGTTTCTTTCCTTGCTTATCAAGAACCACCCAATCCGAGTTTCTCCATGAGACGGGAACTTCCACCGCCACCAATTCATTCCGGTCGGTAGCCAAGGTATTATATACGTACACCGTGGATTCACCTTCCTTTTCTTTCAATAAGGACAAAGCGTTATCAATTATCTGACGGCTGTTTTGATTGGTCACCCCAGTCCAATCCGTAACCGTCTCCGCCCATGTCTTTTTCCCTTGTAATCGATTGTAAGGAACGATCCAGCAATCATGATGCTGCGACAATAGAAGCGTGCGCCATCCCTCATCGATACGTTCAGTCGGCCATTCCATGCCTTTGTATAAGCGAGCGTAAGCCGCCATTTTCTCCGCACGCACGATAGCGTTCTCGGCTACCCGTACCTCTCCGGCCAAACGCTGCATGACCTGCGTTCCCCACATCAAGCCACCTAGGACATCCTCTTGCGAGAAATGCCAATCATCCTGAGTAGTCCCGACGGAACAGTCTTGGATGTAATTCCGCCAAGTCTTATAGACGGTCGGCGTATAATAGCCCGTCGTATCCTGTCCCAGCCAAGGGCCTTTATCCCAACCATGGCTCCATGAGGCATCTTGGATACACATGCCGACCGGGTGCTGGATACCGGCATCCAAGCATTTATGGATGTAGTCCTCCGTATTGAACCACGAGATGGATTGCCAGCAAGAGCCGGGTTGTAAATCCTCGCAGGCGTAACGGGGGACGGTGGTAAGTCTCGTACCATCCGGCCCTACCCAATTCACCAACTCACCTCCGTAGGCGCTTACGTAGCCACCCCACATCGTATTCGGGTTCTTAGTAGAGGCATACGAGAAGCCGAATGACTTCAATATATAGGGCAGGCAACTGGTAAAGCAAGGCTCCTCCGCCGAATAGGTGGTGAATACCGCCTCGGGGAAATGTTTCCGGATCAGCCGTATTCCATATTCGAATTGGCGGATAGCGCTCTCGCCGGATGTCCCGAAGAAATAACTTTGGGCATAGGTCGGGTTTACGTACTCGATCCGCCCGCTCTCCACGGATTGATCCTTAAATAAGCGCTTGAAAGCCTCGTAACCTTCGGGGTCTCGTTGCCGTACGACTTCCCATGATTCAGGCTCGATCTCGATATTGATATTCCAGTTGGGATTCTGCCTTAATTTCTGGGCGATAAAGGCGGTCTGCCCCACCGGGTAATGCCCGTAGATACCGCCATGATAGCCATCGATGAAATAGGCTTGTTGGGCATCTGCCCAACCGGCCAACAAGAATTGGCTTAATACGAATATCGCTAGTTTCTTTTTCATATAATATGTACTATTAATTCACATTTAGAATACTTCCAGTCGGTGGGAGACGGGGCACGCCCCGTCTCTACAAGTCTGTAAATTTCTTGATCTCTATTCGCAAGGGGATTGGTTTATTTTGCTCATAGATCCGGTTAACCAGATCCTGTTGCTCATTCACGCAATCCTCACGAATCCCCTTGTGCATGTATTGTAGCCAAAGGTCGCCGTTCCATTGCAAGAAGATGTCGTGGGGACGGTATTTGCGCAAGGTGTCCACGGCAGCCTCGTTGCAGGCCCAAAGCATGCCCGTCTTCCGCATCAAGTTATATTCCACCCAATAAAATTCACGCATCTTACGCTCTTTCAACCAGCGTTCCTCGTTCATCTGGCGGATCTTCATCGCTTGTTTATACTGCGGGGTATTCTGAAGAAGAGCCATATTGATGCCTCGCTCCAACTCCCTCGCCGTAAAACGACCGATAAACTCCCCACCGATCGTCAACCCGTAATATCCATCCGACAAACCGCTCACGGACAATCCCTCATAATTCATCTCATCCATAAAAGGGATAACACTCAAGGCATCTGCCTGCGTATGTTTCTCATTATCATAATAAGAGGTATCGATAGGATACGGAAGCGATTTCGCCTCGTACGTAAAAGTAAGGTTATCCGAGGAAACAGACAAATCCGAGACACGGCAATTATCCGAGCGAGTCACCTTTTTCCCCGCTCCGTCTATCCGGATATCGGCTACCGGCTTACCGGCCAGACCTTGCGCCTTCAAGAAGAGATAAGCCATGACCAGATGCCCGTCCGTAGAGGGATGTATACGATCCTTCCCGCATAAGGTATACATGGAATCCTCCGCTTGCTCCCATTGGTTGATCGCTACCATCGGGCGGTTAAAATCCACGAATCCCCATTGATTCTCCCGGGCCCGGGCATTCAGGAAATCCACGATCTCCAAGATCGGCGTATTCTTCCCCGGGAAAGCGACCTTATTGAAACGAGAAGTCTCGTCATAAGGAGAGCTTCCGATCAAGATTTTCCTCACCTCCGGATACTTCTTATAGACCTCCTCGATAAAGGCATAATCCCGGCAAGCTTTCTCTACCCGGTTCCGGGCGATCGTATCCGCCCCCGGCTTCCGAAAATCCATATAGCCGACATCGTTCATGCCAAAAGATAGCGTCACCACCGTAGGCTCATGTTCGAAAACCTTATCCAACCGCTGGTAAATCATCTCGGCTACATCCCCACCTACTCCCTCGTTAAAGATATCGATGCGTTGATCCGGGAAACGGGTCATATAGTATAGCCAGATATATGAATGATAATGACCACCGCAAGTAATGCTGTTTCCCACGAAAGCGATCCGATCTCCTTTCTGAAACGGAGCTATCGACTGAGCATATACTCCAGCAAGGCTTGATAAAAACAAACAGACAAACAAAACATATCTTTTCATCTCTATTTCTCTCTTCTCTAATTTTTTGTGATGAATAATATATACCGTGTTAAAAAATATTACTATCAATAGTAATCGTATTTATCATGGATAATAATCCGGATTACTACGGATAGTAATATCCTCCCACACACCTCTAGTCTAGAGAATCGCTCGCTTACTTTTAGCGAACGACATCCTCACCGAGCAGAGGGTTCAGTTCTTTCTCACGCAAAGGTACCGGGAAAACCAAATCCGATTCTTTAAACGGATACGTATGATTAACCGCCTGATAGCCGAATAAATCAACCATTTGCTTCGATACCGGATCAAACGCACGGTGAGTACGCAACATATCATACCATCCTGTAAACTCATAACAGAGTTCCCACGCACGCTCTTTCAATACTTGATCAACCGTGATTGAAGTCGGTCTCGCCTCATTGGGCAACGCACGGTGACGAACTTGGAAATAAGCATCCACAGCTATAGCGTCGGAAGTAGATCCACCATCCAAGGTAGCTTTTGCCTCCGCACACATTAATAGAACGTCCGCATAACGGTAAACCGGAATATTCGCCCCGCTCTTTCCTGTAGATTCGGCATTCTCATCCCAATATTTGCATAAATAAGGAACATCCAAAGTAATCGTTGTCTCCGGATCACCATATTTGGGTTTAGAAGTATAGAAAAACTCCTCATTCCGTTTACGAATATCTTGGTCATCATAACTTTCATAAAACTCTTTACGAGGAGCCAAACCACCCCCATAAGCCGGAGTAATGGAAATCGGTTGTTCCGGATAAGGCAAAAGGCCAAAATGGAAAGGAGCCCCGGCATCTTGCGCCTCACGCTGGATCATAAAAATATGCTCACCACTATTTTCGTTCTCTGACGCACGCAAATCCTTATAATCAGCGAACAAGCTAAAGGCTCCACTATCAATAACCTCCTTGGCTTTCTCGTAAGCCAATTGATAATACTCATTTCCTTTTTGAAGCGGATAACCTGCCATTGTCAAATAAACCTTAGCTAAAAGGGTCTTGATCGCTCCCATAGAGACATGGCCTGTTTTATCACTCCAATCCAGCCCGGACTGCTCCGCCTTTTTCAAGTCTTCCACGATCTGGTTATAAATATCCTCCTTAGGAGACCTTGGGATCTTCACCGTATTCAGGTCTACCGTAGGTTCCGTCTTCAACGGGATATCCCCGAATAATTGTACCCCTTGGAAATAGTAATATGCCCGCAAGAAATAAGCCTCTCCCAGATACTTCGCTTTCTGGCTCTCGCTAATAATATCCGTAGCGGAAACATTTTGAATCACGCTATTACAGTTTTCCAAAGGAAAGAAAGTAGTCTTCCAGAAGTTACGAATAATGCCGTTACTCTCTTCCAAACCGGAAAGCAATAAGAACTGGTTCTGCTCATTACCGGCCGCACGAGGACGATAACTAGTACCTACAAGATATTCCAAGTTAAAAAGGTGAACTGTAGCAATCTCGAGGTCGGAACTCAACAGATCATCAAGCCCGTCATAAGTGCCATCCACAGCCGCCTTTATCTGGTTCTCTGTCGTATAATATTCAGAAGGACTCAAGAAGGTTTTCGGGTCTTCCTCTAAAAAATTCGTACAGGATGTAAAAGCCATTATTGCGGAAAGCAAGCCACACATCCATACAAGCGCTTTATTTTTCATATCTTAGTTTTTTACGAAGTAAAGATTAAATAATTAGAAATTAACACCTAAAGTAAATGAGTACGTACGAGGTTTGGGATAGGTATAAAAATCCACTCCCTGCTCAAATACGGCATCATAACTCGTTACCTCCGGATCACTACCAGAATAGTTCGTAATCAAGAACGCATTCTCCACATTGAATCCCAAGGATAAACTCTTGATGTGAGCGGCAGAAAGCATACGGGAACTAAAGTCATATTTCAAGCCGATATTACGTAAACGCAAGAACGAACCCGGCTCACAACTCCAAGAATCTACGTCATTCTCATATCCATCTCCCGGAAGGCGCAAGCTAGGCACCATCGTGTTTTGGTTTTCCGGCGTCCAAGCGTTCACCGGAATGTCCGCATAAGCATTGGAGAATGTCACACGGTTACCCATCAACTGGCGAGTGAAGTTAATCAACTTATTACCATATACCCATTGCAAATCAAACATAAACGTGAAGCCTTTCCACGAGAATGTATTTGTCATATTCATCTCGAATTTAGGAGCGCCATTTCCGATATAGTCTTGGTCTTCGCCATCCTTCATTCCATTACCATTCTTGTCCCAATACTTGATATCGCCGGGTTTCTTATTATACTTAGCGGCTTCTTCCGCCTCATCAGTACCCCATGTACCTAGGCGAACATAGCCGTAAAGAGCATTTAAAGGATGTCCCTCTTCAATGCGTCCTCCCCACTTACCGATAATATTATCATTTATATCCAGTACCATCGAGCGGTTCATCGTATAATTCCAAGAGGTAGTCCATAAGAAATCACGGCTTTGGATATTGCGTGTATTCAAGCTCATCTCAAGACCTTGATTACGGATCTTACCCAAATTTGTCATAGTTTTCTCATATCCCGAGTTAGAAGGCAATTGTAGCTCATACAATAAATCAGTCGTAATCTTATGATAATAATCCGCCATAAACTCGATACGCCCATTAAAGAAACTCAAATCGATACCCGCGTCAAGTTGTCTGGATTTCTCCCAGCGTAAATCCGGATTTGCCATACTTTTCAACGTAACGATCGTCGTCATATCCTTGCCAAAAGGAAGGCGTTTATTCTCATAACGTGCCATAGACGCATAATCACCGATTTCCGCGTTACCCACCGTACCGTAGCTCAAACGGACTTTCATATCATCAATCACCTTTTTCGCGTTCTCGAAGAAATTCTCATTGGATACACGCCAAGCGGCCGAGAATGAAGGAAAGAAACCATATTGGTTATTCAAGCCAAAACGAGAAGAACCATCCTCACGGAAAGAAGCGCCCAATAAGTAACGATTGTCAAAATTATAGTTGATACGGGCATAGTAAGAATTCATCTTATTATCCGTATAGTCTGAGCCAACCTTAGAACGTACGGTACCGACTCCCATATTATTGTACTCAAAATAATCATCGAAGAAATTCTCGGCCCCTAGCTCGCTTTTCTCTGTTTTTGAGTAATACCAACTGGCTCCCGCTACGACATTCAAGTTATGCTTATTCCAGCTTTTATCAAAAGTCAAGTAGTCCTCATTCGTCCACGACATCGTATTTCGATGTGCTTTCTCCGCTTTACCCTTTTGAGTATCTCCATAGCCGAATAAGGTACTCGGGTTATAAGATGAATTGATATAAGAACCATCCTGGCGGCTGAAGCTAGTCGTTAACTTTAACCAAGAGGTAATCTTAAACGTACCAATCACGTTAGCCAACGTGTACTGATTCTTATCGATATTCTTACGTTCCTTTAAAATCCTCACGGGATTCTCCGTATCTTCCGCACCTGGATAATCTCCTTTACGGGAATAGGTACCATCCTCATATTGAACCGGAAGGAACGGTAATGCTTCCAATGTATACCGAGAGATCGCATTCTCCGAGTTTCGGGCATTACTAGATCCAACATTCAACATGGCCTGTAAATGGAACCATTCTTTCAAATCCCATCCTACATTGATAAACGCATTCAACTGACGTTTATAAGTCTCCAACATAATACCCTGATTATCTTTATAACTTACATTCGCCACAGCGGTCAGCTTATCGCTTCCTCCGGAGAAACTAAGTGAATGCTGATGAGAAAAAGCCGTACGGGTCACGGCATCCTGCCAGTCCGTATCATATTTCGGAGTCCCGTCCGGATTGAACAGGTCATTCTTATGCGTAAACATATTGCTCGGATCCAGATGGGGAGCGATACGTCCCGGTTGAGCCTCATAAGCACGCTTGAATACATCCAAAGCCTCTTCCGCATTTAAGACATCGACTTTACGAGCTAACGTTCCGGCAGACAAAACGGTATTATACGAGATATTCGTTGTATTTTTCTTACCTTCCTTCGTTGTTATCACCACAACACCATTCGCACCTCTCGCACCATAAATAGAAGAGGAAGTAGCGTCTTTCAAGATATCGATAGACTGAACTATATTCGGATCAATCTGGTCCGGATCCACGCCAACCACACCATCGACCACATATAGCGGTGTATTGGAAGAATTCAAAGAACCGATACCACGGATTTTTATCGCAGGGCTACCACCCGGCGCACCAGAATTCAAAGCGATATTAACACCCGCTACCTTTCCGGCCAATCCTTGGAATACGTTCGTGGCATTCGGACGCTCCAATAACTTCTCCGAGTCTACGGAACCCACTGAAGTTGACAAGTTTCGTTTCAACATCGTACCATATCCAACGACAACGACCTCTTCAAGCGCTTTATAATCCTCGGCCAACTTCACGTTAAACAGTGTACGATTCCCGACCTCGATCTCTTGCTCCGCATAGCCGATATAGGAAAATGACAGGATATCGTTATTAGCCGCATCCAAGCTAAACTTTCCATCCAGATCCGTAACGGTACCGACCGTCGTACCCTTAATCACGACATTGGCCCCGATAACCGGTATGCCATCCGGATCCGTAACGGTACCGGAGATCTTTTTCTTTTGTTGCTGTACGGCGTCTTTCTTCAAGATCGTGATGTGCTTACCTGATATGCGGTAGGTCAAGTTCGTGTTTTTCAACAACTCATTCAACACGTCGGTAACTTGGCGATTCTTCACCTGTATATCCACCTGCTTACTATTATCGATATCCTCGCTCTTATAGAAAAACATGAACTCGGTCTGTTTCTCAATCTCCGAGACGACATCATAGAACGTCCCGCTCTTTACTTCTACCGTAACTTGAGCTTTTTGCGCATAGGTATCCGCCGAGACATGCAATATACCCAGTATTAAAAAAAGCAATGTGATCTTCATGATTGATTTAAATTTTTTAGGTAATAGATCATCACTATTCCAAACTTTTTCCATAAATTTGTAAATGTTTTTTTATTAAGGACTTACCTCGATCGCACGGTTTCAGCGGACTGGCGAGAAAGGTGATTCATAAATTAAAAACGAATAAGGATCGGGGGTGAGTGGTGTCAGTCCCGATTCTTTTTTTGTGATCAAGTATTTGTCATAGGCAATTCCAATGTTTAAGGTTATACATCTATTATTTTGTTATTTGCTTCTCGCCGATATCAGAATATCTTTTCCGTCTTTCATGAAAGTGAATTGTTTCTCCGAGTTAATAATATCCAACACCTCTTGTATACCTTGATCCAAAGAGAAGGTTCCCGTGTAGCGGATGTTCCGCAGACTGTCATGCGCCAAGCGGATATTTACCCCATAGTAATTCTCCAGACGTTTTACGATAGAGACTAAGGTCTCATCCTTGAAACGATATTTCCCTCCTACCCAAGCGTTCGAGATCGAGGCATCTGTCTCTGACAAGAAAATAGAGCCGGTCCGGTTATCCGACCGGGCTTGTTGATTCGGCTTTAGCTTCATGCTACTCATTTTCCGTCCTTGAGCGTCAAAAGATTCCAACAGGATACTACCACTTAATAAGGTGGTGACGCTAAAGCGATCATCGTTGAAAGCCTGTATATTGAATGAGGTTCCGAGTACCGTGATTTGTTGGTTCTTTAGTTTTACGATGAAAGGTTTCGAATGATTCTTCGCAACCTCGAAATAGGCCTCACCCTCCAGATGAACCACACGCTCATCTCCATTAAAAGAGGTGGGGTATTTAAAACGGGTGGAGGCATTGAGTATGATCTTACTGCCGTCGGATAGCAATAGCGTGTTCGCACGTCCGCCTTTTTCCACTACGATCTCGTTATATTCCATATCGCCGGCATATAAACGATTGCTTATCCATTGATTCATACCCACACCTACTCCCATAGCGATTACGATAATCGCCGCATATCTCAAGAATGAAAGCCAGAACTGTTTGCCAAGGACCTTGGATTTCACAGATACGCCAGAGATCGCATCCAGCTTTCCAGCCATTCGCTCCCAACTACGCTCCACGGAATAATGGTTCAAGAACGCCACTTCTTTCCGAGTGTCAAAAAGCCCCTTAAGCTCAAAGAAGTGGGCTTTATTAGCGTCACTCTCATGAATCCAAGCATCCAACACCCGAAGTTCATCCTCTTGAATCTCGTTCTGCAAATAGCGTATGATCAGTTCTTCTATCGAATTATTAGATTCCATTTTCTGTTTCATTTATAATATATACGACCGGTTTCCTCTTTTTACTTACGTATTCTACCGTATTTTCATCTAAAAAATAAAACCAGTGCCAGAAGTGCCAACACATTCCGTATGATCTTCAATCCTTTATAGAGTTGCGCCTCTACCGTACGTTGAGAGATATTTAGCATTCCTGCGATCTCCACTGATTTCTTCCCGTCCACATAAGCCAACGTAAAAACCTCTCGGCATCTGTCCGGTAACTTGGCTATTTCCCGGTAAACGGAGTCCAGACGCTCTTTCTCCAGCTCCGCCGCATCCGACTGATTATAATAACCTATCTCCTCTATCTTTAGTCTACGAGCAACCTCATCCGCATAAGTCATTTCTATTGATTTATGCTTTAGGTAATCGAGGCAAGCATTTTGAACGGAACGGAATAGGTATGTCTTCAAGCCTTCTTCCACGGAATAAATCTCTTTCTTTTGCCAGATCTTGATGAATATATCATGCACTAAATCTTCCGCCGTATCGCTATCCACATATTTCGAGGCATAAAAGATCAGTCTGGGGGCATTCTCCAGATATAATAATTTAAATTTATCTAACTCATGGTTCTTAATAATATAGTCTTTCATGCTCAATGTGGACATTTCTTGTATTATATTAGACAATTCAAGGCTTCTCCTTTATCTATATACGATCATAGAAACAGATCTACTTACGCCCACACGAAAAAAATAACACAAAAACAAAAAGCCCTATCCGAACTTAATCAGATAGGGCTTTCAGATTATTCTATCGCTAGATATTATCTCAACGGGATATATTGTACAAACGCCTCGATCGCCTCATAAGAAGCCAAACCTAATTGACGATACAACTCCGCGGTAGCACGGTTGCGATCTTCGGCACGCTGCCAGAACAAACGCTCGTCGTCACCCAGATACGGAGCGCTCTCGGCCTGCGATTGATGCTTCAAGATAGCGTTACGTTTGAAGCGCAACTCCTCCGGACTGATAGGTACGGCCATCTCGATATGGTCCATTTCCCATTCTGCCCATGCGCCGCGATACATCCATACACGGCAGTTCTTCATCCATTCCTCGTCTTTCACCTCGTCGATAGCGGCCAGTACGGCATCCAGACAAACCTTGTGAGTTCCGTGCGGGTCAGCCAAGTCACCGGCGACAAACATTTGATCCGGCTTGATCTCGAGCAACAGCGCCTTTACGATATCCTTGTCGGCCTCACTCAAATCATTCTTTTTCACTAATCCGGTCTCGTAGAACGGAAGATCCAAGAAATGAACATGATCGTCCTTCACGCCCGAGTAGCGGCAACCGTGACGGGCTTCCTCACGACGGATCGTTCCTTTCATAAAGAGGACATCCTTTCTCTCCGGCTCGCCGTTCTCCACCTTCTCGTAACGCAGGTAGTTGATGATCTCGTTCGCTTTATCCTTCACGGCCGAGTCGGGAGAGTATTTCTCACATACATCACGCAAATACTCGCAATAACGGATTACCTCCTCGTCGCCTACGGCAATATTACCGGAAGTCTCGTAAGCCACATGCACATCATGATGTTGGTCGCACAAACGGCGCAAGGTACCGCCCATGGAGATCACGTCATCATCCGGGTGCGGACTGAATACGATCACTTTCTTCGGATACGGGTTAGCACGCTCCGGACGATTGGAATCGTCGGCGTTCGGTTTACCACCCGGCCATCCGGTAATCGTATGCTGGATATCATTGAATATCTTGATATTTACATTATACGCCGAACCATACAGGGCTAACAACTCACCCAATCCGTGCTCGCTATAATCCTTGTTTGTCAATTTCAAGATCGGTTTGTCCGTCAACTGACACAACCAAACGATCGCACGGCGGATCAACTTATTATCCCACTCGCAGCTAGTCACCAACCAAGGATGACTGATACGAGTCAAGTCGTAAGCGGCTGAAAGATCGATCACGACCTTGGCGTTCGGATGATTCTGCAAATAGCTGGAAGGAACGGCATCGCTAACCTTGCCTTCAACGGTCTTAGCGACAATGCTAGCCTTATCCTCGCCCCAAGCCATCAAGATCACGCTGCGGGCGTTCATCATCGTAGAGATACCCATCGTGATGATACCTGCCGGGACATTCTCCTGCGAAGGGAACGTACGGGCAGCCTCCTTGCGGGAAGCGCCTTCCAACAAGACCATACGGGTACGCGAGCTGATCGTCGTTCCACCCACGTTGAACATGATATTGCTGGAGTTACCGATACCTAGCAACATGCAATCGATACCTCCCACGGATTGGATCGTCTCCTCATACTGGCGACAGAAATCTAGGATAGCGTCTTTCGGCATGCTTCCGTCCGGGCAATAGATATTCGCAGGATCGATATCGACCTGATCGAATAACTCCTCTTTTAGGCGAGCCAGATTTCCGGCGCTGGGATTAGCCAATGGATAGAACTCATATTCCACGAAAGCAATCACGTTGCGGAAACTTAAATTCTCCTCTTTATGCATACGGATCAACTCCTTGTAAACGCTTAGCGGAGAACGTCCGCCGGGTAAAGCGATCACGAAGGGCTTACCAATATCTTGTTTTTTACGGATTTGTGTTGCTATCTCTTTAGCGATAGCGAAAGAACCTTCCTCGGCCGATTCGTAAATGTTTGTCGGAATCTTTTCCAAACGAGTTAAAACTGAATGCTCGAAAGCATTTTCCGGGCGATAATACCGCAACGGTATACGCGTCAGAGTAATTTGAGAACTAAGGTTCGTTTTCATGTTTAATTATTGATTTAGTATTACAATCTTACTTGAATCACAAATATATGAAATAAGTACTGATTTCGCCATACGTTGATAGAACAAATTTATTAGCCGAAAGGTTTGATCTATATCGCCTAAAAATAAAAAAGAACCGTCCCGGCCAGCCAAGACAGTCCCTTCCTTATATTATTAACGAGCTTAGACCAATGTATTTGTCTCCGGAACTAAGTTTCCCATGCTCCATACCGCACGCACATTCAACTTACGATCCAAGATCACGATATCCGCGTCCTTCCCTCTTTGCAAGGTTCCGGTGCGATCGCTTACCCCCATCAGGCGGGCCGGAGTCTCGGAAGCCATACGGACAGCGTCGGCCAAAGGAATATCGGCCTTCTGCACCATCGTACGTACCAGTACGTCCATCGTGGCGATACTTCCCACCAATGAGGAATGATCCGCCAACTTGCATACGCCATCCTCAATGATAATGCGGGGATCGGATAACGGCTTACCCTCGTTGGCTGCGCAAGAAAGAGCATCCGTAACCAAGCAAGTACGTTCCACTCCTTTCAGCTTATAGACCAATCGGAGAATCGTAGAGGGTAAATGACGCCCGTCAGCGATCACCTCTACCGTCATATCGTCCATCAAGAAAACACTTTCCACCGTTCCCTCGTACTTATATTCACGACGCTTATGGAAACCGGGCATAGCGTTATAGAAATGAGCCGCATGCGTGAAACCGGCATTGTAAGCGGTCTTAATATCATCAAACTCCGCTTCCGTATGCGAGATAGCGGATAGGATTCCCCTCGACTTCAAGTATTGGGCGAACTCAAGCGCACCCGGTATCTCCGGGCTGGAATCCCAACGCTTGATGCAATCCGTACGTTCCAATATCTCTTTATACTCTTTCGGGTCGGCGGGATTCTCCTTATCGATAAATAAACTCGCCGCCATCTTCGGATTCAAATACGGTCCCTCAATGTGCAATCCTAAGATAGGACCGTCTTTTTTCCTCATCATCTCCTCGCATACAGTTACCGCCTTATCGATCACCCCGATTTCTGGAGCCAACACGGTAGGGAATATCGTCGTGGCCCCATGTTTCTGATGAGCAGCTACCGCACCGTGGAAAGCCTCTTCCGTACATTCGGAGAAGTCGAAGCCCCCACCGCCATGGATATTCATCGCCACGAAACCGGGGACGATAGACATTCCTTTCGCGTCCACCACCTTGGCGCCAATCACCGCTAAATCGCTATTTGTAACCTCTAAGATCTTCCCGTCGCTAATCAATACGGAACCATCCTTCATCCATCCTTGCGGCGTAAGGATATGGCCATTTATAATTTGTGTCAACATAATCGTTCTTGTTTAGAATAGTTTATTCGTACCTTCAACCAACTTACCCATCGCCCAAACCGCACGGACATTCAAGTCACGGTCCAACAAGACGATATCGGCGTCTTTGCCCCGCTGCAAGGTTCCCTTGCGATCGGATACGCCCATGATACGGGCGGGAGTCTCCGAGGCCATACGCACGGCATCCTCCAAGGGAATCTCGGCCTTTTGCACCATCGTACGGATCAAGCGGTCCATCGTGGCGACACTACCCGCCAAGGCCGAGCGGTCGGCCAACTTACACACGCCATCCTCGATGATGACACGGGGATCGAAAGCGACTTGGCTATCACTGGCGGCGCAAGCCAAGGCATCCGTGATCAGACAAGTGCGTTCCACACCTTTTATCTTATAGACCAGACGAAGGATCGTAGGCGGCACATGGATACCATCCGCAACGACCTCGACGGTCATATCATCGAGCAAATAGATACTTTCCACCGTTCCCTCATACTTATACTCGCGGCGTTTATGGAAACCCGGCATGGCGTTATAGAAATGGGTGGCGTGGGTATAACCTACCTCATAAGCGGTCAAGATATCCTCAAACTCGGCTTGGGTATGCCCTACCGAGGCGAGTACGCCTTTCGAGGTGATATATTTACCGAACTGCATCGCTCCCGGAAGTTCCGGAGCGGCGTCCCAGCGCTTGATGCAATGCGTTTCCTCCAACAGAGGGATATATTCCTCGGGATCGGGATTCTTGATATTCTCAGGGATTTGTCCACCAGCCATTTTCATATTGAAATAATGTCCTTCTAAGTGAAGCCCCAGAACCGGACTATCTTTCTCAGCCATCAGTTTCTCGGTGGTCTCGGCGGCGGCACGGATCATCGGGATGGTAGAAGAGGATAAGGTGGGGAAGATACTGGTCGTACCGTGTTTCATGTGCGTGGCTACCGCCGCACGGAAAGCTTCCTCGGTACCTTCCATAAAATCACGGCCTCCACCTCCGTGCACGTGAATTTCCACGCCACCGGGGACGATATACATACCTTTGGCGTCTATCAAGGTTGCCCCTACTACCGCTAAGTCGCAGTTTGTCACTTCTAAAATCTTACTGTCGCTTATCAGTACCGAGCCGTCTTTCAGCCAGCCTTGCGGGGTAAGAATCTTTCCATTAATGATCTGTGTTAACATGATATGTGCTTTAAGCTTTCGCGTTTTTTTGGATAGCAAAGTTAAGGACTTTCTTTTTAAAACGAGTAAGCTATTAAAGGTTATTTTCAAGGAATAATCAAAATGACACTTTGTAATCCGAACCTCCGGAGAACCGAATATTCCGGGCCTAAGTACTGCTCGCCTCCAAATCCGAAAGAAAATTTCAGCAAACAACTAATAGCCAACTCTATACCCAAAAATAGCCTTTTATTCTAGCGAAATCAATTCATCCTAATTCATATCAAAAGGAAAGATTGGTATCATTTATAGGGTTACAATAGGGTTCTAGCAGGGTAAGAATGCCTATTCACAAGTAGTCATAACCCTATTCTTGAGTAGTCACGATGCCCAACGGCGGCATACGCATCGGCCGATGGCAGTACTGGCGTAGTCCAACGCAGCCTATCACGCATGAGAAAAGGGATATTCTCCCCTTTAAAAGCCAGCTCTCGTACTCTCCCTTCCGCTATTTTGCGTCATCAATAACAAGCGCTTGTCACGAAAACAGGAGTATTTGGATCAAAAAGATCAGATAAGCAGCCTTTCACTGACTAGCAGCCTTTTCATGAATCCTGCGTATTCAGCTCTTCCAACTCCATTGTCCGTTCGGTCCATAGATCCATCGCATCGGAAAGTTCTTTTTTTAGGGCAGAATATTCACCGTAGAGAGAAGCGTCGGAGGCACCTTCCGGCGTAGCCAGCTTCGCCTCGATAACGGCAATGCCATTCTCAAGCTCCGAGATACGGGCCTCGGCCTCGGCAACTACTTTCTCCGCTTTCTTAATCGCTTTACTCAGTTCCTTCCTTGCCTCATAGGAGAGCTTGTTTTGAGATACCTGAGCCTCACCGGTACCGGATGTGGAAGTGCTCGTCCCGGTAGAACGTTCCAATTCACGCAAGCTATCCATTTTCTTATGCTCCAAGAAATTATAGATGCCGCCTAAGTGCTCGACGACTTTCTGGTTACCGAACTCATAGACCTTATCGACTAGGCCATCCAAGAACTCACGGTCGTGGGAAACCAGAATCACCGTGCCGTCGAACTCCCTCAAGGCGTCTTTCAGCACGTCTTTCGAACGCATATCCAAGTGGTTCGTCGGCTCATCGAGAATTAGCAGGTTGACCGGCTCCAATAACAAGCGGATCATCGCCAAACGGGTACGCTCGCCACCCGACAGGACTTTCACCTTCTTATCGGAAGCCTCGCCGCCAAACATGAAAGCGCCTAGGATATCCCGTATCTTCAAGCGGATATCTCCTTGGGCTACGTAATCGATCGTATCAAAAACGGTAAGATTCTCGTTCAATAGCTGCGCTTGGTTCTGGGCGAAGTAACCGATCTTCACGTTATGACCTAATTGGAGCTTTCCGGTGAAATCGGCAATCTCTCCCATGATACATTTCACCAAGGTAGATTTACCCTCGCCGTTCTTTCCGACGAAAGCTACTTTATCGCCCCGATTGATCGTCAAGGTCACATGGTCGAAGATCAGATGATCGCCATAACGCTTCGCCACCTCCTCACAGATCACCGGATAGGAACCGGAACGGGGAGCGGGCGGGAATTTCAGCCGCAGCATGGCTGTATCCACATCGTCTACCTCGATACGTTCCACCTTCTCCAATTGCTTGATGCGGGATTGTACCTGTACGGACTTCGTGGCTTTATAACGAAAACGCTCGATAAACGCCTCGGTATCGGCCAATTTCTTTTGTTGGTTCTCATAAGCGCGCTGCTGCTGCTCACGGCGTTCTTGGCGAAGTACGACGTACTCCGAATATTTCACTTTATAATCGTAGACCTTGCCTAATTCGATCTCCAAGGTGCGGAAAGTCGTATTATCAATAAAGGCACGGTCGTGCGAGACTAAGATCACGGCGTTGGCACGGGTAGCGATAAAGTTCTCCAGCCATTGGATGGATTCTATATCCAGATGATTCGTCGGCTCGTCCAGCAACAACACGTCCGGTTGCCGGAGTAAGAGCTTTGCCAGCTCGATACGCATACGCCAGCCTCCGCTGAACTCAGACGTCGGGCGGTCGAAATCGCTACGGCTAAAGCCTAATCCGACCAATGTACGCTCCAACTCCGCATGGTAGTTGTTTCCTCCCATCATCTGGAAATGCTCGGATAGGTACGTGACACGATCGATCAGCTTTTGATAGCTCTCGGAGTCATAATCCGTACGCTCCGCCAATTGAGTATTCAAGCGGTTGATCTCCTCCTCCATCTCATGGATATGCTCGAAAGCGCATTCCGCCTCCTCCCGCACCGTACGGGTATCAACTAATTGCATGTGCTGGGGCAAATACCCGATAGTAACATCTTTCGGTACGCTAACAGTTCCGGAAGTGGGTGATTGCAAACCGGCGAATATCTTCAACATCGTCGATTTACCCGCACCGTTCTTGCCCACCAAGGCGATACGGTCCTTCTTGTTTACCACAAATGAAATGTCATCAAAAAGCGTAAAACCGCCAAACTCAACTGTTAGTCCTTCAACCGAAATCATACTGTCTCTTTAATTTATGACCGCAAAGATACAACAGTTCAAGGTTTACTCACAAACTTTTCAATTAATATCAGCACATCCTTATGCAACGGAAGGGCGGGATCGGTATAGGTAGCCATTTGCCTCTGCTGGTCCATCGTATCGCAGGTCTTCATCAGATGGTTCATATTTCCAATCAAATGATAATCCGCCGAAGGCTGGGCTTGCTTCAACAGTTCGGCATCTTTTACGGATACTTGCATATCCTTATCCCCTTGTAAAATCAACACCGGCACTTTTAATTTTTTGATGATTTCTTGCGGATTATACGTATACCATGAGATCATATAAGGCTGTACCGACGAACGGAACAAGGATTGTAAGCCGATCGGCACGTCCGGTACGAGCTTCCCTTCCTTCAAGGACGCATTTATCGACTTTACCATGTCCCGGATCACTTCCGGCTGACCCGCCATTTGCTCCTCCACGATCTCATAGGCTGGACGCCCCGCACCTGCCACCGAAATGTATCCTTTCACTTTCGGGTTATCCACCGAAGCCGCCATACCGACTAACGCTCCCTCGCTATGCCCCAACACATAGATTCCGGAAATACGTTTATCCCGGCTCAAATAATCGATCCAGCCTCGTGCGTCCTTGATCCCGTCCTCGAAACGCATGGAATACTCATCCTTTCCCGCTGAGGCGCTGGAGGCGATACCCCGTTTATCATACCGCAAGGAAGCGATACCTTTTCCCGCTAGCCCTTCCGCCAAGTATTTAAGGGAGTTATTCTTACCCGGCAAGGCGGCGGAGTTCCCATCCATATCCGTAGGGCCGGAACCGGGTATAATCAATACCACAGGATAACCGGACTCCTGATTGGGAGTTACCATCTTCCCTTTTAATGCCCCGGTAGACGTATTTAGCACCACCGAACGCTCGTTCAACCGTACAGGCAACTGCGGCAAACAAGACAAGGATACGAGAAGAAAGCAGGCAAAAACTATCAGTTTCTTTTTCATAACGGAATCAATTTATATACTTAAGCACATGAGACATACAATCTCAATATTCGCCAAATGTAACTAAAAAAGGGGAGAACCTCTCGGCCTTCCCCCCCTTTTTATCTAACATCTCATAGGAAACTAATACCCCGGATTCTGTTTCAAGTTTGGATTCTTATCCATGCTTGTTTGAGGAATCGGCAAGTAACGGTTACGAGAAGAGAACTGACGAGTCTCAATAACAGCCGTACCCGTGATTTCCGCACGTTTAGTAGGCTCAGACTCCCCATAATTAATCGTTCCTGTAACACGTAACAAATCACCATTCAGGACTTTCTCGGCAAGCATCTTTCCATCTTCCTGCCAACGGACGATGTCCGCACGACGCAAGCCTTCGCCGGCCAACTCTACCGTACGCTCACGACGGATCAATTCACGAAGTTTCTCCTTCGTCCCATATTTAGCCTTATCCACTTCCCGCATTCCTACACGCTGACGGATCTGATTCAAATAACCATAGATCTCATCAGAAGGACCGCTCAACTCATTCGCAGCCTCCGCATACGTCAATAGGACCTCCGCATAACGGAATACGATCGGACAAGCTCCCGAGCTCCAAACATCTCCATATTGATCCATCGGATCCAAGTATTTCGCCCAAGTCAAAGCACTCTTGGAAGCATTATCTGTATAAGTCGGGAAGTTCTTGTTGACAGTACCATCTTGAAATTTCTCGTCCAAAGTATTCAAGATATCACCTCTCCAGTCACGTCCCGGATATAAAATGGTCATGGCCATACGAGGGTCGCGATTCGCGAACGGATGCTTTGCGTCATAAGTCTTCGACTCTTCTTTCGTCAATCCATCAGACATTTCATACATATCCACCAAATTCTGGGTCGGGACGATAGAAGACCAGCCTTGGTCTACATTATTGTACATTTGCCCGATGGTTCCCAATCCGTCCAACGTCTCAATATTCTGATCCGCTAGGATTATCTCTTTAGAATCCACTCCCGATACCTTAAAAAGATTCGTATAATCCGGATCCAACTCATACTGCTTCAAATCAATGATTGCCTTAGCTGCGTCTTTTGCCTTTTGCCAATCACCATAATACAAAGCCTCACGCATCTTGATAGCTAAAACAGCACCTTTAGCGATATAGCCACGAGCCTCCGGAGCCTCTGCGATCCCTGCTAAGGCCTCGTCTAAATCCTTAGCTATATAATCGCGCACCTCTTGTTCCGTATTGCGTTCCACTTTAGCCTCGTCCGCACTTGAATAAGAACTAATAATAGGTACACCACCATACCACCAATTCATCAAGAAATACTTATAAGCACGGATCGCTTTAGCTTGAGCCACATAATTAGCTTTTACAGCGTCACTAGAAAACGTCACCTTGTCTACATTCTCCAAGAATGTATTCGCCTTACGAATCGACTTGTAATCATAAAGGATCTGCCCAGGATTAGAACTAGACAATGACCCATCCCCCCACGGGCGGAATCCTTCCCAAGGGAAATTATTATAGCCTATATCTGAGCCACAATCCAGATAAAGCAACGTATTTCCATCTAGCAAATCCTTATAACAGCCTACTATGAAGCCCTTCGCATCCGCCTCTGTCTGCCATGTGGTAGAAGGAGCCAACTGATCCTTAGGCACCGTATCCAGAAAATCTGAACACGAAGTAGATAACGCAGCCATACCAGCCGCCAACATATATATTGATAATCGTTTCATAAAATCTTCTATTTAAATGGTCTTAACTAATTAGAATGTCACATTTACGCCAAAAGAATTTGTCATCACTAATGGGTAGCTAGACAAACGGGAACTAACAGTCTCCGGGTCTACGTTCAATGGCATAGAATCTATCGTAAACAAATTCTCCGCAGAATAATAAACACGTACATTCGACAAACCGATAGCGTTCAGCACACTCTTTGGAAGCGTATATCCTAATTGCAATGTCTTCAGACGCAGGTAACTGGTATTAATTACCCAGAAATCAGACATCACGTTAGAAGCCTCACTCGGAGATTTTCTAGACTCCGCTACACGCGGCATACTTGCATTGGTATTTTCCGGTGTCCAGCTATCCAGCCATGCAGTAGAAGGATGTCCGGCACTACCCGAGAACTCACCAAACGCTTCTTTCGTAAACGCACGGCCTACATTAGCCGCACCGGTGAAGTTCAAAGTCAAGTCAAATGCTTTATAGCCTACATTCAAGTTCAAACCAAATGTAACAACTGGATTGATAGTCTTAGACAATACACGGTCATCCGCATCCAGCTTTCCATCTCCATTCGTATCTACATAACGTAAATCACCGGCTTGGAAATCCTGTCCGAACGGGTAGCCGTCTTTTCCTTTATAGGTATCCATCCATTGCTGTGCCTCTGCGTCAGATTGGAAAAAGCCATCAGCCTTATATACATAGTAAGAATCGATTGGCTTTCCAACAAAACGCCACAAATCACCGTCATCAGGATTTGTCATACGGTCTACACCTCCTAAATCCTCGATCTTGTTCTTATTATAGGCCATATTTCCCATCACATTCAATGACCAGTCATTCCACTTATTGTTATAACCTAGCTGTACCTCGACACCTCGGTTACGCATAGAACCCACGTTATCGAAATAAGGATCCAAGCCAAACTCAGTCGGGACCGGTACCTCCATGATGATATCCGTAGTCTTGCGATCATAGTAATCAAACGTGAAAGTCACATGATTAATAACCGCATCCAAGCCAATACCCCAAGTCGTAGATTTCTCCCATGACAAATCCTCGATACGATAGGCTTTCTGATAATATCCCGTCGTCAAGTTGCCTCCCATAGGATAATTACCATCCAAATTATAAGTCTGCATCCAAGGATAATATTGATTCTCCCAAGGATTCGATTTATTTAAGGCGTCTTGATTACCTAACATACCCCAAGAAGCACGAATCTTCAAACTGCTCAACCAATCATGCGTACTTTCCATAAACTCCTCCTCGCTGATACGCCAAGCACCGGAGAAAGAAGGGAAATATCCCCAACGATGTCCCGGAGCAAAACGAGAGGAAGCATCCGCACGGAAGTTTGCCTCTAATAAATATTTTCCCGCAAAATCATAATTAATACGCCCAAAATAGGAAAGCATGGCAAGCTCTCGGCTCAAACCATCATTTGTTTGTGTAGAAGCCCCACCGGCATCCATATCATTCAGGCTATTACTCGGGAAATTATTCCTCTGCATCTGATTCTTGCTAACCTCATACTTCTCCGCATGATAACCTACCATCACTTTCAAGCCATGCTGACCAAAGTTCTTGCTGTAATTCAGCAAAGCATCGAAATTATAACGTTTCCAATTCACGAAACGTTCAACCAAGGAAGTGGTACGAGACGCAGATGCCGGATCATCCGGTATGCTCAGGACTCGCTCCGTATGACGTTGGTCCTCGTTCACGTAGGCACCCGTCACAGTAGCCTTCAACCCATCAATAATATCATAATCAACAGAAAGTGCCCCCGTAAAATTCTGGTTACAATTATCCACCGTCTGCCCGGAATCCAACCATGCGATAGGGTTACCATCGTTAGTTTGTCCGTATTTGCCATCCTTATCCTTGACTGGGATCATCGGGCTAATAATATTCAATTGACGGATAATCTGGTCGGAAGAACCACCATAATAGCTAGCATTCGGATCCGAGAAGTCATTCTTAATAAAAGACATGTTCATCCGAACAGCCAGTTTCTTCGTCAACTGCATATCCAGATTCGTACGTCCGTTAAACTGTTTACGATCTGAGTTAGGAAGGATACCCGTCTGCCCTAAATATCCGGCCGAAGCCATATACTTCACGTTCTCCGCACCTCCTGTAATACTAACATTGTGCTTATGCAACAAACCTGTCCGATAAGCCTCATCATTCCAGTCCGTATTAGGATGTCCGTAAGGATCAGAGCCATCCTCAAACATCCGGATGTCCTCGTCACTATAACGTCCCGGCTCGAAACGATTCCACAAACGTGCGTAATCGGCTGAGCTGACACGATCAATCATGGAAGTAGCTTTCGAGGCACCCACATATCCGTTATAAGAAATACGAGGAGCACCCGTCTTACCACGTTTTGTCGTGATCAAGATAACACCATTAGAAGCCTTCGAACCGTAAATAGCGGCGGAAGAAGCGTCTTTCAATACAGAAATACTCTCAATATCATTCGGATCGATATCATTCATGGAGCCACTCTCGATACCATCGATCAAGATATATGGGCTGGCAGAGTTCAAAGTACCGACACCACGGATACGGATCGTACTACCATCCTGTCCCGGACGGCCTTGACCCGAGGTAACGGTTACACCCGGCATCATACCTTGAAGACCGGAAGACACGTTAGAGATAGGACGGCTTGTCAACTCCTTGCTATCCAATTGGGCTACCGCTCCCGACAAGTTCGCCTTCTGTTGCGTACCATAACCAACAACGATCACCTCATCTAATTTCTGGGTATCTTCCTGCAAGGACACATTGATGGAAGGCTCTCCATTATATTTGAATTCTTGAGTTAGATAACCGATAAAGGATACTTGGATCACATCCCCTTTCTTCACATCCAACACGAAATTACCATTCATGTCGGTTACAGTACCATTCGTAGTACCTTTTACAACTATTGACGCTCCAGCCACAGGGCCAAAACTGTCACTAACCGTTCCCTTCAAACTACCTTCTTGCTGGGAAATACCTACCCTCGGAGTTATCGCCGCACGATCAGAAGCATGAACCACACCCCCGGAACAAAACGCTGCAGACAATAGAACAAAACTGACAGGTCTTACAATTTTCAACATAAGAATCGTTTTTTGTTTATTAAATAGCTGTTACTATTATAAGACTTAAGGCATACTATTTTAGATCTCGTTTCTTATAATATTCACTCTTCTAAATCATTAATGTATAATTATAAATCCTCGGTTAACTACCATGAAAGCACTTCTTCATCGTTCTGGCGGAACTTATAATCATTAGACGCAGCAAATATAGCACTATTTTTAATTATAAAACAAAAAAGACTAATTTTTCGCATACGAATCTAAAACAACACCATCTAGTTATTAAAATATTTAACAAACAATCTTTCCAACCATAATCTTTTTTAGTATGGAGCTATGGACATCAAAGAGGTATATGGTTTGAAATTCAAACATAAAGTTAGTGTATATGAGTAATAAACGGAGTTCCGCCAGAACTACGTACTTAATAGAAGCTTGATTAATATTAAGGCACTTATTCCATTTATTCCTTTATAACCACTATTTATCATGAAAAAGTTGTTATCTTCGTCCCTTGTAATAACTAATTATTAAATTATGAAAAAGAAAAGCTTAACTTTATTACTAGCGACTACGGTGGCAAGTAGTATCCTATTTTCGTCCTGTATAGGATCTTTTGGTTTAACAAACAAACTTTTAACGTGGAATAGAAGCATCGACAGTAAGTTTGTTAATGAGCTAGTGTTCATTGCTTTCTGGATTGTCCCGGTTTACGAGATTTCCGCTTTGGCTGATGTCCTTGTGATCAACTCTATCGAATTTTGGAGCGGAAGTAATCCTGTAGCAGATGTAGGTAACGTTAAAACAATCGATGGTAAAGACGGCGTTTATACCGTAGAAACAAAAGTTGACGGATACCATATCCAAAAGGAAGGCGACGAGAAAGCGCTTGACTTAGTTTTCAACGAAGCAGATCAAAGCTGGAATGTAGAGGCTGACGGTGAAAGCACAAAATTGTTAAAATTCAATGGCAATGACGAAGTTGTCATGTACCTACCGGACGGAAAAGAAATGAATGTCGAGTTAAGCCAATCTGGGGTTTTAGCATTCCAGCAAGTAGCTAACGGATATTCTTACTATGCAGCTAAATAATTGAAAATTGAGAATTGAGAATTGAAAATTAGAAGTGACTCTACGTAATTTTCAATTCTCAATTCTCAATTTTCAATTCCCCAGTGCTAATCTAAATAAAATACGATGAATATGAACTCTATCAAAAAAATGATGCTTTCCGGAGCATTAGGTTGCCTTATTTCCGGAATGGCTTATGCGGACGGTTCTTCACCCCAACCCGTAAAACCTTATTGGCAAGACATTCAAGTCGTAGCCGTAAACAAGGAAAAACCCAGAAGCTCCTTCATGAGTTATGCGGACCGAGAAACCGCCCTCACCTCTCGATTTGAGAAAAGCCCGTACTATTCCCTATTAAACGGTACTTGGAAATTTTTCTTTGTCGACTCTTACAAAGATCTTCCTCAAAATATCACAGATCCTTCCGTTAATACCTCTTCATGGGATGATATAACCGTTCCCGGAAACTGGGAAGTACAAGGACATGGCGTAGCCATTTATACGAATCATGGTTACGAGTTTAAACCAAGAAATCCCCAACCTCCGTTATTGCCGGAAGCGAATCCGGTTGGCGTATACCGCAGAGACATCGAGATACCCGCAAGTTGGGATAACCGGGATATTTATTTACACATCGGCGGAGCTAAATCCGGCCTTTACGTATATTTAAACGGGAAAGAAGTGGGTTATAGCGAGGATTCCAAAAATCCCGCCGAGTTCCTGATCAATAAATACCTGCAACCCGGAAAGAATGTGCTTACATTAAAGATATTCCGTTGGAGCACCGGTTCTTATTTGGAATGTCAGGATTTCTGGAGAATGAGCGGTATCGAACGTGACGTATTCCTTTGGTCTCAACCCAAGGCCAATATTCAAGATTTCCGTGTCGTCTCAACCTTGGACGATACGTATACGAATGGAATCTTCAAACTGGCGGTAGACTTAAAGAATCATACCCAAGAAACGAAAAATTTAAATGTCGGATATGAGCTTTTGGACGCAAAAGGTAATCTTGTGACCTCCGAGGCTAATGATATATGGGTAAGTCCTGCAAGTCCTCAAACAGCATCTTTCGAGTATGATTTAAAGAACGTAGCCCCTTGGAGTGCCGAGCATCCGAATCTATACAAATTATTGATGACGATAAAAGAAGAGGGTAAGGTAATCGAGGTAGTTCCATTCAACGTTGGTTTCCGCCGGTTCGAGATGAAGCAAATTGACCAAGTAGCGGAAGACGGAAAACCTTATACGGTCTTATTGTTCAATGGGCAACCGGTTAAGTTCAAGGGTGTCAATATTCATGAGCATAACCCGGAAACCGGACATTACGTAACCGAGGAACTCATGCGTAAGGATTTCGAGCTGATGAAGCAAAACAATATCAACGCTGTCCGCCTATGCCACTATCCGCAAGACCGTAAATTCTATGAACTCTGCGACGAATACGGATTGTATGTTTACGATGAAGCGAATATCGAGTCTCACGGTATGTATTACAGCCTGAAAAAAGGCGGCACTTTGGGTAATAATCCGGAATGGCTGATCCCGCATATGGACCGTACGATGAATATGTACGAACGAAACAAGAATTATCCGAGCGTTACTTTCTGGTCACTCGGAAACGAGGCTGGAAACGGATACAACTTCTATCAAACTTATTTATATCTGAAAGACAAGGAAATAAATAGCATGAATCGTCCGGTGAACTATGAACGTGCCCTTTGGGAATGGAATACGGATATGTACGTACCTCAATACCCGAGCGCTGAATGGCTAGAGGAAATCGGGCGTAAGGGTAGTGATCGTCCGGTAGCTCCTTCGGAGTATTCACATGCGATGGGAAACTCTTCCGGCAACTTATGGGATCAATGGAAAGCTATCTATAAATACCCGAACCTGCAAGGCGGATTCATCTGGGACTGGGTGGACCAAGGTATCTTGGAAAAAGATAAGAATGGACGTGAATATTATACCTATGGTGGTGACTATGGAGTAAACGCCCCTAGTGACGGAAACTTCCTTTGCAACGGTATAGTAAACCCAGATCGTACCCCGCATCCCGCTATGGCAGAGGTTAAATACGCCCATCAAAATATCGGGTTTGAGGCGATCGATTTAGCGAACGGTTTATTCCGCGTCACGAACCGTTTTTATTTCACGAACCTAAAGAAATATATGGTCCACTATAGCGTAACAGCCAATAATAAAGTTGTACGCTCCGGTAAAGTCTCTTTGGACATAGAACCCCAAGCTTCTAAGGAATTTACGGTTCCCGTAGGCAACTTAAAGCCACAAGCCGGTACGGAATATTTCGTAAACTTCAACGTAACGACCGTAGAAAAAGAGCCGTTAATCCCTATCGGACACGAAATCGCTTGCGATCAATTCCGCTTACCGATCGAAAGCCCCAAGAAGGCGTTTAAGACCAGCGGCCCTAAATTAACGGTTTCGACAAATGGAGATAACTTATCGGCATCCTCCTCAAAGGTAAACTTCATGTTTAACAAGAAGACAGGAATCGTTACTTCTTATAAAGTGGATGGTACGGAATATTTCAGCGAGGGTTTCGGTATCCAACCGAACTTCTGGCGTGCGCCGACCGATAACGATTACGGAAACGGTATGCCAAAACGCTTGCAAGTCTGGAAGGAAAGCAGCAAGAACTTCAACGTGACAGACGCTACCGTCACTATGGATGGCAATAACGCCGTGGTTAACGTGAACTATTTATTGCCGGCAGGAAATCTATACATTGTTAATTATACGATCTATCCAAGCGGAGCTGTAAATGTGGCCGCCCGTTTCACATCCACGGATATGGATGCCGCCCAAACCGAGGTATCGGAATCTACTCGCACGGCAACTTTCACTCCGGGACGTGACGCCGCCCGTAAAGAGGCTTCCAAATTGAATGTTCCCCGTATCGGTGTTCGCTTCCGCTTACCGGCAAGCATGAATCAAGTGGAATATTTCGGACGAGGACCTGCTGAGAACTACTTGGATAGAAACGCCGGTAGTATGGTCGGCTTATATAAATCTACAGCCGAGGAATTATATTTCCCATATGTACGCCCGCAGGAAAACGGTCATCATACCGACACTCGTTGGGTATCACTTAGTACCGGCAAGAAAGGCTTGTTGATCCAAGCGGATAATACGATTGGCTTTAACGCTTTGCGTAATTCCATAGAGGATTTCGATGACGAGGAAGCGACTGGCCTATCCCGTCAATGGAGTAATTTCACACCAGAGCAAGTAGCGAATCATGATGAAGCCGCAGCAAAGAACGTATTACGTCGCCAGCATCATATCAACGATATCACGCCTCGCGACTTCGTTGAGGTTTGCGTCGACTTGAAACAACAAGGTGTAGCAGGTTATGATAGCTGGGGTTCACGTCCGGAACCAGCTTATACATTACCCGCAAACCGGGAATACAACTGGGGCTTTACCCTTATTCCGCTTAAATAAAGAAAAGTCATAACTTATCCATAACAAAGGGAGTGTATTAGGCTTAATCCAATACACTCCCTTTGTTTATACTACTGCAACGGCTTTGCAGTAACGTATCCTTATTTAATCACTTCCTTCAAGGTATTCTGTAAGTCTTCTCCAGTGATATTCTTGGCGATGATCACCCCATTCGGATCCAATAACACATTTGCCGGAATACCCCGTACCCCATAAAGAGCAGGGATCTCAGAATCCCAATATTTCAAGTCGGAAACGTGAGCCCAAGTCAGATGATCGTCTGCGATCGCTTTCTGCCATTTAGCCTTATCCTTGTCCAAGGATATACCTACGATCGTAAAGTTCTTATCCTTATATTGCTGGAAGGCATTTACCACGTTAGGGTTTTCCTTGCGACACGGGGGACACCAAGAGGCCCAAAAATCCAATAACACATATTTTCCCCTAAAGTCCGACAATGACACAGAAACTCCTGCAGTATCCGGCAAGGAAAACTCCGGAGCGACTTGTCCGATCTGTACGTGTTCTAATTGCTTGATAATACCGTCCAAGTCCTTCACATAAGGACTATTCGCCAATGCCGGGGAAATCTTCGCACGAGTCGCCTTCAAATCATCCAAAGATAATTGGTAGGTAAAATAACGATATAGATAGAACGCCGCCGCCGGAGAATCCGGATATTTCGAGATCAAACTGTCAATATCATACCCTTCCTCAAATACCTTCTCCGCATTTTCTTGAAAGATATCATTCACCGGCGAGTTCCGTACGGTGATGGTCTCCCCGTCATTCCCGATCTTGACATTCATATCCGTATTCTCCAAGAAAAGTTGAACCGGATAGTTCATGCTCTCGGTTGCCAAACCGAATAGTAAAGGCTGATCTACCTCACCCTTAAAGGTGAATTTCCCGTCTTTTACCTCTGCCGTATCCACGTCAAAGAACATTTTATTACGGAATGACTTCAAGTAAATCTTGCCGTCGGGCATATTCTCTACCTCACCATTGATAACATATCCTTTTGGAACTTCTTGGCAACCAACCACCAAAAGGCCGGCAAGCGCCATCATACAAAATTGCTTCATTTCTCTATTCTATTTATTGATTACTTAAACTCTGGGTGATGATAACGTCCCTTTTTCAACGAGATCGTCCCATATTCTATCGCACGCACCGGACAACGATGAATACAGGCAACGCACTGAACGCAAGTATCAGCCCATTCCGGTTTTCCGTCACCCGACAGGGAAATCGTACCGGTCGGACAGACCTTCGCACAGATACCGCAAGAGATACAGGTATCCGTAGCATAAAATCGGCTACTGCCTATCGCAAAGTGAGTAAATAACGGATAGACCATATAGCTCTTCAAAAGAGGGGCACTTCCCGCACAATACAAAGAGGGATTTTTCTTCTGCCGGATCGCCTCTACGATCTCGTCTACACGTTCCGGTGCTTTTTTCAGTTTTTCAGTCTCTACCTCCTTACTATCCACGTCGAAGCCGGGCATTAAGATATAATTGTTCGGCATTTGTATAGAGAATCCTCCGGTTAAGGTAATTCCCCGTCTCGCCAAGGTGCTCCGCATGATCCGATCCGTATATCCACAATCATCACCACAAGTACAGACGAAATAAACCTCTTGCCCTTTATATCCAGACAGGATCAACCGGGAAATAAAACGGGACACCAATACAGCCGGCCCCCAAGAATGGACAGGAAACACAAAAAACACTTTCTCCCTCTCCCTCAATGGATAAACATTCTCATCCTTACCCTCATTCAACGCATCGGCAATGGAAACCAACGGCTCATCGAAAGCCGTTCCTAACGCTTCCGCAACCCAACGGGAGTTTCCTGTCCCTGTAAAGTAGAATATCATGCGCTCATTTTTTAGATGCAAAAATACATAATATCCAAATATATACGCTATCTTTGTCTAGTTTAAGAAACCTAAAAAAACAAATCTTATGACAACGATGGAATTAAATTTACGGAAAAAATATCTCTATGACTTGATAAAAGGCATGGATGAGGAAAGATTATCGAAAGTGGAGACCTATATAAAACGTCTATGCCTTGCCAAGCAAAAGGAGAGTCTTTATCCTTGGGCACCAGACGAGGCTGAATTAACTTGTAAGATAGCTGAATCTGAAGTAGATTTCAACAATGGGGATTATTGTACGCAAAAAGCGCTGAAGAAAAAACTACAAAAAAAGTTGGCTTCATGGTAAAAGAAATCCAATGGTCTAAACATGCAGAAGAATCATTTACTGAAATATCAGATATTCGATACTAGGCAATCACCGGATAAACTGATGGATTTATTCAGATAAAATAACAAGGGATAGAAATGTAAGCGTCTTACAATTTATCCCTTGTTACTTTTCTGAATTATAGCGCAAATCAAATCTCAATATCCCAAATACCCGCCGAACGTTCTAATTCGACCAAGGCTGAGCTGTAATTAAACAGCGTCTCAATATACTGAGCTTGTACTTCATCGTAAGTACGCTGGGCGTCTAAGACTTCCAATAAAGAGACTTCTCCCCTATTATAGCTGTAAATCTTGCCATCCATCACCTCACGGGCTTGCCTTAAAAGCCCATCCTCATAATGATAAACTTGCTCGGCGAAAGATTGATAATTACGATATGCCTGCATCACCTCCGTCTGTACTTGCAAAAGAGCCTGCTTATATTGCGCTTCCGCTTGTTGCTCCCGATAACGAGCGGCACGAACCGTTCCCTTATTGAAATTAGAGAATTTCAAAGGAACAGCGATACCTGCCGTCACTCCGGTAAAAGGAGGTGCCGGGGCTTCCTCATTATAAACCCGGGCATTACGGCTTACGGCGATAGACAAATCCACATCCGTATTCCGCTCCCGGCGAGCTACTTTCAAGGCTCTAGCGGCCACTTCCTTGTTTTTTAAGGCGGCTACCAAATCCGTACGCCCCTCGCTTGCCGCCGTGATTAAGTCGGCAAGGATAAAATCCCGAGGCTCCGTACGTAACTCAGCCTCTGGGTGAAATAAAGTATCCGTACTGAAAGTCCCCGTCAAGAAGTTTAAGTTCGAGAAAGCATTCTTTAATTCCGCTCCGGCTTGCAGCAACTCGTTTCGTAAGACCCCGGCCTCTACCCGGCTCTGCGTAGCATCCACCTCACGGATTTGCCCCAATGAGAAACGGATACTGTCGCTCTCCGCCAATGTCCGGATATTCTCATAGGCATTCTCCTTTACCTTATACAACTCATGTTGCTTCAAGGCTTCCATATAAGCAATCGTAGCGTCTGCCCGGAGATTCCGGAAATAATCAGCCAACAAAGCCTCGGTCAACTCACTCTCGCTACGTGCCAATGAGATATTCGCACCCCGTTTTCCAAAAGAGAAAGTTTTGCTCAGTTCTACTTCAACACCTTCTCCCATTTGCAAGGAATTATTCTCATTATTGAAATAAGACACGGAAAGGTTCGGATCGTTAAACACCTTTGCCGCCGTTACCTCAGCCTTAGCGGCCGGCACATTCAATTTCTCCGACGCATACTCAAGGTTGCCTTCCGCAACCCGCTCCATATATTGCCGATACGTAAGCGGAACCATGGTCTGGGCATTCACGGATAAGCATCCGCAGAGTAACGACAGGATTATATATTTCTTCATATCTTCTAATCTAAACATAGTATATCTTTTTAATTCCACCTCCGGATTAAGCGTGCAGCTCTTTTTCCTCCGATACCGGCGTCAAATCCTTCCCCTCATAATGTTTCTCGATCATATAGTATAAAGCGGGAAGTACATAAAGCGTAATAACCGTAGCAAATAAAAGCCCGTAAACGATTACCGTAGCCAAGGGACGCTGCACGTCCGAACCGATACCTGTACTAACAGAGGCAGGAAGCAATCCCAAGACCGCAACCGTAGCCGTCATCAAGATCGGACGGAAACGGTGCTTAGTTCCCGTTATCACCGCATCTTTCAAATCTCGTTCCCTTGTACGTAAGTTATTGATATGGGAAATCATGATCACGCCATTTTGGATAGCGACACCGACCAAGGCAATAAAACCAACCGCCGAGGAAACATTCAATGTCATTCCCCGCACATTCAACGCCAACATACCACCAAACAAAGCCAAGGGAACGACACTCATCATCAAAGCCGCCTGCCGGAATTTACCGCAAGCCGCAAACAACAGAAGCAGCATCAGTCCCAACGCCAAAGGAACCACAGCCCCCAAACGGGCATACGCACGATGCTGGTTCTCGAACTGTCCGGCCCATTTCAAATGCACGGAATCATGATCGTATTTCACCTCTTTATCAATCAACGCATTCGCCTTATTCAAGAACGCTGTCAAGTCCACGCCACGTAAATTAACCCGTACCGTCAAGTGCCGCTTATTCATCTCACGAGTAATCGTACTGGCACCGGTTGTCATCTTAATCTCCGCTACTTGCGAAAGAGGAATCTTCGTTCCGGAACCGGTAGTCAACAATAGATTACCGATACGTTCGGGAGAATTGCGGCTAGCGTCATCGAAACGACAAATCACGTCATAACTTTTACTTCCGACAAATATCTGGGAAATAGAGGCTCCACCGATCGCTAACTCAATCAAATCGGCCACATCCGACACGTTCAAGCCATACTGGGCGATACGGGCACGATCCGCGATAATCTGCAATTGCGGCAACGGAGGCTCTTGATCTACCGCTACGTCGGCAGCACCCGGTATTTCCTTCAACACATTAGCGACTTGATCTGCGATATGGCGACTTTCCGTAATATCATCGCTATAGATCTTCAACGCCAAATCACTATGAGCCCCGGCGATCTGATCCATCACCATATCGATGATCGGCTGTGAAAAGCCGACCGAGTAGCCGGGCATAGTCTCCAACTTAGCTGCCATCTCCTCGATCAAATCCGCTTTCGTCTTACCGAACTCCCATGTACTATAGGGCTTCAATCCCACGCCACACTCCACATGGGAGAGTGAGAACGCTTCCGCCCCCTCATCATCGCGACCTACTTGGGTCATTACATATGAGACTTCCTTAAACTCTTTCAAAGTCTTCCGAAGCTCCGCCCCCATCTCCTTAGATTTCTCAATGGAAATACCCGGAGGAAGCTGTACCTGTATCCAGATCGCCCCCTCATCCAACGGAGGCAAGAAGTCTTTTCCTACGGTATAACTTAAAATCCCCGCTCCCAGCAATATCGCCAGTAACGGTACAATAACCCGTCTTGGCTTCTCCATCAATCGGACAATTTGTGAATGATAAGCCGTGGAAAGTTTCTCCAACCAACGATTATGGTAAATCTTTCCCGGCTTACGATACGCATAAAAGGCCAATCCCGGAATCAAGAACAAGGCCACGCACAAAGCGCCCAGCAAAGCATACCCTACGGTATAAGCCATCGGCGTAAACAATTTTTTCTCAATATGCTCAAAAGCGAACAAAGGAAGATAGGCCGTTATAATAATTAATGTAGAGAAAAAGATCGGGCGAGCCACCTCAGTCGTACGGCGCAAGATCGAATCCTCCGTCAATACCTCATCCGGATGCCGTTCCCTTTTCTTCAAGACCGTCTCCATCATCACGATCGCTCCGTCTACCAAAATACCGAAGTCTATAGCGCCTAAGGATAGTAGGTTCGCAGGAATATTCGTAACATGCATCAAGATAAAGGCAATCAATAGAGACAAGGGAATGGTTAAGGCCACCAACAAAGCGCCACGCCAACTCCCCAAGAATAAGATCAGTACTAAGACAACCAGTACCATCCCCTCGAACAACGTATGCGATACAGTATGCAAGGTCGTATTAACCAAATCCGTACGATCCATAAACGGATGGATACGGGTTCCCTCGGGAAGTGTCTCGTTATTTAGTTCGTCTACCGCCTTATGCACATCATCCAACACCCGGGACGGATTCTCCCCCCTGAGCATTTGCACGATGCCTTCCACGCCATCGGAATAATCACGGGTATCGTCCGTAAAACCTAAAACGCCCTTACGCTCCAAGTTTCCGTATTTCAGTTTACCGATATCATTCAAGTAGACCGGGACACCATTCACGGTCTTGATCACGATATGCCCCAAGTCTTCCAAGTCCTTAACCAGACCGATTCCACGGATCACATAACTCAAATCCCCCCGGCTTAACATACTACCACCGGCGTTCACGTTATTCTTCTCTATCTTTTCCGTAATATCCCCTAAGGTAATGTCATATTGCTCCATCTTATAAGGGTTCACCTCGATCTGATATTGGGTAGTGATACCGCCGTAATTACTTACATCCGCTACACCTGTAACCTGTTTCAGTCTCGGAATAATTACCCATTTATGCAAATCGGTCAACTCCCTCAAGTCTAAACGGTCACTTTCCACCACATAACGAAAGATCTCTCCCGTCGGCGAAGTCAAAGGATTTAAGCCGGGAACCGCATTATAAGGAAGCTCCACGTCTACCAACCGCTCTTGTACACGTTGCCGGGCCCAATAATCCTCAATACCATCATCAAAAACCAATACGACCGTAGATAAACCAAACGTATTCTTGCTACGCATTACGTTTAGTCCCGGCAGACCATTCATAGCCCGCTCGATCGGAATACTGATTTGTTGCTCGATCTCCTCGGCGGCCAATCCGGGAACTTGCGTCACGACTTGCACGGTGGTATCGGCGATATCCGGATAAGCATCTATCGCCAACCGCGTCCAAGAATAATAACCAACGATCGCTAAGAACAGAAATAACACGAACATCAGTCCTCGCCGATGTATCGCCAAGTAAATAATCCTTTTCATAATCCGTTAGCGTGCGTCAAGTAAATAAAACGCTCCCGTAGCTACGATCTCATCACCTACGTTCAAGCCGGATAAAACCACCGTCTTGCCATCTTCAGTAAGGCCGGTCTCGATCTTTTGTTTCCGGTAATCGTTATTCCCCAATTCCACCAATACGTACATATTCTCCTCTTCTTGCAAGATAGCAGAAGTCGGTATACGGATCACCTCCGCCTCACGGTCGCTCAACTTGACCGTGCCGTACATCTCCGGTTTCATCAAACGGGTACTGTTATCGCACTCGATCAAGACCTCCACCGAACGGGTATCGGGGTCCAGCATCTCGCTGATATGATAAATCTTTCCCGATATCGGTTTATCCGGCATGGCTACCAACCGGATTTCCACCTCATCCAAAGCCTGTATTAAACTCAAATCCTTCTCTTTTACATGGGCGACCACCCATACCTTTCTCAAATCGGCGATGACAGCTACAGGCTCGGCGTCCTCTTTCATATATTGCCCGATTACGATCCGATCTTTCACGACCTCACCGGCTATAGGCGAGCGAACGATCAATGGTTGCCCCAAAGCCATTTCATCCGGATTAATCTGAAAGACTTTCAATGCGGCGACCATATTCTCATAGTCTTTTTTCTTTAACTCGTAATTCACCTCGGCCTCTTCCAATTCCTTTTGGACACCAACCTTGTTTTTCATCAAGTCTTTCTCCCGATTCAAGCTTTTCAAGGCCAGTTCCATCTCTTGGCGAGCTTGGTAATAAGATTTCCCCGCCTCATAAACAGCGGGAGCGCTAATCTCGAAGATCGGACTACCCGGGGCCACTTTTTGCCCTAAGCGAACGAACGATTTCGTAATTCGCCCGCTTACCGGTGAAGCCACCTCCGCGTAATTAGAAGGAATCGCCTGTACGACCCCCGAGGTGGTAAACTCCATACGGTAAGGTTCCCGTTTAACCGTTTCCTTTGTCAACTTGGATAAAACAGGAGATTCGGAACCGATATGTATAATATCCCCTTTGAGTGTTACGGCATGCGCAGACTCATCCTCTTGCTTTTGGGTATGGCAAGAGCATAGTACTATCGCTGGAAGCAATAGTAAAAATATAGATTTCATATAAGATGCGTAAAATGTTTAGTATAAAAAGTGATTCTAATGCTTGATTCAAATTACTATACCAAACGAGGGAGGCGCACGGGATTCGCCACGCCGCACAAGACGCAAGACAACCTCTTTCTTTAGAAAGACGAGCACTACCATCAAAAGCGCCCAAGCCATAACCAAAGGTAAGTACGGAATTAACTCCATACACAATTCGGTCAGCTCTTCAATCGTATTAAACGCTACCGTACTATGCTCATGATGAGGCAAGCCATCGGCTCCCGGCAGATAGGGATGAGAGTGAGTGATACTATAGTTTAGGAAATGATGCGTATGGGTAAAGGCCGTGCCACCCACGTAGTAACTCATAAAGAGTACTACCAAGAGGGGTCTTAACCACTTCAAGCTACGCATTGTTTTCATTCGCCATCTGTTTACTCCGCAAAGTTATAAAAGAAACTGCCATTTCATTTGCAATAAGTCAAAATTTATTCCTTTATTTGCATACACTGAATAATAAACAGTCATATCAATGAAATAAACACTACTTTATGAGAAAAATCTTACTTGTTTGTGCGGCATTAGCCTGCATGACAGTCTCCCCTGTACCAGCTCAGGACGCTGCCGTAAAAAAAATCATCGAGATGGGTCAGAACGATAATCAAGTGATGCATCAGCTGGATATCCTTACAAACCGCTTTGGCGGACGTTTAATAGGTTCCGACGCTTATGAGAACGCCGCCGAGTGGATGGTGCGTGAGTTTAAGAGTTGGGGACTCGATGTCCAATTAGAAGAGGCCGGTACCGTCCCTGTCGGCTTTAATCGAGGACCTTGGTTCGGACGCTTGTTGAGCGACAACGGAATGATCCTGCATTTCGCCACCCCTTCCTACACTTCCGGAACGAAAGGCGTGCAACGTGGGCATGCGGTGATGGAGCCTCGTAACGACGAGGAGTTCCAGCAAATCAAAGGAAGATTGAATGGTGCTTGGGTTCTTATCTCAGGGAAAAATGTAGGTTGGCCTATCGACCGCTCCGCCTCGGGAGATTCCATCCGTGCGGAGATCAAGAAAGAGAACAACGAGATCATGAAGAAAAACAATGATCTAAGACGCCGCAACTGGGAAAACGGGGAGAAAAACGAGATGTTGCCTTATAAAGAATTCCCCGGATTATATTATAAGGAAATGTGCGAGGCCGGAGCTTTAGGTTTTATCCAATCCTCCACCGTACCTATCCGTGCGTTATACGACCGGAAAATGATGAACGACCCGAATACGAACTTCGACAATCTGCCGGAACTTCCGGATATCAAATTAGACGAGCATCAATTCGCGATCATCGAACAAATGGTGAAAGAGAGACGTACATTCGAACTAGAGTTCGATATTCGTAATCATTTTAAATTAGGCCCGGTTAAATACCATAATGTCGTAGCGTCTATCAAAGGCAGCAAATACCCGGACGAATATGTTATTATCAGCGGTCACCTAGATGCTTTCGACGTGGCTACCGGAGGCATCGATTGCGGTACTGGAATCGGACCGATGATGGAAGCCGCTCGCATGATCGCCAAATCCGGAGCCAAGCCTAAGCGCACGATCTTATTTATCGGATTCGCCGGTGAGGAATTTGGCTTATTAGGAGCACAAGCTTGGGTGAAAGCGCATAAGGATAAATTACCCAAAATCGCTAATTTGTTCAATCGTGACGGTGGCCCGGAACCTCCTGTCGGTATCTCCGTCCCTCAAGCCATGTATGATGATTTCGTGAAGATCAGCGAACCCATCCAAAAAATCCGTCCGGACTATCCTTTCGAGGTAAAAGTTCGTGAACCCCGTAAACGCCCGACACGCATGGGGGGAACAGACGCATCAGTTTTCGCCATCGAAGGTGTCCCCACATTAGGTTTCACCACAGAGGATTTCAAAGGATATGATTTTGATTACGGCGAAATCTGGCATACGGAACGGGATTTATACACAAAGAACATCCCCGAATACCAAGAACATACGGCTACGGTTACCGCTATCATAGCCCTCGGTGTAGCGAATCTGGATAAGCAATTATCAAGAGAAGGTTTATATACCGAAGAGTAGGTCAGCACGATCGCTATTATAAGGAGTTTACAATGCCTATTGTAAGCTCCTTATGATGGGCATCATAAAAGACTTACAATGCCCATTATAAGAAATAGAAAAAGGATATGCCCTAATAGGGCATATCCTTTTCTCATTCTAGGGTGAAAGATGGGGCTCGAACCCACGACCCTCGGAACCACAATCCGATGCTCTAACCAACTGAGCTACTCTCACCATATAAAAAAACCTTTCATTCTTCACAGACGCCTTGGTTCATAAAACCTTGTTTTATTCATAACAAGATTTTTATCTAAAAAACCACAATGGGTGAAAGATGGGGCTCGAACCCACGACCCTCGGAACCACAATCCGATGCTCTAACCAACTGAGCTACTCTCACCATATCCGCCTTTCAAAGGATTCCCCCTTTAAGACGGCGCAAAGATAGGTATAAATTCTGATTACACAAACCTTTTGCGAACTTTTTTATCCATCCACTTACTTATAGATCGCTTTCTTTCCCGCTAACAATGTGTTACGCATCAAAGAAATGATTGTCATAGGCCCTACGCCACCCGGAACCGGAGTGATATAGGAACATTTAGGAGCGACCTCGTTAAACAAGACATCTCCCGTTAACTTAAATCCGCTCTTGGTTACGCTGCTTGGCATACGGGTTGTTCCCACGTCAACGATCACGGCGCCTTCCTTCACCATATCCCCTTTCAAGAATTCAGGAACACCTAAAGCCACGATAATAATATCAGCAGACAAGCACATCTCCTTCAAGTTCTTAGAACGGCTATGGCATACGGTCACCGTACAATCGCCCGGATAAGATTTCTGCATCATCAAGGTAGCCATCGGCTTGCCGACAATATTGCTACGTCCCAAAACCACGCAATGCTTTCCTTGCGTCTCGATATGATAACGCTTCAATAATTCCAAGATACCGGCAGGCGTAGCCGATACGAAACAAGGCAAACCGATAGACATACGACCCACGTTAATCGGATGGAAACCGTCCACGTCTTTACGATAATCGATCGCCTCAATCACCTTCTGCTCGGATATATGTTTCGGAAGCGGAAGCTGTACGATAAAGCCATCCACATCCGGATCATTATTTAACTCATCGACCTTACGAAGCAATTCTTCCTCCGTAACATCCTCCTCAAAGCGAATTAAGGTAGACTTAAAACCAATCTCCTGACAAGTCTTGACTTTACTAGCCACATAAGTCTCGCTACCACCGTCATGGCCCACCAAAATAGCAGCCAAGTGAGGGATCTTACCTCCGGCAGCCTTGATCTGGGCTACCTCCTCAGCCATCTCCTTCTTCATCTGAGCGGAAACGGCCTTACCATCCAGCAATTGATAATGTTGTTCTTCCATATTATTGATTGTCTCCTGTTAATTAACGTCTGAACGAGGGCTTCATCGAAGGTAGCTTCATCTTCCCCGACTTCGCAGAAGTAAGCATACGCATCATCTTACGGGTCTCATCAAATTGCTTGATCAGCTTGTTCACCTCTTGGATGCTCGTACCGCTACCTTTAGCGATACGCTGACGGCGTGAGCCATTCAAGATAGCCGGGTTGCTGCGCTCATCCGGAGTCATCGAATAAATGATAGCCTCAATACTCTTGAACGCGTTATCATCGATATCCACATCTTTCAATGCCTTTCCTACACCCGGGATCATGGATGCCAACTCTTTCAAGTTACCCATCTTCTTGATCTGTTGGATCTGGGAGATAAAGTCGTTAAAATCGAACTGGTTCTTAGCGATCTTCTTCTGCAAACGTTTCGCTTCTTCCTCGTCATATTGCTCTTGCGCACGTTCCACCAAAGACACGATATCACCCATGCCTAAGATTCGATCCGCCATACGTTCAGGGTGGAAAATATCCAAGGCATCCATCTTCTCGCCCGTACCGACAAACTTAATCGGCTTATCAACAACCGTACGGATCGACAAAGCGGCACCACCACGGGTATCACCATCCAACTTCGTAAGTACGACGCCGTCGAAGTTCAGCCGCTCATTAAATTCCCTCGCGGTATTCACGGCATCCTGACCCGTCATGGCATCTACCACGAACAAGGTCTCATCCGGCTGGATAGCGCTCTTGATAGCGGCGATCTCGTTCATCATCTGCTCATCGATAGCCAAACGACCGGCGGTATCCACGATCACGACGTCATTGCCTTTAGCCCGTGCCTCGCGGATAGCGTTCATAGCGATCTCCACCGGATTCTTATTCTCCAATTCCATGTATACCGGAACACCTACCTGCTCTCCGACTACACGCAACTGCTCGATAGCTGCCGGACGATACACGTCGCAAGCGGCTAATAATGGTTTCTTATTTTTCTTGGTCTTTAATAAAGACGCTAGTTTACCAGTGAAAGTAGTCTTACCCGAACCTTGCAAACCGGACATCAATATAATGGCGGGATTTCCCTGCAAATTCACGTCGACTGCCGTACCTCCCATCAAGCTGGCCAACTCATCGTGAACAATCTTAACCATCAACTGACTAGGCTTAACCGATGTAAGCACGTTCTGTCCTAAAGCCTTCTCTTTTACCGTATCCGTAAAACTCTTGGCAACCTTATAATTGACGTCGGCATCCAACAACGCTTTACGCACATCCTTCAATGTTTCCGCCACATTGATCTCGGTAATCTTGCCTTCGCCCTTCAACAGTTTAAACGATCTGTCTAACCTTTCGCTTAAGTTCTCAAACATAATTCGTATGTGTATTTATATTATTTTCTACTGGATTAAGGGGCAAAGGTACGAAAAAGAGATGAGTATGCGATGAAAGCGATCTCGAAATTCTTCACTTCTCAACGTTTTAGTATACGGATCGAATTAAGAACCGCCAGCAAAGATACGCCTACATCCGCGAAAACAGCTTCCCAAAGCGTGGCAAAACCGAAGGCTCCCGCCACAAGGACTATCACCTTCACGCCAATAGATCCCACGATATTCTGACGGACGATATTCCGGGTAGCACGTCCGATAGAAATAGCTTCCGCTACTTTAGAGGGCTGGTCCGTTTGGATAACCACGTCCGCGCTCTCGATGGCCGCATCCGATCCCAATCCACCCATCGCAATACCGACATCACTTAAAGCCAGTACCGGCGCATCGTTCATCCCATCGCCCACAAAGGCAACCGACTTATCCGGCTCCGCCGTTAATCGCTCTATATAAGCGGCTTTATCCTCCGGCAGCAGATTACCATACGCTTTATCGACACCCAAACGCTCAGCGAATTGATTCACGATCTCTTGCTTATCCCCGGATAACAAGCAAATATCTTTAACATCCAAATCCTTTAACCGACGAATCGCATCCACGGCATCCTTCTTCAAGGTATCCGAAAGGAGAAGATGCCCCGCATATTTCCCATCGATCGCACAAACCACCACGGTAGAAACACTATCGGATAATTCCTTCGGGACAGGAATATCACGTTCGGCCAATAAACGAATGTTACCGACAAGCACCTGCCGACCGTTCACGATAGCCTCGACACCATGCCCTGCCAATTCCCGCATGTCAGTGATTTCCATCGGCACGCTATCTTGTTTTTCCGCATAGCGAACTACAGCCTGCGCTACCGGATGGGTACTTTTCCGCTCTACTGATAACAAAATACTCAAAAGATCAGAAACCGGGATCTCCGTGCTTTCCACCGTTGTGACCTCAAAACGCCCGGTAGTCAATGTACCGGTCTTATCGAACGCTACCGTATTTACCCGTGTGATCGCATCTAAATAATTACCGCCCTTAAATAATATCCCGGCACGAGAAGCGGCGCCTATACCACCGAAATACCCGAGCGGAACACTTATAACCAAGGCACAAGGACAAGAAATAACCAAGAAAACCAATCCCCTATATAACCAATCCGAGAAAACATACTGGAAAGAAGGCGTCACCATCCCTACCAAAGCAGGAACCGACACGATTAGAAACGACAGAAGAATCACGATTGGGGTATAAATCCGTGCGAAACGCCGAATAAACAATTCCGCCGGCGCTTTCCGCTCCGAGGCATCTTTCACCAAAGCCAAAATACGGGCCAAGGCACTTTGCTCGTACGGCCGATTCACTTGTATACGTACCGCCTGCCCCTGCACGATCATTCCGGCAAGCACCTCCTCACCCTCACGGATAGAACGAGGCATACTTTCCCCGGTTAATGCCGAGGTATCGAACTGTGCCTCGGCTTCCAATAAAACGCCATCCAAAGGCACACGTCCGCCGGGCTTCACCTCGATCCGCTCGCCTACTTTCACATCCTTCGGAGATACATTCATATATGTACCCGTCCGCCATACATCCGTTCGTTCCGGCCGGACATCTAATAAGTCACTGATATTCTTCGAAGCTTTATTCACGGCTAGAAGTTGCAACCTCTCTCCTACCGTATAGAAAAGCATCACGGCTACGGCCTCGGGATACTCCCCAATACAAAACGCCCCGATCGAGGCGATCGCCATTAACGAGAACTCACTAAAAAAGTCTTTCCGCAAAGCCGCTTCCCAAGCTTCTCGCATAACAGGAAGTCCTACCGGCAAAAAAGCGACCAGAAACCAAATAGCCTCTATCCAAGACTCAGCAAACCAACTTATCCCCGAGTACTTCCCGATAAGTCCTATCACCAACAAAACGAAAGAAACCGTCGGCATCCATAAACCGGAACTTCCGTGCGAATGGCAATGTTCACATCCACATGTTGTACTCATAATCTTATCTATTTTAATTATTTACTTCTTGATTACGGTACAAAGGTAAGAGAAGGGAGTTGCAACTTGATTGCAAATTATCAGGGTTTCTGAAAACGTCGCTTATTACACAATGGGCAAACACCCTTTACCGTATAATTAATGGTATCCATTATATATCCTTCCGGCAATTGAGCGACCGGGATCTTGATATTATTTAAACAAGAGGTTTTACGGCATACCTCGCAGAAAAAATGAATATGCCTATCACCCACTGGGCATGTCTCCGAACGGCTCTGGCATATCTCATATTTTATAGAGCCACTACCATCTTCGAAAGAATGGATCGCATGATGTTCCAATAACAAGGCCAATGAACGGGAAATGGTCGATTTATCCAACGTCTCCAACTCCGCCTCCAATTCGAACAGGGAAGCCGGGCTGGTTCGTTCTGATAATTTTTGCAAGACAAGGATCCGTGCGGCAGTAGGCCGTACTCCTTTTCCTACCAACATATCTTCACATTGCTTCGTGGACATGAGTTACCTTTCTTATTTGATTACAATACAAAAATACGAACAATTTCCCAATATTCACAGTTCAAAAAAACACGTACATGTTTTTCAGAATTCACGTACGTGTTTTCGAAAAAAGACGTACGTGTTTTTTTCCCCTCATATACTTATATTCTCTTATTTTGCCAAGAGGCTTTCTTTAAATAGATTACGCTAGCGACGAGCAATCCACTATAGTAAATAGCCTCTGTCAAGAAGCATACGGCTACCGACAAACGCAAACGTATCCCCGCGACATATACAAAAAGCACATACAGAATCAATACCGCCGCTTCCATAAAAAGCGCAGAACGTGTATTTCCCGTACCCGACACCCCGTTGAACGCCACATTAGCTACCGATCCGATCAATAAAGAACCGACAATCACGTAGACGGATGGAACCGAGGCCGCCACTAATGAAGCGTCATTCGTATAAACAGACACGACCCATCCCGGCATCAAACTGACAATAGCGGCAAACACGACCATAATGCCCAACGATAACTTACAGATCTTCCTGATAGTCGGCATAACTTGATTGATCGCTCCCGCCCCGATACTATTACTCACGAACGTGTTTGTCGTGGTCGCTAAGGAATTAACGGGAATCAACATCACGACGTAAATACTACGTACGATATTCGCCACCGCCAACTCCCGTTGCCCCAAATGCTCCACAGCGATAAAGAACATAAACCAAGTAGCGATAGACAAGAAATATTGCAGCATCGTGAACACGGAAATATCCAGCACCCGTTTCAACAAGCCAAAATCGAAAGAACGAATCTGGTTAAGCGCATATTTACGTATATCTACGGTAAGTCTCGTGTAAACCACGAAAAAGAGAATCGATACCGCCTCGGCTATGACGGAAGCGATAGCCGCCCCTTGAATGCCCATCTTTGGGAATCCGGCATGTCCGAAAATCAAAAGATAATCCAGTAAGACATTCGTCATTGCCATCAAGACAGCGTTCAATGTCAACACCTTTGTACGGGTAATACCAATAAAAAGAGCCCGGAACATCACGTTCACGAAAGAGAAGAAGAAGCCAAACACACGCCAATCCAAAAATTCCTCCGTGGCATTCAAGATAGCGTCCGAAGAAATCAATACACGCATCACATCTCCCGCGAAAAAACGAGAAAACAAGAACAATATAGCAGCCAGCGACAATAGGAAGAAAACGCCTTGTATCATGACAGGCCCTATCTGGTCATAACGTCCCTCTCCGTTTCTACGGCCAATCACGATTTGAGATCCCGTACTAAAACCAAAGGCGATCGTAAAAGCGCAGATATAATAAAGTCCTCCCATAGCGGAAGCCCCCAACTCGACTTCACCAACCCTACCTAGAAAAGCCGTATCAGTCACGTTTATCACGTTTTGCGCCAACAAGCTCAAAAAGATCGGGTAGCTAACATTCCATATATTCCTGTTCGTGTACATAACTCGCTTATTACTTAAATTTATGAAGATAAAAAAAGCCCGCCGCATCCCGACGAGCTTTTCTTATGATTAGAGATCTCTACAAAGCCTAGCGTCTGCTATATCAACTTATTTGTCGCCGTATCGGGAAATACCACGGAAGGCTTGAATGTTTTCGCCTCCTCGAAATCCATCATGGCATACGACATAACGATTATAATATCTCCGGGTTGAGCCTTACGGGCAGCCGCTCCGTTCAAGCAAACCACTCCCGAGCCACGTTCGCCCTTGATAATATACGTCTCAAAACGTTCTCCGTTATTATTATTCACGATCGAGACCTTCTCGTTCGCGATCAAATTAGCGGCGTCCAACAAATCCTCGTCGATAGTGATGCTACCGATATAGTTTAAGTTAGCTTCCGTTACCGTTACCCGGTGAATTTTTGACTTTACTACCTCTATAAACATGTATGACTTATAATTAGTATTTGATATTGTCGATCAAACGTACCTCTCCGCAATATACCGTGATGCAACCTACCGGATAATCGGTATCCGACCAGTTCTTGATAGACTCTAACGTATTGCCATCTACGATCTCGTAATACTCAACTTCCATGACAGGATCGCTATTAATCGTATTGACAACATAGTCAATCACTTCTTGTACGCTTTTTCCGGGCACAAAGGTAGTACTTTCTTTTAACGTACGAGCAATTAACGGAGCTTTTTGACGTTGTTCCGGTGTCAAACGGGTATTCCGGCTACTCAAGGCCAAGCCATCGCCCTCACGAACGATCGGACAAGCATTGATCGTTACAGGGATATTCAATTGTTTCACCATCGCCCGGATCACAGCGATCTGCTGGAAATCCTTTTCTCCGAAATAAGCGTTATCCGGCTCCACGATATAGAACAATTTACTTACCACCTGCGCTACACCGTTAAAATGCCCCGGACGCTTAGCGCCTTCCATTACCTCAGATACCGTTCCCAAATCAAACGTACGGGTATCTGGCTCCGGATACATCTCTTCTACAGAGGGAGCGAATACATAGTCACAGCCGGCAGATTCTAATAACACACAATCAGCCTCCAACGTACGGGGATACGTTTCCAAGTCGTGTTTGTCATTAAATTGGGTTGGATTTACAAAAACACTGACTACACATACATCATTGTTTTTCACGCAATGTTGTACCAAGCTAAGATGTCCATTATGCAGTGCTCCCATGGTAGGAACAAAGCCAATTTTCTTATTATCCTGCTTTGCCTCAGCAAGATAAGCCTTCAAATCTTTAATACTATTTACTATTTTCATCAGATAGATGCTTAATTGACGGTGCAAAGCAACTAAATAATTACCGTAAATAAAAGATTTTTCGTATCTTTGTAGCGTCTTTATAAAACTAGTTTACAGAATGGATGCAAAAAAAATCTTGTTTATAGCCCAAGAAATCACTCCCTACCTTCCCGAATCCGAGATCGCGACAATATGTAGAAATTTGCCGCAAGGAATTCAGGAGCGTGGTCGCGAAATCAGGACATTCATGCCAAAATTCGGAAATATCAACGAGCGCCGCAATCAGTTGCACGAGGTTATCCGTCTGTCTGGTATGAATCTTATTATTGACGACACGGACCATCCTCTGATCATTAAGGTAGCATCCATTCAATCGGCCCGGATGCAGGTTTACTTTATTGACAACGAGGATTTCTTCCAACGGAAATCCACGGTCAGCGATGAGAATGGAAATGAGTATGAAGATAATGACGATCGTTCGATCTTCTATGTACGCGGAGTATTGGAAACCGTAAAAAAATTGCGTTGGATTCCTGATGTAATCCATTGCCATGGCTGGATGTCAGCGTTAACGGCTCTTTACATCAAGAGAATGTATGCCGATGACCCGTGCCTGCGTAACGCGAAAATCGTTTATTCGATCTACAACGATGACTTCAAGAACCCGCTAAACAAAGATTTCGCGACAAAACTGAAGGCGGACGGAGCCAAAGAAGCTGACTTGAAGTTAATCAAGGCAGATACAAGTTTTGTGGCCTTAACCAAATTAGCGATTGATTTCGCTGATGGTGTAATCCAAGGTAGCGAGACGATCAATCAAGAAGTCCTTGATTATATCTCTGCCAAGAAAGATACTCCTTTCCTTCCCTATCAGTCACCGGAAACTTATATGGACGAGTTCAATAAGTTCTACGACGTGGTATTGGATTCTAACACGAAATAATAAATGTAGTAATGAAAATCAAGCTTTTAATACTTGGACTTGGCCTTGGTGCTAGCATTTTGGCCGGGTGTAATGATGATTTTAGTTCGATAGGAACAAGTATTCAGCCAGGCGACGATACAATTGCAGTATATATGGACACGTTCCAGATACAAGCCACTACGGTGCAATTAGATTCTATTTACGCAAGGTCTACTAGCGCCCAGTTGGGTGAACTCTACGATCCGCTGTATGGTAACCTTGTATCGGATTATATGTGCCAATTCTATTGTCCGAGTGATTTTCAATTTGCGCATACACCTTATGAGGGAAAAATTGATTCGGTGGAATTCAATATATATTATAATGGTTCCAATAAAAACGGTGTATGGGTAGGAGACTCCTTGGCGCCTATGCGTGCGGAGATCTTTAAAATTACAAGTCCATTACAAAAGAATTTTTATACAAATATTGACCCTAAGCAATATTGCAATATGCAAGAGTCAATGGGTGCTCAAGCTTATACAGCTTATAACACAAGTATATCCGACTCCCTTAGAAACTCTGATGGTTACAGCCCTCATGTAAGCATTAAAATGCCTACTGAGTTCGGACAAAAATTTTATGATGAAACGATTAATAATCCGGGTACATTCAAGAATCAAGAAACTTTCAATGAGTTTTTCCCGGGGCTTTATGTAACAACTACCTTCGGTAGTGGTAATATATTGTCCGTGGCTAGCTCTGTCCTTAAGATATATTATAATTATGCGGTTAAAAGCACAGCAGGAAAAGACTCTTTAATAACCACGTGGGAAGCTTTCTCCGTCACTAAAGAGGTTATTCAGCTAAGTCGTTTCAAAAATACGGATATGAGTCAATTGCTACAACCGAACGACAGCTATGCATTCTTTAAGACTCCTGCCGGCGTTTGTACACGCATTGTTCTTCCGACAAAGGAAATCACTCCGATCATGAAAGAGCGTATCGTGAATAATTTACCACTCGAGTTAAAAGCGATGCCGCAAGAAGATTGGCAATATGCATTGGCTCCTCCTCCTTATCTATTAATATTGCCAGAGGATTCGGTAAAAAGTTTCTTTGAGGGCAACCAGATAAACAATAATGTAACCTCGTTTTTATCGGAAGCTTACAATGAGACGACTCGCACTTACTCTTTCCCGAATCTCGCCAATTTATTGAAATATCAGATAGAGAAAGATCCGGATAAAGATATGGCGTTACTTATCATACCGGTTGATTGGACTTATACCCAAAGTAACAATTATGGTAGCGTACAAACAATCACAACCGCAATCACGAACTATTTGGCCCCTTCAGGAGTAAAAATACGGAAAGATGAAGAAGTAATGAAAATCGGTATCACTTCATGTAAATATGCCAGATAATAAAAAGTATTCATACAAAAAAAGCGAGAAGAAGAACATCTCGCTTTTTTTATGCACTGTTCCAAAGCAAAAAATAACGGGCCCCCTAAAGGACCCGTCACTCTCCAAAAATAGTCTAGTCAAATCAATTAACGACTTATTTCTTCGCCGCCTTCTTTTTTAATTTATCTAATTCTTTCTGTAGACTCTCGATCTCCTCTCCTTGATTCTTAATCGTAGAAAGCAATGAATTCAATTCCTCATTCTCTATGTTTTCCGGGAATTCCGCATTCACACGAACAATGAAATCGGAAAGAACATTCATATAGTTATTAAATGCGTCATACGGATTATCGTAAGGGCTAAAGCCTCCCTGTCCCATATGCTTTGTACTCATATAATAGAAATGGTCACTGCTCTGCAGATAGTACCAGTCCTGACGGATACGACGAGTCTGAGACAAACGAACACGCTCACCGATCTCGTTAATCTTACGGAATGCTTCCTGCTGCAATACATTTCCTAACCAAGAACTACAATCTCTCTCCTCATCTACCCAAGAGATCGGATAAGGAACGGAGATAGAATCTACCGGCTTGATCAATGTAAATACTTCCGATGGAGTAGAGAAACTAATACCCTTATCTGCGGCAAAGCGAGGCAAAGCCTTGAAGAACTCAAAAATACCGGTTGAAGCTGGATGCAAAGATCCCAGCACCTCATAATTCATAAACAAATTAATGATTTGCTCTGAATCCGGAGTAGCAGCGATCCATGACATATACTTATCGGCTGTCAAAGGATACTCATTCCAACTATAATCACTGAAACGGTTCGATAAATCCTCGCTGAAACGGTCATTCTTCAATAATAAACTCAACTTCGGAGCTACGCAAGAAGAATACATATAGTTCGGACTCTTCCAACCTAAGATATGCTTAGCACCCTCCGTCAACATCCCCTTATAGCCCATCTCAGAAACCATAGCGGAAATATCATCCGAGTAAATCAACTCCGTATTACGGAACACTTTCGGTTTAACCCCGAATAAAGTCTTGATCTTATCTTCTTGTTTCTTTACTTGATGCTTGAACTCCTCCGGATCTCCCAAGGAAGAAAGAGAATGAGCATAAGTCTCAGACAAGAATTCCACATTCCCCGTAGCCGCCAATTCCTTAAAGCTATCGATCACTTCCGGAGTATAAATCTCCATCTGCTCCAACGCTACGCCGGAAATAGAGAACGCTACCTTAAACTTACCACCACTGGTCTTAATCATCTCCAAAATAGTCCGGTTTGCCGGCAAGTAACATTGTTCAGCTATACGATGGATAATCTCCTCATTCTGGAAATCATCGTAATAGTAATGGTCGTTACCTATATCGAAGAAGCGATATCTTTTTAAACGGAACGGCTGATGTATTTGAAAATAAAAGCAGATCGTTTTCATAATATTGTTTGTTTTATTTTTGTCTTGTCGTTAATTTATTTGTTACCTATCACATTGTCGTAAATACGACGAACCTTTTGTCCGGCATACTCCCATTTGATATTATCCACCTCTTTCTTACCTTCCACTTTCAAGAACTCATGCATGGCAGGATAAGTAATAATAGAATACATGGCATCCGCTAACGCCTCAATATCCCAATAATCCACCTTAATCGCATAATCCAAGATCTCGGCGCAACCGGATTGTTTAGAAATGATAGAGGGTACACCACATTGCATGGCTTCCAACGGAGAGATACCAAAAGGCTCGGAAACCGAAGGCATCACATATACATCACTGGCTTTCAACACCTCATAGACCTGCTTACCCTTCATAAATCCAGTAAAGTGGAAACGATCTGAAATATTACGTGCCGCAGCCAAACGAATCATTTGATCCATCATATCACCACTACCAGCCATCACGAAACGTGCATAAGGAGCCTTAGCCAAAACCTTTGCGGCAGCCTCAACGAAATATTCCGGCCCTTTCTGCATCGTGATACGACCTAAGAATGTAATAACCTTATCCTTTACACCCTTTTTATCTGGGATCGCTAAAATCTCAGGACTTAAAGGCTCTACGGCGTTATGTACGGTCGTTACCTTAGAGGGATCTTGATGATATTTCTCAATCACCGTCTGACGAGTCAAATTACTCACCGTTATGATATGGTCTGCATTGTCCATACCATTCTTCTCAATCGCATAGACATCCGGATTCACATTACCGCGACTACGATCGTAATCCGTAGCATGAACATGGATGACCAAAGGCTTACCACTCACATTTTTAGCGTGAATACCCGCCGGATAAGTCAACCAGTCGTGCGCATGGATGATATCATACTCTTCCGTACGAGCGATTACTCCCGCAACGATCGAATAGTTATTGATCTCTTCCAGAAGATTATCCGGATAACGTCCGGAAAACTCAAGGCACCCTAAATCAGTCACATGACGATAACTGAAATCCGCATAAATATGATCCCTGTACTTATAATACTGGTCAGCGTTCATTCCTGCTTTGGAAACCCGTTGCTGCACATATTCACGGTCAACATCCTTCCAAACAATCGGAACTTGGTTGACACCCACTATCTTTAGAAAGCTCTGGTCTTCATCGCCCCAGGGCTTCGGTATACAAAAAGTAATATCCATATCGGGCTGCATTGCCATGCCTCGTGTCAAACCGAAACTGGCCGTTCCTAAACCGCCCAAGATATGAGGAGGAAATTCCCATCCAAACATTAATGCTTTCATAATGGTACTTAGTTTTATTCGGCGTTATACTTCTTCAACAAATCCACAACACGGAGGATAGCCGCAACATTCATCGCAAAAGAGACAGCTCCACGTCCGGTAAACGGTGGGTTACCATCAAACAATTCCGGGATCGTCCCGATACAGTGTAATGACATCTCCTCCTCCAAGCTTATCAACATACGTTCAGCAAAAGCAACGCCACTCTTTCCGAATACACGCAAATAAGCTTCCAAATAGGCGCCTAACAACCACGGCCAAGCAGTACCTTGGTGATAAGCCAAATCTCGTTCATATTGCGGCCCCACATAATACGGGCGATATCCTTCGCTCTTCGGACTCAAGGAACGCAAGCCCTTCGGGGTAAGCAACTCTTTCGTCACGATATCCACCACGGCACGTTTCTGCATCCTCGTCAATGGGGAATAAGGCAATGCCACAGCGAAAATCATATTAGGCCGTACGCTCCAATCTACCGTAGAACCATTCACGGAATCGAACAAATAATTATACCCGTTCACAAAGGTTTCCGGGAACGATTTATCCATCGACTTGATAATCGGATCAATACCCTCGACAGGTACTCCCCCCATCAATTCCGTATAGAAACAAAGAGCATTATACCAAAGAGCGTTAAATTCCACTATATAACCGGAACGAGTTACGACAGGTTTTCCGTTTACGGTAGAATTCATCCAAGTAATCGCCTTATCTTTTCCATTAGCGAAAAGTAAACCATTCTCCATCAATTTCATATCGGGATGTTTCTGGTCCCGTATATAATCGATAACCTCTTTCACGAAATCGCCGTATAGCTCACGTGCCTTTTCAACGCCCTCATGTTTAGCATACTGTTGGATCGCCCAGATCGCCCATAAAAAGACATCCGGATGCTCGATCTCACGAATCACCGCATCGAAACGCCCATTCTCCATATACGCCCGCATCGCCGGCATCGCCGTATGCATGATCTTCTCAAAACGAACCGGATCATCGATAGACAACGTACTACCCGGAAGAGCTACGAACAAATCTCTCGCACGTACTTTAAACCATGGATAGCCCGCTAATAGATAAGCGTCGTCTTCCTTGGGACGAAAATAAAATTGCTGAGCGGAATTCTTCAAGCAATTGAAGAAGCTAGTACGAGGCGTACGAGCTACGACCTCATTCTCATACAGTGCCTTCAAGCGGGTAGTTGCCACTGCACTATCGCCAGCGCTGAAAATAATAGTCTCACCTTTTTTGATAGGGACCTCGAAATATCCGGGAACATACAAATCCTCCTGATAAGGATATCCCCTCTCTTGTTCTTTCGGATACTCGATGCCATTGTACCAATACGGCTCATACACAAATTTAACTTTCTTGTTAAATTGCATATACAGTTCCGGATAACCGGGATACATACATGTCTTGATTCCGTTTGTGACTTCCTCGTAAGATTGGTTCACGTTACCATTGGCTTGCGTTAAGTTCTTCACACTACGGAAAGCGAGGAAAGGACGGAAACGTAAGGTCGTAGCGGAATGAGCATCTTCCAACGTGTACTTGATCATGATACGATTCTCGTACATGGAAAACACTTTCTCTTTCGAGAAGATCACACCTCCTACACGGTAAAGCGTACGAGGTACTGTCTCTGAGCTATACTCGCGGATGTACTTATGTCCCTTGGGACTGAAATTATCACCTGCATATTTATGCAACCCAAGATTAAATTCGGCACCATGTTGAATTACCGTCTCATCAAAAGAAGACAGTAACACATGGTTGTCATCATCAATCGCAGGCACAGGCATAACGAGTAGTCCGTGGTATTTCCTGGTATTACAATCAACAACAGTAGTGCAGTGATAGGCTCCCAAACGGTTGGTTCGAAGCACCTCACGAGTCAGCGACTCTTCCAGGTTTATCATTACTGTTTTGTCAAATTTAAGATAACTCATATGTGTATTTGGGTTTTAAGTTACTTTCTTTAATATCAAAATGAAATTATTTTCGTTTCTGAGAATCAAAAGTATTATTTAATAACTAAAAAAACAAACTGTCTTTTATATTTATTTAGAAAAAAAGGCATCCTTCTTCTACGATAAACTTATAGATCAAGACTTTAAAAAGAAAGGTGCTCTAAAGGAGTGTTTTCAAACATATAAATTTTTGTTAAATCAATCCTATTATCATATTCATCAAAGCTCAAAATCAAGGTACAGCCCCCCGAAAACAAGCCTCGGTTTAGTCATAGGAAATGTTCTATTTTTCATTTTAAATCAATCTGAATATAAAAACAGATGCCTATAATGTTCCTGTGATTAAAATGCCTACCTTTGCGGAAATTTACAAACAATTTTTAATATGAGGAAGTTATTATATAATGTAGTAATTTTATTAAGTGCAATTCAAATGACACACGCAGCGAATAACCCTTTCTTCGGGAAGTTTAAAACACCGTTCGAGACCCCTCCTTTCGATAAGATCAAGATCGAGCATTATGAGCCCGCTTTCGACGAAGGAATCAAGCAAATGGAAAAAGAGGTGCAAGAGATCGCCAATAACCCGCAACCGGCTACTTTCGAGAATACGGTAGTAGCTCTGGAACGTAGCGGCAAATTATTGGAAACAGTCTCTTCTGTTTTTTTTAATGTATTAGGGGCAGAGGCTAACGACGAGATGATGGAAATCTCGCAACGTGTCTCCCCGAAGTTATCCCAAACCTCCAATAACATCTTCTTAAATGAGAAGCTACTTGCTCGGGTCAAATCAATCTATGATAAAAAAGAACAATTGAACCTTTCTACCGAGGATGCTAAATTGCTGGAAGACCTTTATGAGTCGTTTAAAGCGAATGGGGCTACGTTAAATAAAGATGACAAGGAAAAATACCGCAAGCTAAGTATGGACCTAAGCATGTTAACCTTGCAGTTCGATCAAAACGCCTTGAAAGATAAAAACCGGTTCGAATTACTAATAACGGACGAGAACGAACTATCCGGTTTACCCGAAAGTGCTCGTGACGCAGCGGCCATGTTAGCCAAAAGTAAAGATAAAGACGGATGGTTATTCAATCTCTCGGCTCCGAGTTACATTCCATTCATGCGTTATTCCGACAAGCGTGATTTGCGAGAGAAAATGTATCGTGAATACATGAGCGTAGGAAATAAAGGGGATGAGTTCGACAATAAGGACATTATCAAAAAGATCGTTAATATCCGCCTAGAGATCGCCCAGTTGATGGGATTCAAGAATTACGCCGAATATGCGCTGGAACACACAATGGCTAAAAACTCAGCGAACGTATACAAATTATTGAATCAGTTACTCGAAGCTTATAAACCGATAGCGATCAACGAATACAATGCGGTAGAAGGATTTGCGTTAGGTACAGAGAAAGAGAATATCACCGTTATGCCTTGGGACTGGAGTTATTATTCCGAGAAGTTACGGGATATCCGCTTCAAGGTAAACGACGAGATGACTCGCCCTTATTTCGAGTTAAGCAACGTAAAGAAAGGCGTATTCGGATTAGCTACCCAGCTCTACGGTATCACCTTTAAGGAAAACAAGAAAATCCCGGTTTATCATCCGGAAGTAGACGCTTACGAGGTATACGATGCCGATGGTAAGTTCCTTGCTATCCTTTATACGGACTTCTTCCCTCGTGACGGAAAACAATCCGGCGCTTGGATGAACAATATCAAGGCTCAATACAAAGATAAAGACGGAAAAGATAGCCGTCCTCAGATCGTTATCGTGATGAACTTTACCCGTCCGACAGACACGAAGCCCTCTTTGTTAAGTTTCGACGAGGTGAACACACTCTTGCATGAGTTCGGGCACTCCTTGCACGGCATGCTAGCGCAAGGAACATATTCCAGCCTTTCGGGAACCAGCGTTTATCGTGATTTCGTAGAATTACCTTCCCAGATCATGGAGAACTGGTTGACTGAAAAAGAGTTCTTAGATCAGATCGCCGTTCATTACCAGACCGGAGAGAAAATCCCGCAAGAGATGATACAAAGCTTGGTAAACGCCTCAAACTTCAACGCTGGCTACCTTTGCTGCCGCCAATTAAGCTTTGGCTTGCTGGATATGGCATGGCATACGTTGGAGCAACCTTTCGACGGTGACGTAGCGGCATTCGAGAAAAAAGCTTGGGCTCCGACCGTAATCATGCCGGAAGTACCGGAAGCCTTGATGGGCACAAGCTTCGGACATATCTTCTCCGGAGGATACGCGGCTGGCTATTACGGATATAAATGGGCCGAGGTATTAGACGCCGACGCTTTCTCCGTTTTCAAATCGAAAGGAATCTTCAACAAGGAGGTCGCGAAATCTTTCCGTGACAATATCTTATCCAAAGGTGGAACAGAAGATCCTGCCGTGTTATACAAGCGTTTCCGTGGACAAGAGCCTACGATAGACGCCTTATTAATCCGTAATGGTATTAAGAAGTAATAATTTACCGGGCGATAAGCCCGGTAAATCTAAATAATCACTACCTTTGTGTCTGGATTAAAAGACAAAAGAGTAAACAAATGTGCGAGAAAACAGAAAAACAGCACGAATTAGATAAACGTTACCTGCGAATGGCCGCTATCTGGGCCGAGAATTCGTACTGTAAACGACGCCAAGTGGGCGCATTATTAGTAAAAGATAAAATGATCATATCCGACGGATACAATGGAACACCCGCCGGTTTTGAAAATGTTTGCGAAGACGAGAACAATGTCACCAAGCCTTATGTTCTACATGCGGAGGCTAACGCCATCACAAAAGTGGCAGCCTCATCGAACAGCAGTAAAGGAGCGACCATTTATGTTACCTCCTCCCCTTGCATTGAATGCGCGAAATTAATCATACAATCCGGGATCAAGCGAGTGGTCTATTCCGAGAATTATCGAATAGCGGACGGCTGCGAATTATTGAAGCGTGCCGGTATCATAGTAGATTATATAGATTTGAACGAATAAATAAAACGTTTTTATGGATAAAAACAAAAGACTGACCGTATGGCTCCCGGTTATCATCGCAGCTAGTATCGCTTTAGGTATCTTTATTGGGAACCATTATTTATCTATCAGTCAAGGAAAAAAACGGTCCTACTCCAGCGGCAACAAGATAAATGCCATCTTGGACATTATCGACGAGCAATATGTTGACACGGTTAGCATGTCTAAGTTGGTAGAGAGTACGATCCCGAAAATATTCAGTGAATTAGACCCTCATTCTGTATATATCCCCGCGGAAGACGCTTCCGTGGTGAATGAGGAGCTGGAAGGTTCTTTCAGTGGTATTGGCGTATCATTTAATATGCAAACCGATACGATCCTAGTGATTAGCGTAATTAGCGGCGGTCCCGCAGAGAAAGCAGGTTTACTGCCCTTCGACCGGATCATCTCGATCAATGATTCTATTTTTTCCGGAAAGAAAAAGAACCAAGGAGAGATCATGAAGACACTTCGGGGCGCAAAGAACAGTACGGTGAAACTAGGCGTACAGCGAGGGAATTCTCCTGAGTTGCTCTATTTTGACGTAACCCGTGGAGATGTCCCTGTTAATTCGGTCGATGTTTCTTATGAGGCGGCTAAAGGTATAGGTTACATCAAGGTTAGCAAATTCGCCCGGAATACTTATAATGAGTTCATCACGGCGATCGCCAAGCTGAAACAAGCGGGCTGTACCTCTTTCGTGATCGACTTACGGGGTAATACCGGCGGATATATGGATGCCGCTATCAATATGATTAACGAGTTTATGCCGGAAGGACGCTTGATCGTCTACACGGAAGGTAAGTCGTTCCCCCGTTCCGACGTATACGCGAACGGAACCGGAACTTGTAAAGACGCCCCAATCGTAGTATTGACCGATGAGATCTCGGCTTCCGCCAGTGAAATATTCTCCGGAGCGATTCAAGATAACGACCGTGGTACGATTATCGGACGAAGAACGTATGGCAAAGGTCTGGTACAAACTCAAATGTCATTGAGCGACGGTTCAGAAATGCGATTGACCATCGCTCGTTATTACACGCCGTCCGGTCGCTGCATCCAGAAGAAATATGAGATGGGTAATACGGACGCTTACGACCAAGATATCTATAACCGATATATGCACGGCGAGTTTGACTCGGCCGATAGTATCAAGATGGATGATTCCTTAAAATACCAGACCGTAGGCGGACGTACCGTATACGGCGGGGGCGGTATCATGCCAGATATCTTTATCCCTCGTGATACGAGTGGCGTTACCTCTTACTACTCTAATGTGGTAAATAGCGGCGTGCTTTACCTGTATGCGCTCGAGTACTCAGACCGCCATCGGGAGAAACTAGGCTCATTCAAGACTTGGGAGGAATTATATAATTACTTGCAGCAACAACCGCTCCTTTCCGATTTCGTGAACTTCGCGGCTACCAAGGGCATCAAGAGACGTCCCACATTAATTAATATATCCGGCAAGTTAATCGAGAACCAATTGCAAGCGTATATCGTAAGGAATTTCTTCGACGAGGCGGGCTTCTACCCCATTTTCCTAAAAGATGACGTTACCTTATTACGTGCGATCAAGATCTTGCAAGAGGGAAAATCCGTGCCGAATGCGGAACTATTAAAACAATCAGCGAATGGAGACTTACACAGCCAAGCAGGCCCTACGAAAAGATATGGCCTCTCGAAAGAAAGAATATTCGAGGATTACCTTGTGCGAGCTATCGGATAAGATCATGAACCACTTGGAACAGACGGAACTGTTCCAAGCGGCTTCTTGTATCGCCCTTTATCACGCTATAGCGGGAGAAGTGCAGACCGCCGGCTTTATCGAGAAATGGTACCAAAAGAAAAAGCTTCTGTTGCCCTTGATCGTTGGTGATGATTTGAGATTGCTTCTTTACGAAGGACCGGAATCCTTAAAACCCGGACCTTTCGGGATATTAGAGCCTAAGGCGGACGGCATAGAAGTTCCAAAGAATGAGATCGACTTGATTATCGTGCCCGGAGTCGCCTTTGATAAAGACAAGAACCGCATGGGACGAGGAAGGGGATTCTACGACCGCCTTCTTTCCACGCTCAACGCTCCCAAGGTTGGCATATGCTTCGGGTTCCAGATGATACCGCAAGTCCCGGTAGAGCCACTCGACAAGAAAATGGATTACGTAATAACAGAAGACACCATCTATTGATCTCTCCGCAGAATATATACTTACTGGGTCAAGCCATATATACTTACCGGGACTGGGCAGTATATGTTACTTGACCCAGTAAGTAATATTGCGAATGGTAAAGCCACACTCAATGAAAAACGATATTGGTAATGACCGAGGCACCCGCGTAATCATTCAAGCTTTTCACCAACCGTTCCCGGCAAAGCGTCAACTCGCTACGAAGTACGGAGGAAGTCAATGAGACATGAAGCACCTTATCACGTACATATATATTACGTGTGTACTGCATGATCGTAGGCCCTAAAACTTCTCCCCACGCACGTTGGACCCGGATCTCCATCATTTTCTCGTACAACTCGGTATTATCCTCGAAAAAGTCACGAAGCACCTCACCCAATGTCTGTGTATTTCTTCTCTGCATCCTTATTCCTCCATAGGTTGTACCTCGCCACGTTCCACACGGAAGAGGGCATAGTCATGATTCATAGCCAATAAGATCTCATCCAGATACTTCCGGTTCGTATCCGTAATAAAAATCTGCCCGAAGCCATTCTCGCTGACCAGTTTGATGATCTGCTCCACACGGCTAGCGTCCAGCTTATCAAAAATATCATCCAACAGCAAGATAGGTGTAGTCTGTCCCCGTTTATTTAGGAAAGCGAACTGAGCGAGTTTCAAGGCGATCAGATACGTCTTATTCTGTCCTTGCGAACCAACCCGGCGAATCAGGTACCCGCCCAACGTCATTTCCAGCTCATCCTTATGGATACCGGAAGAGGTATAGCCCAATATACGATCCCGTTCCCGGCTCATCGCCAATTTACCGGCAAGCTCCGTTTCCTCCAATTGCGAGATATAATGTAGCCCTACCTCCTCGGCAGAGCCGCAGATCGTCTGGTAGTACTCATTAAAGATCGGGGTAAAATCCTCCACCAGTTTTTTCCGCTTCTCGTAAACGATTTGGCCGTACATACCCAGCTGCATCTCCAATACCTCATAAAGAGAGGCATCCATGCTCTGATCTTTCAGCAACGTATTCCGTTGGAGCAACGCTTTATTATATTGGATAAGCGCATGCAGATAAGGCTTGTCCTGCTGCGAGATGATTAAGTCCAGAAAACGGCGTCGCTCATCGCTTCCCCCCCGGATCAAGTCGGCATCAGCCGGAGAGACCATGACCAACGGTAATAGGCCGATATGCTCGGACAGCTTGTCGTACTCCTTCTTATTCCGTTTGAACTGTTTGCGTTGCCTACGCCGCATGGCACAGAAAATCTCCTCCTCACGTCCCTCATAATCATAGTTACCCTGCACCACGCAAAGATCTTGATCACTGTTTATTATCTGGCTATCAGGCGTATTGACATGACTCTTGCAAAACGAGAGATAATGAATAGCATCCAATAGATTCGTCTTCCCCATCCCGTTATTGCCGAAAAAGCAATTCATCTTGGGCGAGAAAATAACCTCGGACTGAAGTATATTTTTGTAATTGAGAACAGAAAGCTTCTTTAGTATCATCTAAACCGTATTAATCGTACAAAATTAAAAAATATACTTCTAAGTATAGATTATATCAGCAAAAAAAACTACTTTTGCGCTTTGAATCGCCAACCGTATGGTATGGCTTAAAATCAGCGATAAAATTAATAAATAACTATAACACATTATGGCTACTAAAGAAAAGGACACCAACAAGGAGTTAGAAGTAGAAGAGATTGTCTCCAAATCGGAGCAATTCATTGAAAACAATTCAAAGAAGATTATTTACGGTATAATAGCTGTCGCACTCGTTGTTGGAGCTGTTTTGGGAATCAAGCATGGTTATTTAGTTCCTCTGGAGAAAAAAGCCGCCGCCGCCATGTTCAAGGGCGAGCAATACTTCGCCAGAGATTCTTTCGCCTTGGCTTTAAACGGCAATGGAGCTGACTATGAAGGTTTCGAGGCTATCATCGACCAATATGGAAGCACGGACGCCGGAAACTTGGCGAAGGCTTACGCAGGTATCTGTTACTACAAGATGGGCGATACACAGAAGGCGCTCGATTTATTGAAATCTTTCAGCGGAAAGGACCAAATGGTATCTCCGGCGGTTACAGGCTTGATCGGTGATTGCTACGTGAACATGGGTAATACGAAAGAAGGAATCAGCTATTTCGAGAAAGCCGCTAAGGAGGCCGACAACGAGGTAATCAGCCCGATTTACTTGAAGAAGGCCGGTATCGCTTACGAGAACTTGAAAGAGTATGACAAGGCTGTAAAGGCTTACACGACTATCAAGGACAAGTATTACACTTCCATGGAGGCATCCGATATCGATAAGTATATCACCCGTGCTTCGGCAGGAAAATAAATAAACAGTATATTATATAGTATAACAGAGGATGTCTCGGTCAAACAAGGCATCCTCTTCTTTTAAAGAGACAAGTATGGCTACAGCTTATCAGAATTTATCCGAGTACGACTTCAACAGCGTACCTGATGCTTCAGAGATGAACATCGGCATCGTAGTTGCTGAATGGAACAAGAACATTACCGAGAAGTTATTGGAAGGTGCTTGCAACACGCTTGAAAAGCACGGGGTGAAACCGGAGAACATCGTAGTTAAACGAGTTCCGGGTAGTTTTGAACTGACTTTTGGAGCCAAAAGATTGGCCGAGACTAAAGAATTAGACGCTGTGATCGTTCTGGGATGCGTCGTAAGAGGCGATACGCCACATTTTGATTACGTTTGTTCCGGCGTTACGCAAGGCATTACAGAATTGAATTTAATGTACGATATTCCTTTCATTTTCGGCCTGTTAACTACCGACACCATGCAGCAATCCGAGGATCGTGCGGGAGGTAGATATGGCAATAAAGGGGACGAGGCAGCGGTTACCGCAATAAAAATGGTAAATTTTTCTGCCTAAACGCTTGCAGGTTTCAAAATAAATCGTACCTTTGCACTGCAATTAAGAACAAGGGGGCAGTTACCAGAGTGGCCAAATGGGGCTGACTGTAACTCAGCTGGCTTTCGCCTTCGGTGGTTCGAATCCATCACTGCCCACCTTTTTAATTCGCAACATATTATTGCGGAAGTAGCTCAGTTGATAGAGCATTAGCCTTCCAAGCTGAGGGTCGCGGGTTTGAGCCCCGTCTTCCGCTCTAGGAAAAGAGGAAAA